>JBEKLF010000161.1:0-19655 GCA_050010335.1 Terriglobia bacterium
TGCCGTCATCCGCCAGTTGCACCAGGGATTGCCCCGGCTCGCTGCAGACCCGCAGCGCTTGCGCAGTCTCACGGCTTGGCCTTGGATTGTTAGTCTCAACTTGAACGCGCATTAGAATAAGACCCTTCCGCCGGGTGTCCCTGCCAAAAACTCGATCGACCACAAAGGGTGGCCAATTTGCCGTGCTGCTCGAGTTCGGAAGCAAGCTCGGAGGCTGAACAACGCGGAAAGTAGGGAAGCGAACATAGGGTCGGAAGGGCAGCAATGCCTTTCGACAAGATCAATGATGTCAATCTGATCGAGATTTCTGGCAGGGACAGACGCAGTTGGAAATTCGCCCTGCCGCCTCGCCTATTCTCTTCACACTCCGTTACGGCGCCACTTTCAACATTCCTTGAAGAGGGATTTCTGCCGGCTATTTGCCTACCATAATCCCAAAATCGCATTACTCCAGAAGGAATTGCAGCCCACCGGCCCGCTGTCGGTGACCATGAAGGAGAAGATCAGTGCTCTGCGTGAGTGGGTTCAGGAGCGGGTAGTTCCCGCTAATCAGCAACTGGGCGGGTATGATTCTGGAGCCTATGTGACAATTTGCCAGCGACAATTTGTCATCTTGAAAATATACGGTTTGTGGAGTAAATAAGCACCGCACAGGCCCTCTGTTGGAGAAAATGGGTATTTCGATCCCGAAACGAAAACTCTCCATCACCGCAGGGCCGTTCATAGTCGTATTCTTTTGGCGTGTTTCCGTCAGACAGTCCGCGATGGAGGTAACACCCATGATTCATAGGGCCAAGTTACGACGCCGTTGTCTATTTGCAACGGCTGCACTTTTAACGCTTTTTTGCCTGACAGGACTTTGTACTCCGCGCGCGTGGGCGCAAGCATCAAATGCCTCCCTGGCCGGCGTGGTTGCAGACCCTTCCGGTGCAGTTGTTCCATCCGCAAAGATAACCTTGACGGATGTTGATAAGGGGTTTACATATGCAGCCACCACCGATGAAGCGGGACGATACTTGCTGCGAACTCTCCCGCCCAGCACCTACCGGCTCACAGTGGAGGCTTCCGGCTTCAAGGGTTATATTCGCGAGGGGATTCAGCTTTATGTGGGCCAGAACTCTTCCGTCGATGTGAAGCTGGAGTTGGGCAGTACAACTCAAGCTGTAGAGGTCCACGGATCGGCCCCCCTCTTACACACGCAGGACGCCGTGACGGGACAGGAAGTCAACCGAACTTTTATGAATGATTTACCCTTGAATGGCCGGGATCCCTTCGACTTGGCATTCCTAGCGCCGGGAACGCTTCCGACCGCAGGTTCCTCGACCTCGTCGGGATCAGGGGGTAATAACTTCATTTCGAACGGCATGCGGAATGTCGTTGCGGACGTCTTGCTGGATGGCACGACACTGGCCTCTTATCAATATGGAGCGCGATCTCTTCAATGGACTCCCTCCCTGGAAACAGTGCAGGAGTTCAAGATTCAGCAAAACAACTTCAGCGCGGAAACGGGTTTTAGCGGCGGAACCGTCATTAACCTGGTGATGCGCTCGGGTACGAACCAATTTCATGGAGACGTCTACGACTTTCTCCGCAATCAGGCTCTCGACTCCAACAACTGGTTTAATAACGCCTATGGAATAGGGCTGCCGCCTCTGCGGTACAACGACTTTGGAGTGACCTTCGGAGGTCCCATCCAGAAGGACAAGACCTTTTTCTTTGCTTCCTACGAGGGTACGCGGACTCGCAGCTTATCGAATAATAGCGGCGGCGTCCCCAGCGCCGCGGAAAAGACCGGGGATTTCGGCGAACTGTGCGGCGGAGATGGGCCAAACGGCCCCGCGCCGGGAGCGACGTTCAATGCTCAGGGCATGTGCTCAAATCCCAACGGTCAGATCTGGGACCCATACACTGGCATTTACAATGCAAGTGCAGGCGGGCCCGTTCGGAGCGCGTTTATTCCCTTCAACAACCTGACAAACTATCAGAGCCCCGGCAATCCCAACCTGATCGGCACCCCCTTCCAACTGGAGGCGGCGCCCGGAAATCTGATTAATCCCAGCGCCTACGCTATCATGCAATACTTTCCCGCTCCCAACGCAGGTGTGGGGACGTCCACGTACAACCCCTACCTGAACTTCTACGCAAGTGGCGCCAATCTTTTTGACACCAATCAATACGAGTTCAGAATTGATCGCCGGTTTGGCGATCATCTCCAAGTCAATGGCAGATTTGGTCACGACGCGAACCCGTCCCGTCCCCCGAGCTGTTACGGTAATGTAATGGACCCCTGCGCAAGCAACCCCGGCTCGTCCGGGTCAACTACGGGGGCTGTCAATGCCACGTATAGCTTCGGGCCAAACACTGTGCTCGACATCACTGCGGGGATGGTGCGTGGAGGCTGGGTGAATACCAGCATATCCAATGAGTTCCCCAGCTTTAACGTGCTCAAAGCCCTCGACCTGCCTGCTTACATGCTGGACGGCGGAGTCAACACCACTCCCATGTACAGCATCTCTCCGTATGGTGCTCCCGGTGGCGTCGACAACATCGGGCAAGAAGCCTGGTCAGTTACCAACGTGTCCCGTCAAACCCCACTCGACCTTTTGGTTAGCGTCGACCATATTCGGGGGCAGCACGACTTCAAAACTGGTGTGCAGTTGCGCATCATGCAGCAGAATAACTTTGAACCTTCCCCCACCATGGGATGGTTCTTCTTCGACGCCCTTGGGACCTCCCAGTATCCCAATTCGGTATCGGGCGGCGATGGCATGGCGACGTTCATGACCGGCACCAGTACTGACAATAGCGGGGATGGAGGAATGACCATTCCGACTGCGCCCGCGGCAACTTCCAAGGAGTATGGGGCATACTTCCAAGACAAGTGGCGTGCGACGGAAAAACTCACCGTCAACCTCGGCTTGCGATGGGACCTGGAACTCCCGGCGACCGACCGTGAGAACCGTTTCAATTATTTTGACCCGACGATGGCTTCTCCCCTCCAGGTACCAGGCCTGCCCAACCTGGTGGGCGGTGATGTTTTTACGAGCCCGAAAAATCGGTGGATACTCCCCGACCCCTACTACAAGGAATTCCAGCCGCGCATCGGTCTTGCCTATCGCTTGACGCCCAAAACCGTTTTGCGTGGCGGCTATGGTCTGTTTTTTAACCTGTACCAATTCGGCCCTGGGGAATCCATGGGACTTGATGGAGCCACATCGACTAGTCCGCAGTTGACCACCTGGAACAACGACGGCGCGACACCGTGGGCAACCATTAACAATCCTTTCCCCGGTGGTCCAATTATGCCCACAGGCAGTTCCCAAGGGGCGCTGACGAATGTCGGGTTGGGTATCAGCGGCCCCAACCCCCAGTGGAATAAAACAGGTTACACGCAAACTTGGAGTGTGGGGTTTCAGCACGAGCTCGGCGGGGGGATACTCCTGGACGCCAATTACGTCGGCACCAAGGGCACCGCTCTTCCCTTCGGCGGCTTCAATAGCCTCGATTATCTGGGTCCTTCGGTTGAGCACGCATCGGCCGATCAAATCACGGCCTTGAACTCCTATGTGGCCAACCCCTTCTATGGAGTTATTACCAATTCCCTGAGCAGCCTTTCGAGTCAATATGTCCAGCAGGCGCAACTGGAACTTCCATTCCCTCAGTACACCGGGATGGACCTGGACGAGCCTCCGTGGGCGAACTCGATCTACAACGCGTTCCAATTGCGCGTGGAAAAGAGATTTTCGCGGGGTCTGCAATTCCTTGCCTCCTATACCAATTCCAAGTCGATTGACGACGCGTCGATCCAGGGGGCCGGCATGGCGTTCCTGGGTGGATGGGGTCACTCTCAGGACCCCAACAACTTGAAGTTGGAGCGCGCCCTTTCCGAGTATGATATCCCGCAGGTCTTTCAGATCGCTTATGTTTATCAGCTTCCTTTCGGCCAAGGGATGCGATGGGGGGGTAAATGGAACTCGTGGGTGAATGGGTTCCTGGGGGGATGGCAAACCAACGGCATTTGGCGTATAAGTAGTGGCCAGCCGATCGGTTTCTCACTTACGAACGGAAAGGCGCTTCCGGGTGGCTACGGCCAACAGCCCAACCTGCTCACACCTTTGCACCGGGCTGGCGGGCCGGAGTCCGCCTGGATGCAGCAGTACTTTTCCAATCCCCAGGTGGCTGTGACGCCGGCGCCCTTTACGCTCGGGACCGGTCCCCCGCTGCTCCCCAACGTTCGCTCCCCGGGCGCTGAGAATGGAGATCTCTCGCTGTTCAAGGAAATCCCGCTGAAGAAAATGCGCGAGGGATCACGGCTGGAATTCCGGCTTGAGGCATTCAACGCCCTCAATCACCCGCAGTTTGGCGGACCCAACGCCTCGGTCAATTCCGGATCATTTGGCGTGGTCGGTTCCCAGATAAACAGTCCGCGGGAAGTGCAGTTGGGTTTAAAACTCTATTGGTGATCCCGCTCTCCTTCGTGCGTGGAGAGCCTCTAAACACGCAAGGTAAACCCGGCCTGTGCCGAGTGTACCTCGCGGTCGCTTGCAACCCTGGGGAGCCACCGTGGTTCGCCAAGGGCCCTTCAGGGTTTGTGTGAAAACATCCCTTGGCGCGCTGTAGCCGTACTCGATGAGCACCAAAGTCATTGATTCTCAAAACCGGCGGTGATAGCCCGCCGCTACAAATCCAGGTATTCACACAAACTGTTTTAGCCCCGCCTTTCCGACCGATCATTTGAAGAAAATGGCATGGTCTGGCGAGAAATTCAGGTTAGCAGCCCGTGGCAGAAGGACCGGTCGCGCCATCGTTGTGGTTTTCAGCTTTATGGTTTCAAGGATTTTGAGGGGATCATTTTGCAGTATCCCGATTCCTACCACCGGATGCCAGAGGTCAAAGCGAATGCGTAAAGAGGCTATAAGGGTATTGATGTTCGTGGCGGGGCTCGCCCTGTCCGTTTCTACGGTGTCTGCGAGGACACTTTATGTTGACGCCCGAAGGGGAAACAATGCCAATGGCGGAACGGCCGACGCCCCCTGGAAAACCATCCAAAAGGCCGCCGACTCTGCCCAGCCGGCGGATACGGTCCTGGTTGCCGAAGGGGATTATGCGGAGCGCATCGCGGTAACGCGCTCCGGCGCTCCCCACCGGCCGATCAGTTTCGAGGCCCGGGGCAGAGCCCTGACGGAAGGGTTCACGATCATCGCTGACTATATCCGGGTGGTAGGGTTCGAGATCACCAACCACATCACGCTGTCGCGCGAAAGCTATGGAGTGTACTTGCACGGCCAGCACGATGAAATCCTGAACAATTACCTCCACGATCTTTACCACGACGGAATCATGTTGACGGGCGAAGATGACCCCAATTCCCCGCGGGTCGCCCAAAACGTGATCAAAGGGAATCGGATTTATCGGGCCAACAATTCCGGCATCGACGTCGAGGGCAGGGAGAACCTGATCGAGGACAATGACATCAGTCATACGATCCAATATCCTCCCGGCGGGCCGGCGTGGGATGGGGCGGACGCGGACGGCATGCGCTTTTTCGGAACTGGCCATATCTTTCGCCGCAATCGCGTCCATGACATTGTGTTTACTGACTTGGGCAACCTTGATCCGCATGTTGACTGCTTTCAAAGTTGGGGTCCAGCGATCAACATAACCTTTGAGCAAAACGTGTGCGACATGAATCCCAGCCGCCATGGCGGAGAGGATGACGAGGTCGCGATGATCGAGAATTCCTCCGGGCCGGTTAATCATCTGATGTTTCGAAACAACATCTTCATGAACCTGGGGGCGGGGATTCTTGTCGAAGCAAGGACCGGGGAGAACATCACTTTTGTACAAGTATTGAACAACAGCTTCTACCGGATCACCGCTCCCGGGGTTTTGCTCCTCGCCGGGGCGACGTACGCGACCATCGAGAATAACGCCTTTTACGATGTGGGTAGCCACAGCGAAAGTTATCTGCTCGCGAGATCGGACTCCCAGGAGGGATTAACCGTAGGGTACAACTTGCAATCCATGAGCGATGGCCGGCCACCGGGCAAGGAGGGCAGCCAAGCCCCCTACCCGCACGATTTGTGGGGAATCGATCCCCAATTCGTGGATGTCGCCGGCAGCGACCTTCGGCCGACCCCCACTTCCCCCCTGGTGGACAGCGGCGTTGAGCTAGAAGAAGTAAAAACCGATTTTATCGGAGTACCCCGCCCGCAAGGGGTGGGATATGATATCGGCGCCTACGAGTACAAGCGCTGAGAGGATGGGTTTACGCAAAAGAGATCGATGTGACACTCGGATGCCAGAGGTCAAAGCGCATGCGTAAAGAGGTTACAAGGGGATTGATGTTTGCGGCGGGGCTCGCCCTATGCGTTTCTACGGGGCCTGCGAGCACCCTGTATGTCGACGCCCAAAGGGGGAAAAATGCTAATGGTGGAACTGCTGACTCCCCGTGGCAAACCATCCAAAAGGCCGCCGACTCTGCACAGCCGGGTGATACGGTCCTGGTAGCTGAAGGGGATTATGCGGAGCGCATCTCGGTAACGCGCTCCGGCGCTCCCCAGCGCCCGATCAGTTTCGAGGCCCGAGGCCGAGCCCTGACGGAAGGGTTCACGATCATCGCTGATTATATCCGAGTGGTAGGGTTTGAGATCACTAACCACATTACTCTGCCGCGCGAAAGCTATGGGGTGTACTTGCAAGGCCAGTGCGATGAAATCCTGGACAACTACCTCCACGATCTTTACCACGACGGGATCATGTTGACGGGCCAAGGCGACCCCAATTTGCCTCGGCTTGCCCACAACGTGATCAAAGGAAATCGGATTTATCGGGCCAACAATTCCGGCATCCATGTCGAAGGCAGGGAGAACCTGATCGAGGATAACGACGTCAGTCATACGATCCAATATCCTTCCGGCGGACCTGCGTGGTATGGGGCGGACGCGGACGGCATGCGCTTTTTTGGGACCGGCAATGTTTTTCGTGGCAACCGCATCCATGACATCATGCTTTCTGACCTGGGCAACCTTGATCCGCATATTGATTGCTGGCAAACCTGGGGTCCAGCCACCAATATAACCTTTGAGCAAAACCTCTGTGATCTTGATCCCAGCAGCCCTGGCGGACAGGCATCGATGGTCGACAATGCCTCCGGGACGGTTAGCCACCTGTTGTATCGAAACAACATCTTCATGGACTGCGGGCCCTTGAATATCCACAGCAAGAGCGCAACGGAAAGTATCACTTCTGTGCAAGTGTTGAACAACCCCTTCTATCGGATTAACTTTTCTGCAGTTTTCCTGCAGGAGGATGTAAAGTTCGCGACCGTCGAGAATAATGCCTTTTACGATGTGGGCAGCCATCGGCGAAGTTATCTGACCGCACGATCGGGCTCACAGGAGGGATGGGTCGTAGGATACAACTTGCAATCCATGAGCGATTGCCTGCCTCCCGGCAAGGAGGGCAGCCAAACCCCCTATCCGCACGATCTGTGGGGAATCGATCCCCAATTCGTGGATGTCGCTGGTAGGGACCTTCGGCCGACCCCCACTTCCCCCCTAGTGGACAGCGGAGTTGAGCTAAAAGAAGTAAAAACCGATTTTATCGGAGTACCCCGCCCGCAAGGGTCCGGATATGATATCGGCGCCTACGAGTACAAGCGCTGAGAGGCCATGTTTACGCAAAGGAGAGCGATGTGAGACTGAATTCACACGTCCGCGAATCTGCATCCCCCCGTACGATGCGTGGGGCGCTCTATTGCCTGCTGGGCATTTTCCTTGCGAGCCTGTGTTTGGGGTCAGCGCTCGGGCAGGAAGTAAAGGTGGTGGTCTCGTCGAATGCGGGAGAGCGCTTGACCGTGAAGCCCCCGGTCCATTTCCAACCCCAAGCGACAAGTAGCGCTCCGGCCTACAACATCGAGACGGGGGTGATGCTCCAGCGGATGGAGGGATTCGGGGCATCGTTTCTCGAAGCCGGAATGCTTTGCCTGGGGGATCTTCCCCCCGCTGATCAGGAGGCCGTCCTTCGGTCGCTTTTTGATCCGGTCGAGGGAGCAGGCTATTCCGCGATGAAGACTCCGATAGCGGGAACGGATTCCATGTCGGCGGGACCGTATTACACCTACGACGATACCCCGGGCGACGTGGAGATGAACCATTTTTCCATTCAGCGGGACCTTGGACCGAACGGGGTCATTACCTACATCAAGCGCGCGCGCCAGTATGGAAAATTTGTGCTGCAATCGCCGATGGATTACCCTCCCGACTGGATGCTGAGGGATGTTGAGAAGCATCAGGACGTCGACCCGAAGTATTATGATGCCCTCGCTCACTATTACTTGCGCTACCTCCAGGAGTACCAAAGGCAGGGCGTGTTTATTGATTACCTGAGTTTGTTTAACGAGCCGAGGGCCGGTGAGGGGGGATATACGGCGATTTCTTACCCCGAGATCCGTGACCTGCTCAAGAACCATGTTGGCCCGCTTCTCCAAAAGGCCGGTGTGAAGAGCAAGATCATGCTGAGTGAAGCCCCGTTCCGTTGGCAAGCCGCCCAATACTATCCGGCAGTTCTGGATGACTCGGAAGCTCGACAATATGTGAAGGCACTCCCCTATCATGGCTATGATTATTTGCAGCAGCAAAGCAATTTCGATAAAATCCGACGCCTTCACGAAGCCTACCCCGACCTGCCCCTGTGGATGACGGAAGTCTGTTACGCTAACGATGCCGCGGCGCAGCAGACGAGACCTTTACCGCAGTACGACTTCGCGGATGGAACGTTCTGGGGCAACATGATTTTCTCGGACATCCAGGCGGGGGCCTCCGCCTGGGTCTACTGGAATATGATCCTGGACCAACATGGGGGGCCTTGGATGGTGTCACCCGTCCACCGCGATCCTGACCCTAACGTGCAACAGCCCGTCGTGGTCATTAACCGGGACACCCAAAAAGTGTATTATACCGGGTTGTATTACTACCTGGCACATTTCAGCAAGTTCGTGCGGCCCGGTGCGGTGCGGGCCCAGATGGACGGCGACTACGCGGGGGTTCAAGCGCTGGCTTTTCTGTCTCCCGAACCGGAGGGAGGATGGTATTGGGTGGTCCAATGGTTGAATACTCGCCCGGCAGATGCCCAGGTGCGTCTGGACTTCGGAGGCCGATCCCTTCCGCTGAGCTTACCCGCCGCATCAATTACCACATGCATTTGGAAGCCGTCGCCCGGCTCGATCGGTAATATGCCCCCCCCTTAAGGAACAGGGAATTGTTGAAGCTCGCGTAGGAGCTTGCCCGAGTTCGCCACGCGAGGCCTGGTCGGCCGAAAGGATACGAGAATGGTGAGCAGAAAAATCGAATCATCTCGGCGGGCATTCCTGACCAACACCGGAGTCTTATTGGCGAGTGGAGTAGCAAGCCGGTGGGCGAGTGGCGAGCAGGCTTCGGTTGGTTCCGCCGCGCAACTCCCACAAGGCAAGCCGAGGGTCATTGATTGCCATGCCCACGTTGGGATCTCCCGGGAGCCCGGCACGAAAGAGGAGCTGAGCGCCCCTTGGGACACGGTGGCCGACCCGGAAATAATCCTCCAGCACGCACAAGAAGCCGGCATCGAAAAAACCATCATTTTCCCAATCGACAACACCAATTATCAAAAAGCCAATGAGGATATCGCCCAAATGTGCCAACGCTATCCAGAGAGGTTCGCCGGATTCGCCCGGCACGATGCCGAGACGGAGAGTGGTGGCACAATCCGCCCGATGTTGTTCCATGAGATCCACGACTTGGGTTTACGTGGATTGAAACTCCATTCGCAACCGAATACGGAAATCCTGGATGCGGCAAAGGAATTAGGCATCCCAATCTTGTACGATTCCAACCAACATATGGAACTCTTCAATGAGTTTCTTCCCTCTTACCCAACGATTAATTTCATTATCCCCCACCTGGGAAGTGACCAGTCGGAGAACTGGCAAGAACATCTACTGGCCATCGACTTGGCCAAACGCTATCCCAATGTTCATCTGGATACGGCTGCGGTGGTGATCACGGAGTATTTGCAAAAGGCGATCCAAGAATTGCCGGCGGAACAAATCCTTTTCGGATCGGACGAGCCGGAGATTGATTGCCGGCTGGAAATCTTCAAGATTCGGGTTTTAAACCTGCCCAAGGAGAAGGAGGAACTGGTTCTTGGGCGTAACATCCTGCGCCTCCTGGGAGGCCGCGTATAGGATCTCACCCGTCAGGAGTTGTCGATGGCACCATTGGTCATTGATTCCGACGCACAAATCGGCAGTGGAGAAACCTGGGGCTCGCTGCCTCATGGGGTAGACTATAAGGTCGAGGCACTGCTGGAACGCAGCGCGGCGGCAGGTATTGATCGATCCTGCGTCATGGCTCCTCGAAACCCGCTCTACGACCTGCCCAACCAGCAGGTGGCGAAGGTCTGTGAGAAGTATTCTGAGAGATTAATCGGATTTGCCGTGCACAACCCGCAACAGGAGGCAGGACAGTTACGGCATCTGCTCACCGCGGAAGTGAAATCGCTGGGATTGAAGGGGGTGAGGTCGGATGGGCATCCGACTCGGGAACTCCTGGACGTGGTGGCGGAACTGAATATTCCCGTGATTTACTACCCCGATCTCCGAGAATATCCCGGCCCCGGCCGGGCCTATTATATGATCGCCACCGCTTATCCTTCGGTGCAATTCATCCTGCCGCATCTGGGGGCCTACCGTTCGTGGCAATGGTGGGCGCATTACGAAGCCATTGACTTGGTGAAGCGGTTTCCGAATGTCTATGTGGGGACCTCCAGCGTCGTCAGCCGCAAATATCTAGAAATGGCAGCTCGCGAACTTCCCACCGACAGGATTCTGTTTGGTTCATTCGCGCCGGAGTTGGATCCTCGCGTTGAGATTTATTCCGTCAAGCTGCTGAAATTGCCGAACCAGCAGGAGGCATTAGTCCTTGGGAGTAACATCCAACGCCTTTTGGGCCAATAAGCTGCAAGGAGGCTGCATGAAACGGTATCTTGTGGGCTTGGTGGTTTCATTATTGCTCTCTGCGGCAGGTGCCCGTAGCGCCCAGCGGACCTACGAAGTAGGGACCGTTTATATTTTTCTTCCTTCGACGAGCAACGAACAGATCGTCCGCGACCTGGAAACCATCGCCGCGACCGGCATCAACACAATTGAAATATGCCCGTCCTTTCTGCTGACGCCTGGCAACCCCCAGCCGGACTTCACCAAGACCGATCTCATTCTGAAGACCTCCGAGCGCCTGAGCCTCCGCGCGATGCCCACGGTTTTCTGGAGCGGGCTGCTTCCAGACTACGCGGAGGCAAAATGGCCGGACCGGTTCTCGCCGATCATTGACGGCGTGGGTCGCGAGGCGAGGCTTTCCTATGCCAACCCGGAAGTCATGCGTCTGATCGATGACTACTCCATCCTCACCGTCCAACACTTTAAGGATTCCCCCTCGGTGATTGCCTATAACATCTGGGACGAACCCCATATGGAGGGGTTCTCCTTATCCGCGGGTGAACGGCAAACGGGAGAAGGAGATCCTGACTTCGACCGATGGTTTGAGAAATGGGGACTCGAAAAGTATGGAAGCCCCGCTGCCTGGTACCTTCAGTGGAACGACCCGCTGCTGAACCAGGAGTACGCAGGATTTGATCGCCCGCTGTTCTACTGGTACGCCACCAGCCACATCCTGCAACATCTGAACGAACTGGTGAAATCCATCGACCGGGTGCATCCCACCCGGACCCATGACGTGGGCAGTACCGTGACCAATGGGGGAGTGGGTATTTATGGACAGGATGACTGGACGATGGCGAAATTCGTCGACGAATATGGACTGTCCTATTATCCCGATATTCCGACGCGTAGCGCCGAAGACAATCCGCAACAGCTCGCCAAAGCGAAGGCGATGTGGGACACACCGTGGATGACCAGCCTGGAGCTAACCTCGGCCCACGACGCGGCGGCGGCGAACGGCAAGCCTTTCGTGATGCCGGAAGTGCAGTCCGGTCCCCAGACCGGGTTCACCCGCTACGGGGACGAGCCGGGGGCCATTTACGACTACAACCGGATTCATATGCTGGCCTGGCAAATGGCGGCGCATGACGCCAAGGCGTTTTACTTCTGGCAGTGGCGTCCCCATATGGACGAGTGGCAAGGCTTCGGCCGCGGACTGGCAGCCTCCGACGGCAGCGTCACCGGCCGCGCCGTGGCCGCGGGGGACGCTGCCCGGGCGCTGAATTCAGACCCCGACCTTTTCCTGGATAGTAAACCGTTGGCTCCGCAAGTCGCCGTGGTCTACGATGTGGCGGGTGATCTGAAAGCCAAAATACAAGGGGGCGATTGGGATTCGTTCACAGTTCGAAATCTGATGGGAATTTATCATTCGTTGTGGAACGACCAGGTGCGCATCAACGTCCTCGATGGACGGCAAGTGACGGCGGACAGCCTCAAGCCGTACAAGCTGGTCATTTTCCCCTTCTACCTGTGTCTCCGGCAGAATGTGGCGGACGCCATCGGAACCTACGTCGCGGGTGGTGGCACGGTGCTGGCGGACGCCCGCTTCGGTATCATCAACGAACTCGACCGGGGTTATCGGGTGAATCCCGGGCTGGGCATGGAGAAGCTATTCGGAGCACGGCGGCACGACCTGGTGGCCAGTCACATCCCCTGGGAAATCCGCGTGACGGAGCCGGCGGGGTTGCTGAAGGGAGTTAGCCTGCCCAACCAATTGATGGGCCGGGTGTTTCGAGAAGAATTGCAACTAGAGAAAGGGAGCGAAGGCAAAGTGGTAGCGGTTTTTGAAAAAACCGGGACGCCCGCCGTGGTGGTGCGGCGCACGGGCAAGGGACAGACCATTCTGCTGGGGTTCTCGCTGGGCATCCCTCTGCTGGAAAACCATGACCCCGGCGCCGCCGCCCTGTTGCGGGCAGTCTGGCAATCGGCGGGGGTAAAGCCTCCCATCCACATAGCCACCGCCGCCAACGCTGGACCCGTGGAAGGCGTGGTGCATTCGCGTGGCCGTGAGGATGAACGGCTTGTTTACGTGCTGAATTGGGGACACCGCCCATCAAGCATCACGGCGGAAATACCCTGGCCTGGGCAGGCGCGGTTGCGCGGGAAAGACATGGTCTCAGGCCATGCCGTGCCGGTCGAGCACAAGGAGAATCGCGGGGTCTTTAGCTTGACCCTCCCTCCCGACCATGCTGCCGCCGTGCACATCGAAACAGAGAGGAGTACGGAGAGGTGAAACGGCGTGCGTTTCTGGGATTGACGGGAGCCGCGGCAGTGCGACTGGGGATGGCGCGTCTGGGAAGGGCGCAGAGCGTCAGTGGACCGCGCCGGGATGCGGCATCACCTTCCGAGGTGCGGCTGGCAGGCATGCGCCTTCCGGAGTTGCGGCAATGGTATTACGACCAGCTTTTTCAGGTGATTCTCCCCTTCTGGGACCAGCACGGAATCGACCACCAATACGGCGGCCTGATGTGCAGTCTGGATTACGACGGCACACTCCTCGATACCGGCAAGAACCTCTGGTTCCTGGGGCGGGCCATTTGGGTTTACAGTTTCCTGTATAACCACTTTGGAAATGACCCCCAGTTTCTGGAGGTGGCGGGAAGGACCAAGGAATTTGTGTTTAAGTACGCGCTACAGAAAGACGGCTGGTGGGCGGAATCGTTGTCGCGGGAAGGGAAAGTCCTGAGGCCCTACAGCGGCGACACCGAAGGGATGTACCACCTCGCCGAAGGCCTGCACGAATACGCCACCGCCAGCGGAGACGAGCAGTCTCGTGAAACTGCCTTCGCCCTCCTGAAGAAGCTCTTCCGGGACTTCGACAGCCCCGCTTACCGGTACCGGGGAGCGGATTTCCCCTATCTATGGGGCAGCCAGCGCGCCGTGCGGCCTCAGGGGTTGTGGTTTCTGAACCTCACCCTCGCCACCCAGATGCTCGCGCGGGGGAGCGATCCGGAAATCGCCGCGATCGCGGACCGCTCCGTGGACGCCATCATGAATCGACAATACAACCCCGCTATCGGCCTGAATACGGAAATGTTGTATTACGACTTCACGAGGCCTAAAGAGGAGGCCCAGAAGTCGCGCTTCGGCCACTCGGTCGAAGCCTTGTGGATGGTCATGGACGAAGCGAACCGCCGCCACGATGAGGCGCTATGGAAGACCTGCGCCGAGGGCATTCGTCACCACCTCAACGTAGGTTGGGACTACATCTACGGCGGACTCTCCCAGTGGATCAATGTGGACCACCCCACGTATCAATGGCCGGTCGAGACCCCACCCGGGACCACGCAAAAATTGCATTTCACCGGCGAATATGAATACATGAAGTGCCTGTGGTGCCAAAATGAAGTGCTCGTCGCAACGCTGAACGTGTTTGAGCGAACCGGCGCCGCGTGGGCGGCAGAGTACTTCGGCATGGCCCACCAGATTATCAACGAGAAGTTCTGGCAGAAGAAGCGCGGTTACTCCGCCGGCTACATGCTTTTCGCCGACCGCCCCATGACCTTGCAGCCGCACGTCGGCCGCCAGGACAACTATCATCCCCTCCGCCAACTGATGTTGAATATCCTCACGCTCGACCGGATGATCGCGCGTGGTGCGGCTCCCCCCCGGCCGGCGGACGATGATAGCGTTGCCTGCAACGGATGAAGGAAAATGGTAAACCTCGACCGCCGGTTCCACTACAATCCGGGCCAAGTGGATCGTCAACCACGGGGTGAATTGGGGAGTGAACTGCCGATTCGTCAAAGACTCGATAAGTCTCAAATGTGCTGAGACACACCCCTTCAAGGAGCAACCTATGGGCAAGAAACTTGTGCTCTTAATACCTGCGCTTTTTGCGTTCGCATTAGGCGCGGCAGGACAGCAGAACAACATACGGCAATATCATTCCGCTTTCCTGCGTGTCGAATTAGCTGAGGACCAGCCTGCCTTTGTGGCACTGGCCGTGGACTCACTGGGCAAGAACAAGCTTAGCGTGAGCGCACTGCGGCCGCCCGCCAAGCCGCAAGAAGCATATGAACTGCACCGTGTCAGCTCGACGTTTGAGTATCGTGTCTCGGGAACTCGCACCCCGGCGCCGCCGGGATGGACGTTCGAGTTCACGGCGCGACAAATTCACCTGCGCTCGCACTTCGCCGAAGGGAACCCGCCCCCGCCGTTGGTTCTGAACTTCAATTCTCAAATCAACCATGCCACGCTGCTGGGGCTCATGAACGATGACGGCAGCGTGCGCCTGCCGGCGCTTCTCCATCTGCCTGATCAGGGGACCTTCCGAATTACTTCCAGTCGTGCGAAGGGGTTGGCGCTGGGGTACGACGCCTTGCGGCATGCTGATGATCCGTCACCCGGCAGGCCACAGTCTAAACGGGCGGGCGATTACGTGAAGGTGACCTTTCCCGCCGCCTCCGCGGGAATGCCCGACATCGATTACAACCTGGAAGTGGTGGCCATTTATCCTGGCCCGCCGGAACTTGCACGCGACTCCCGCTTCGACGGATTCCGCCGCAATTGGCTCAATATCTTTCAACTGACCCCCCGGTTACGCGTGCTGGCCAACCACGCCGCCAGCGACCCGTGCGCCTTCACAGTATTTGAGTATTCCTCCATGGCCGTGCGCACTCCGCCCCTTGCATCAGGGCTGACCGCACTGGACCTGATACGCCAGACCTTGGATCGTTACCTCAGCGGGATGAAGGCGTATGGCATCGCGGGAGTCCAGCCGGATGTCCCGTACGATTTCCTGGATTCCTATCCCTCGTTGCTGATCGCCGCCTCGGACTACGTTCAAGGCAGCAAAGATAATGCCTGGCTGAGTAAAAACTATCCGGGGCTGAAAGATTGGGCTATGAAGATGCTCGCGATGGATCGCGATGGCAAGGGGCTGTTGGAATACCCCTTGAGTGGCAATTCCGGCTCATGGCCTGAGGAACTCACCGTGCGCCCGGCCAACTGGTGGGATACTATCGGTTTTGGCCATCAGGACGCCTACTCCAATGCGTTGGCTTACCGTGCCTTGATGGGAATGGCGGAGTTGGCGCGGCAAGCCCACCAGCCCACCGACGCCCAACTGTATGCATCGCGCGCCGAGAAGTTGCGATCGGTCTATTTCGACACCTTCTACAATCCCACCACGGGAGTGCTGGGCGGCTGGCGAAGCGCCGACGGAAAGCTGCACGATTACTACTTCCTGTTCGTGAATAGCGTGGCCATCACCTATGGTTTGGTTCCCCGCGACAAAGCGAACCAGATCATGGACCGCCTGCTCGCCAAGATGAAAGAGGTGGGCTACACCTATTTTGAATACGGCCTGCCTGGCAACCTGGTACCCATTCGCCGGGAGGATTACGCTCATCACGAGCTGAGTTCGGGCGGGGGTACAAAAGAGGATGGTTCCGATAGTTTCCAGATCTACGAAAATGGCGGCGCCGCGGGGGACTATACTTACTTCACTCTCCAGGCCCTGTACCAATTGGGCCGGCGCGCCGACGCCGACGCCATCCTGTTTCCCTTGCTCAGAGGATATGAAAAAGGGGGCTTCCAGGGATTTGGTCCCAACGGCAATTCCTACGATTGGAAGTCGTGGGACGGGGCGCCGCACGGCTACGAGGGTTTCCTGGTGGATAATTATCAGGCCTTGCTGGCGGTGCTTTCGCGTTGATCCCATGCGCGCGCGAATTCCTGGCAGCCTGGCTGCGATTCCTCCAATTGTGGGCTCGTCCAGTTCTCCGCTGCCCTGCGCCACCACCGGTGGACCCTCGACTCCCCCTCGGGCCCTGTCAGGTGCATTCTAACGAGCCATTCCGTGTCCTTTCAGCAAGGCTGCGTAGCTCGGAACCGGGCCGCGCGATTCAGAAGGCGGCATTAACGAATACGAGGGCCTGACCAATCCCGACCGATCGGGAGCCCTCTGTCACCGATAAGGTGAACTCCGATCCCCAGGAGGTGGAATCATGCATTCCATACAACGGTTCATCCTCGCCACTTTGTTGAGCGTGGCTTTTGCGCAAGCCCAGACTACTCCCCAATCGGTTACGCGAGTGCTTGAGGCGTCCATTCAGGCTGTCCCGGTAACGGCGTACCAGGTGCAGCGCTACATGATGGAACGGATTCCCAAACTCCCGGTGCCCGAAAGCCCCGAGCAGTGGACCCGCGAGGCGGCCAGGCTGCGCCAGCACATGCTTAGTGACATTGCGTTCCACGGTTGGCCGCACGAGTGGGTGGAATCCCGGCCGCGGTTCGAGGAAGTGGGCCCGGTCGAAAATGGCCAAGGCTACCGGTGGCGGAAACTGCGCTTTGAAATCGTTCCCGGTTACTGGTCAACGGCGATCCTCTACGAGCCGGAAAAGCCCAGCGGTAAGACTCCGGCCATCGTGTACGTCGAGGGGCATGAGTACGTTGGTGGTAAGGCCGTGGAATACGCGCAGAAGGCGTGTATCAATTTCGCGAAACGCGGAATCGTAACCCTCGACCCCGAATGGATCGGGATGGGTGAACTCGACCAGAAACAGAATGCCCACGACTACGGCGCCCACCTGGACCTGGTGGGCGCGAACGCGCTGGGGCTCTTTTATTTGGCGATGCGCCGCGGGCTCGACTATCTTGCCGAGCTTCCGCAAGTTGACCCGAGCCGCCTGGGGGTTACGGGCCTCTCCGGCGGCGGGTGGCAGACCATTGTGCTCAGTGCTCTTGACCCGCGCGTTGCCGTAATGGTGGAAGTGGCCGGCTTTGGCTCCCTCGAATCGAACATCACCCACCCGGTGGATACCGACGAAGTCGAGGAGACACCGACTGATTTTCTCGCGGGCGAGGATTACACGAACCTGGTCGCCTTGCGCGCCCCCCGCCCGACGCTTTTGATTCACAACGCCGAGGACGATTGCTGTTTCCGCGCCATGCTGGTGAAGCCTTACATTTTTGACGATCTCAAACCCTTTTTCCGAATCTTCGGGAAGGAACAGCATCTGGCCTTCTACGAAAACCGCGATCCGGGAACGCACAACTACCTCCTCGACAATCGCCTTCAGGCTTACAGGTTTTTCGCCGACCACTTTCATTTGCGCATGGCCACGGAGGAGATTCCCAGCGGTGCGGACCTGAAGACTTTTGACGAGCTCAGTGCGGGCTTGCCGGCCGATAACCTGACCACCGTGGGCCTGGCGAAGAAACTTGCCGAGCACATTACCCGCCCTGCTATCCCCACCGACTCTGCAACGCGGGAAACCTGGGCGGTATCGCAGCGGTCAACGTTGAAGTCTGTCATTCGCTACAAGCCGGTGACGGTGGCCAACACTTGGCGATTGTGGAACACCAAAGACAAAGGCCTGGAAACGCTTTCTAATCGGCTCGATTTCTCCAATGGGTTGAGCGCACTAGGCGTGTGGCTGAAAGGCATCGCGGCGCCCGGAAACGCTCCGGCAACGCTAGTCATTAACGACAAAGGCCGCAAGGCTGCGGGCGAAGCAGTATCAGACCGCGTGAACCGGGGCGAACAGGTGCTCGCTCTGGACGTCGTCTTCAATGGAGAGACCGTACCGCAGAGTCCCGATCCCACGGATTACGAATTGATTGTGGCGAGCTTGGGGGATCGCCCTTTGGGCCTCGAAGTGGGTCAATTGATCGGGGCCGCGAAGTGGTTGGCGCAAACTTCCGGACAAACCCACCTCCGGCTGGAGTCGGCGGGGCTGCGCAGCCAGGTGGTGGCGCTCGTGGCCGCCGCGCTCGAGCCCAAGTTGTTTTCAGAAGTCGCCATTACCGGTGGTATGCACAGTCTCGGGTTTCTCCTGGATGCCCCGGTTGCACTGCGTTCGGCGCCGGAACTGTTTTGCCTGGATTTGTACAACGACTTCGACTTCGACCATTTCCGGGTCATGGCCGCCCCGACGAAAGTCAGCGAAAAGGATTTCGTGAACCCAGAGGTCATGGCCCCCACCGCTTCCAGTGCCCGTAGGTGAGGCCGTAAGGTCAAAAAAACTAGTCCGTGAGCCGAAAGCACCCACAAAATGCGATCAGCATTTTACAGATATTTTGAGCAGATCAATCAGGCAGGGGCCTCGTTGAATTGTAAGCGTTAAGCAGGGTACATCTACACCTGGGATTCCCAGTGCGTTAGACTGCAACCATGAAGCCTAAGCGCATGGACCGACGGAGGCGCCGCACTTCCGCAAGGCGACGGGCCCATCTGTTCGAACGATTCCAAAGCAGTGGCCTTACTCGTATAGGCACCATAGGGACCACAAATTGGAGAGATTGCTGATCTTCTCTCGTCATCATTCCGCTTCATCCGTGCGAACGATGTGCAGCCCAAAAAACGAGGTCCGCGTGACCATTACTTCCCATCTCTTCGAAGCCTACCTTAAGTGCCCAACCAAATGCTTTCTCCGGTCGCACGGTGAAGCCGGGACGGGAAACGCCTACGCTGACTGGGTTCGAATCCAGAGCGAGTCGTACCGGAGAAACGGCATCAAATGTCTAGCGGTAGTTTACTGCGAAAACGCTAAAAGGAGCGGGATGTGGTTGAATTCTCATGGAGTTAGCATGAGAGGGCTGTATTACCCACGTGGGGTACTACCGAATTGTTGCAAGCCCAGGGTTTCGGCCAGGCCTTTTTGGATGAGGCTCTGGG
>JBEKLF010000162.1:0-19636 GCA_050010335.1 Terriglobia bacterium
GGTAATTGCGAGCACGACACTGCCAGGAAATATTTCACCGCCAGAACCAACCTTCATTCAAGCCAGTAGATCTCACCGACTCTGCACTTTCCTTGTTGCAGATTGGATTGTGGCGAGACACAACCATGGCCAGCCTGGGTGTGCCGCCGGCGCTGACCCTGGCGGCCCTCTCGGTGAAAAGGCGGTCCCGGCCGATGGCAAAGACGATGCGGGCCGCGCCCAACAAAGCGGAGTTGATGAAGCTGAGCAGCGCCAGCAAGGAAAGCAGGGTTATGAACTCACCGCTCCGTCCGGAGAAAATGATCTGGGCAGCATCCGCGGCCGGGAGTTTGGAGGCAGCGAGTAAAGGAATCGGGAGCACGTGCAGGAAAGCCAGATTCATGACGAGATAGAGGGAGATGATGCAGACCACTCCCCCCATCATCGCGCGAGGCAGATTCCGGGCCGGATTCCTATCTTCTTCGACGAAATAGATGGCTTCATACCATCCATCGTAGGCCACCACGACGGCGCGCAACGCGGTTACCAGCGCGCCCACCGCTAACAGGAGACTCGCCGGCGATTTCACCAGGCCATGCGGGAGAGTGGTCGCCGCGAGGTGCGGCACGTGCGTCTTTCCGTTATATAAGAAGCAAGCCCCCGCCAGTATCAGAAAGGCCAGCGCGGTTGCTGAACTGGTCAACTTCTGGACATTGCTGCTGAAAGGAAGCCCCATCCAGTGGAGGGCGGAAAACGCCGTGAGCGCGGCAAGCGCCACCGCCTTATCACGACCCGCCAGGCCCGGCAGGAGCGCGATCACGTAACCGGCGGCTCCGTATGAGACGTAGGCAAGCGAAGCGCAGTTGTTGATCCAATCGCCCCATCCCTCCGCAAATCCGGCGCCGCCCCCGAAGGCCCGCCGCGCGTAAACATAGAACCCGCCGGCTTGCGGCACCATGACGGCGAGTTCTGTCACCGAGACCGAACCGAGCAAGGCGTACATCCCACCGATAACCCAGACAGCCAGAATCAGGCGAGAATTGCCGAGTTGGGCCGCCACCGTTCCGGGAAGGCGAAGGATGCCCACTCCGATCGTGCCTCCGAAGATGACCGCCACCCCGAAGCCCACCCCCAAGATGCGCAACAATTGCGCCTTGGGTGCTGGTGTAAGTTCGGCGAGATCAGGGGCGGGAGAGTCCATTCTTCTTTGACGAGGAGATAGAAGAGCGCCTTCCGTTTCGCATGCTCGACCCAGTTTAGCGCCGCGTCGGATAATCTGCTAGGGGGGGTTGGGCCTTTGTCGTTGGGCCTTGGGGGTGAATGGACCGGTCGGCATTTGCTCGCGGGGATTGCGGGAGCAGGATCAGAACGTCGTCCAGATAGCCCTGCCAAGGTGGTCCAAAAACTCGTAGGACCCTCTGTACCAGCCAACCAAACCAGAATCATTGCCCAATGGCCAGCCGGGCTGCAATCGGCTCCAGGGCGGGTGCAAGGAGAGCGGAGCCCCAGAACTACTTTTTCGGGCTTATTGCCGTGACTTGACCCGTGGGAGGCAACCCTTTCAGCAGGGCAGGACTGGGACAGCCCGCCGCTGAAAAAGGGTAGGGGATGAACCGCCCTTTCCACGCCGGAATCCACCCCAAGCCGTGGATCATTCGATGGGAAGGCGAGTTTTCATTCCTAATCCGATCGTGACGCATTCGAGCACGTGAAAATCATTGATGGGATAGGGACTTAGCAACAGTTATCCGAGCGACAGCACGTTTCGTTATGCAAGTCAGACACCCCCCGCAAAGCGGGTGGCTTGATGAGTGGGGCCGCCTCAAAGGCGGTCACCGGTTAGTTTAGGCGTCGCGCCGAGGCGCGCCTTGGTTCAGGATTCAGAACTGTCCGGCGGTTCCATCCGCTTCTTCCTGTTCGCGGATGTATTGGCGGACTTGCTGCAACTCGAACCCGACGGTGGACACGGCGTAACCACGGGCCCAGAAATGTTCCCCCGTGAAGTTTCGCTCCTTGCCGCACAGTCGGGCTACGGCGATAGCGCTCTTCCCTTTGAGAAACCCGATCACCGAAGCCACCGGGTGCTTGGGGGGAATCGCTATACACATATGTACATGGTCCGGCATCAAGTGCCCCTCCAAAATCTGGCACTCTTTCTGCCGGGCCAGAGCGTGGAAGATTTCTCCCAAGTGCCGACGCGTCTTTCCAAATAGCACCTTGCGTCGTCGCTTGGGAACGAACACGACATGGTATTTGCAGTCCCATCGGGAATGGGATAGGCTCTGATAAAGGTCTGACATGACATCCTCCTTCGGGATGGATTCTCATCAAGCCACCTTGGAGGAGGATGTTACTCTGCTCAACGGTCAAACCTCTTCGAGTCTCACTGGTCGAACCAGTGGCTTACCTCAGGGACAGTTACCGAACCGAGAGGATCGCTTCCGAGTGCGCCGTGCACAATCGCCAAGGTTGTGAGCCAAGATGACACTGCTGAGCTGCCATCGATTCCGTTATAATGAAGTGCGGCTGTGGTTGACCGTAATCACCTACAACTTAGGGAATCTGTGGCAGCGGTTGGTGCTGCCCAAGAGGCTCGCCAACTGGTCCTTGCCCAGCTCGCAGCAGCGGTTGGAGAGGACGGGCGGTCGATTGGTCAAGCACGGCACTAATCGCTACTCTTGGCTGAAAATCATCTGACGAGACTGTTGTTTGGCAGTATGCTCCTGCGGATAGCCGAGGCTGTGGCAGCCGGGAAATCGATCTGGAGTGACCAGGGACGGAGGGGGGTCTGACAAAAGCGGATGGGAAGGCCGCAGTCAGCAGTTTCGGGACTCGCGATGGGGTAGACAGGGCCCTGTCCCAAGCCCCTGGATCCAGCCAAAGGAAAATAGTGCGCTGGAACCCCTCGAGGGGTGTAAAGTGTGGGGCCGTTGGGAGCTAAAACGGAAATCCGTGCGCCGGGATAAACCGGCATGAAGTAGAGAATGCAAGAGTCTCACAAGAAAGGGCTAGCAACCCCCTCGGCCCCGAGTTTTGCGTCGGGTATCGCGAGGTGCACGGCGAAGCGTAAACAGGGGCATAGGTGGGCAGGGTATTGAGCTCCGAAAAGTTGCAATCAGGACGCCGACACTCTGAATTTGGCGGAAGGCAGCATGACTGGAGGCGCTAGCGCGAGTCCCTGGTCAGTCCTGCGTAGTCAAAGACTCCAGACACGCCTATAAACTTCATGCACGAGAACCAGGAAACCTCGGAGATGCCTGTTGGGCACGAAGCCAGCAGGTCGGCGGGCGAAGGCGATAGCCATACGGCCCGCATGCACGTCGCCGAGGAGTCGGACAGCGGCATAGTGTGTGCTGAGCAGCACGTTGTTCAGGAGGGTTGAAGTCCCTCTGGCGCCCGGATGAGGGGCGCCATATCGAAAGGGGGGTAATTCCTCGCTGGCCAGAGAGAGTCGGGTATTTTTTCCGCAACTCTCTGGAGGGCAGGGTGTCCATCGCGAGGTGGAATCCGAAGGGCATGAGGAGAAGTACCGGGCCGTAATCAATGGGGACCACCCCAAGGATGAACTGGTCGGCCAAAGGTGGGGCAAGGTCGAGCCTGCACTATGGAGGCGAAGGCGATCTCACCTTTCCGAACACCAAGGCGATGAACGAAGTCTTCATGCGCATGAAAGAAAACATGACCCCGGAGCTTCGCAAGCGTACAGACCGCATGGAGGAAGCCGGACTCTTTGGCCACGGGAAGGACTACGAGAAGGGGCGTTATACAAATGATTGCATGGTCGCGGCATGGGGGGAGGCTATTACCCTTACATTTACCAGAATCGGCCCGATCCCAGCTGCGACCCCAGCGGACAGGGCTACATGGTTTGGGATGTCTATCGCGAAATGAGGGGTTCGGATGGCGAATTCGTCATCGACGGGAACCTGAAGTCGGTGGAATATGCGGACCGGCTGCCGGCTATCCGCGTTCCTACCCTCATCACCGTTGGAGACCATGACCAATGCGACCCATCGCTGGCGCTCACCATGCAAGAAAAGATTGCCGGCTCGAAACTGGTGGTGCTGCCCAAGAGTGGCCACATGACGTTCGTCGATCACCCGAACATGTTCATTCACGCGATGGATGAGTTCCTGCGTGCGGGCGGCACGAAGCTTGAGGCAAGATAGCGCCCGGCAAGGGGCGCGTTGCTCAGTGCGGAGGCCGTCCGAAACACTTTGGTCCCGGAGAAAAATATGGAGCCCCTCGATCTGCAGCATTCGGATAGTCCAGTTGAAGCGTCCACCCAGGGCCGCCGATCGTTTCTCGCCTGCCTGGGTTTGGGAGGGATGCTCCTCGGCGCCGGGGCCACTGGCCGTGCAGAAGGGGGAGAGGGGCAGGCCACTGCTGCTGAACGGCCACCGAGTGAGGCGGACAGCGGAAGTCTTTACCCCCAGATCAAGACGCTGGCAGACCAATGCCGTTACCCTCTGTCGTTTCTCGAGGGGAGCGATAACAGTGTCGAGGCCTATCGCCAAGTGGCAAGAGAAAAAGTTCTAGAGCTGTTTCACTACCAACCGCCAGCGGTCGCGCCCGCACCGGAGGTGGTGGGCCGCTGGGAATACACCGATTACATCCAGGAAAAGATTCTGTTTTCGACGGCTCCCTGGTTTCGCGTTCCAGCTTACGTACTCATCCCCAAGGGCAGGAAAGGACCAAGGCCGGGAATTGTGGATCTCCATTCACACGGCGGCATGTTCGTTTACGGAAAAGAGAAAGTCATGCCGATTCCGGAAGGGGATCCTCCCTCCATCACCACCTACCGCCAGCAGAATTATGAGGGCCGGTCAACCTCATTGGCGCTTTGCCGCCGCGGCTATGTGGTCGTTTCCATCGACTGCTTTTACTTTGGTGAACGCCGAACCATTTTCGATGATGACCTCAAGAAGTACAGTTGGGATCGCTCAAGGTACTCGCCGGATGATGTCACCTATCTGAACGGTCGCTCGAGTGTCGGGGAAGGGATTTTGGCCCGGAGCCTATGCTGGGCTGGGACTACCTGGCAGGGCATCGCGCATTGGGACGACATCCGGACGGTGGATTATCTCCTGAGTCGCCCCGAGGTCGATCCCGCAAGAATCGGTTGTCTCGGCATCTCGATGGGCGGTGACCGCACGGACTACCTAGCAGGTTTGGATGAACGCATTAAATGCGCCATCTCGGTGGGCTGGATGTCAACGCTGCGGCCCATGATCAAGAAGCACGTTGATACACACAGCTATATCCATTTCCTTCCCGGCCTCACATACTTTCTCGATTTGCCGGATCTCCTCGGATGCATGGTTCCCAAACCCCTGATGGTCCTGCAATGCAGTAAGGATCAGCTTTATCCATTGGAAGGAATGAAGGAAGCCGTTGACAAACTCACCGCGATATACGCCAAGGCCGGCGCCGCATCGATGTTCCGAGGACGATTCTACGACCAACCGCACATTTTCAGCCTGAAGATGCAGGAGGAAGCATTCGATTGGATGGACCACTGGCTGAAGCCGTAAATCGCTAACCTTGGAAGGGGCGGCGCTACGCCCCGCTCTTCCGAACTCCTCTGCCCGCCGGGCTGCAAACGTCGCCCCTAGTGTAAAGTATGCCTTGGCAATGGACGTTAATGCGGGGTGCTACGTTTGCCGCTCCTCCCTCAAGGTGCCTAAGAGATTGGCTAGCGCCAATACTGGGGCGGCCCGGGGATTTTTTCGGGAAAGCCGCCAGGAGGCGGCAGAGAAGGCGGGCCTGGAATGTTTACGCGGGGGCCGGCCGGCAACGGGTCTCCTCCTCGCCACGAGGTGCATATTCGCTTAGGTGTCTGCGGGGCTCTGGAGATTTCCCGTCTCCAGTGTAAGGTGGACAGCGCACAAAATTCCTCGACCTCGATGAGGCTCCAGAGAAGTTGGTACGGTGGCTGTGCCGCAGGGTCGGGAACTGACGATGGGGCCGTAGTCGCCGGCACCTGAACCTACCACTCGTTCGGATTCAACAGGGCGTGCTGAAATTGGTTTGATCCCGCGCACCGCTGGAGCGTATTATTCTCCAACGCCAGAGGAGTGCTGGAAGTAACTGCGTCGAAGGAGCGCGGCTATAAGACCTTTGGATGTCTGTTGGATTTCGATCGCAACGGCGTCAGATCACGCCGCACACCGCCAGTGCGATCTCTCAGAATTTCGAGGTGAACTTGGTTATGAATCCGAGTCATAAACGCGCAGTTTGCATCGCGTGTTTGATGGCCGTCTTGCCGCTGAGTGTCGCGATCAGGCAGAGTTCAAAGGGTCCCTGTGTTTAAGAGTGGTGCAAAACGGTTGAAAACCGCTTGCCGGTCTTCGGGCATCGGATTTGGATTGTCGTCGCTGATTCCGCCTATCCGGCTCCTTCTGACGAAGGCATTGAAATGATTGTGGCGAACGGGGACTTCCCGAAGTCCTTTCCCCAATGCACGCGGCGATAGCCACTGCCAAACACGTTCGCCCCGTGATTTTCATGGACAAAGAGCTTTCAGTTGGTTGATGAGAACGACTCGCCTGGAGTCAATGCATTTCACCAACAAACCGCTCGCCTTTCCGCGGGTAGCGTAGTAAGAAGTCTGTCCAGGAAGAGATCATGACAAGGCTGAACGACGCAGCGAAGCTGAGAATCGACTATTTCAGGATATAGGGAGGGATGAATGCGTCTTAAGGCTGCGTTAATTCTCGCTATGGTACTGAGCACCGGGCTCGGCCTGGCCCAGACGACACCCCAATCTGTCGCGCCCGTGCTTCGGATGTCACTCCAGCCGGTGCCGGTCACCGCCTACCAAGTTCAGCGTTACATGATGGAGCGAATCCCGAAACTCCCCCCGCCCGAAACGCCGGAGCAATGGACAACGGAAGCGGCGAAGCTGCGGCAGCACATGCTCAACGACATCGCGTTCCACGGCTGGCCGCGGGAGTGGGTAGATGCTCCCCCCCGCTTTGAGACTGTTGGCTCCGTGGAAAAGGGCAAAGGCTACCAGTGGCGGAAATTGCGTTTCGAAATCGTCCCTGGTTATTGGTCAACGGCCATCCTTTACGAACCGGAAACTCCCACTGGCAAGAGTCCCGCCCTCTTGTATGTTGAGGGGCATGAATACGCCTGGGGTAAGGCCGCGGAATACGCACAGAAGGCATGCATCAATTTCGCGAAACGTGGAATCGTAACCCTCGACCCTGAGTGGATCGGAATGGGCGAGCTTAACGATAAACACAATGGGCACGATTTCGGCGCTCATCTGGATCTGGTGGGCGCGAACGCACTGGGGCTCTTTTACCTGGCGATGCGGCGGGGGCTCGACTATCTCGCCCAACTCCCCCAGGTCGATCCCCAACGCCTGGGGATGACGGGCCTCTCCGGCGGGGGATGGCAAACCATCGTGCTCAGCGCTCTCGACCCGCGCGTAGCGGTGATGGTGGAAGTGGCCGGCTTTGGCTCGCTCGAATCGAATATCACGCATCCCGTAGATACCGACGACATCGAAGAAACCCCCACCGACTTTCTCGATGGCGAGGACTTCACCGACCTGGTCGCCATGCGCGCTCCCCGCCCGACGCTCCTAATTCACAACGGTGAAGATGATTGCTGCTTCCGTGCCATGCTGGTGAAACCCTACATCTTCGACAACATCAAACCCTTTTTCCGGATATTTGGAAAAGATCAGGAACTGGGATTTTACGAAAATCACGATCCCGGAACCCACAACTATCAGCTCGACAACCGCCTTCAGGCCTATCGGTTTTTCACCGGGCATTTTCATTTGCCCGTGGCGACCGATGAAATCCCCAGTGCGGCAGAGGTGAAAACCTTCGACGAATTGAAAGTGGGCCTGCCGGCGGATAACCTTACGACCCTGGGACTGGCGAAGAAATTCGCCGACGGGATCAGCCGTCCCATTATTCCCGCTGAGCCGGCGGCACTCGAAACCTGGGCAGCGTCGCAGCGGAATATCCTCACCACGGTAATTCGCTACAAACCGGTGACGGTGGAGGATGCCTGGAGGCTTTGGAATACCAAGCAGAAAGGCCTGGAAACACTTTCCTACCGTTTCGATTTCTCCAACCATCTCAGCGCCACTGGCGTCTGGCTTAAGGGCATCAGCGCTCCCGGAAATGGCCCGGCGACCATCGTGTTGAATGACCAGGGACGCAAGGAAGCAGGTGAAGCTGTTTCCGATCGCGTCAATCGGGGCGAGCAGGTGCTGGCGCTGGACGTCGTATTCAACGGGGTGACGGTCCCGCAGAGCCCCGACCCCACGGACTACGAAATGATTGTGGCCAGCTTGGGGGATCGCCCCCTGGGTCTCGAAGTGGGTCAACTGATTGGCGCGGCGAAGTGGCTTGCACAAACCTCCGGCCAAACGACGCTGCGGATCGAGACAACCGGGTTCCGCAGCCAGGTCGTCGCGCTGGTAGCCGCCGCGCTTGAACCCAAGTTGTTTTCTGAGGTGGTCGCCGCGGGAGGCATGCACAGCCTGGGATTCCTTCTGGACGCGCCAGTCCCGCACCGTTCCGCGCCCGAACTCTTCTGCATGGATCTATACAAAGACTTTGACCTTGACCAATTCCGGGCCATGGCTGCGCCTACGAAAATCACCGAGAAGAATTTCGTGAGGCCGGAGGATGTGAAGCCACCCACCACCTCTCCCGGTGAGTGACCGCGTCTGCGGATACCACAATCCATCCCGGCGGCGACGGCTGCTGCGGCAGGAAATTATCCTCGCGAAGGCGGGAGTCTACGCTTGCAACCACCCGCCACTCGCGGCTTTGGGGTGTTAAAAGAATCGGCAAGTCAGGAATTCAAACCTGATTAGCTCCATCACCTCAAACCCACGGCAAGAAATCCGGGTCAGTATCAGACCTCTTCCGGCACCACGAACGGGGGGCGATATCCGCGGTCCCCATCGCGCAGGAGATGATTGGCTTCTCCATCGTCCTTTACCTGCTGGGTCTCAGGATCAAAGTTCAGCGTACGTCCCAGGCGATAAGAGGCATTCGCCAGGTGAATCAACCCGCAGGAGATGTGGCCCTCCTCAACGGGAGCCCGGAGGTCCTCCTTTTTCCGGCTCTTCACGCAGGCAACAAAGTTCGCATAGTGGTCCTCCTCGGTTTCGCCCCGAGATGGGCCGGGTTCCTGGTCTTTTCCCATCCAAGATTTGTAGCCGCCGTCATTGCTGATTGCGAGGTACCCCTTGGGGCCGTAAAAGATATTGCCCACGGTGTTATTACTTCCGGACAAAGGCCCGAGTTTAGGATGCGCCTGGTTCGTGGAGGCCGGCTTGTCGGCCTCTCCAATGCCCGCTTCATGGTTCGAAATCCAATGGCGAACTTCGAACTCCAGCATCGTGCGTTTCCCGCCGGAAGGATTGAATTCGAAAGCACAATTTACGGTGTTGGGAGTCTGCTGGTCATCATCGAACATGAAATGACCGCCGATGGCGGAGATCCTAGTGGGGAAGCCCAAACCCAGGCCCCATCGCGCCACATCCATCTGGTGGACGCCCTGATTGCCCAGATCGCCGTTTCCATACGCCCAGAACCAGTGCCAGTTGTAATGAAAATGATTGTGCATAAATGGCTGGGCGGGAGCCGGACCCGTCCAGAGATCGTAATCAACACCGGAAGGAACGGCTGACACCGGCGTGTGGCCGATCGTGTCCCTCCATTTGAAGCACAGCCCCCGCGACAGGTAGACATCGCCCAGAAGCCCCTCCCCCATCTTCTGCACCGCCTCCATCACCGCAGGATCGGAGCGGCTCTGGGTGCCGTGTTGCACCATGCGGTTATATTTCGCCGCGGCGCGCACCAGTTGCCCGCCCTCCCACAAATTGTGGGATAGGGGTTTTTCCACGTAGACGTCCTTGCCGGCCTGGCATCCCCAAATCGCCATCAAGGAATGCCAATGATTGGGCGTGGCAATGGAAATGGCATCAATCGATTTATCTTCCAGCACCTTGCGGACGTCGGTGAAGGTCCGGGGCCGGATTCCGACCTTCGCGACCTCTGCCAGGCGCTCCCTCAGCACGCTGTCATCGACGTCGCAAAATGCCGCGATTTCTGCGTCCTTCAACGCCGCATACCCTTTGATGTGGTCTTCACCGCGCCCGTGCAAACCACAGATCGCCACTCGCACGCGCTCATTGGCGCCCAAAACTCGTTGCGGCCGGGCCCAGGCTCGCAAGTGATCGGCGGCGATTCCGGCCACCGCTTTGGCCCCCGTCTTCAAGAATTCTCTTCGAGTTCCACCCATTTCCAAGCCACCATCCTTTCTTTGAATGCCACCGGCCGTTATTGATGGGCAGCGTACTGCTGGTATTTCTCCGCCACGTGTGCATCCTTATAAGTGCCATCATGGATCAGCACGCGATAGCGAAACCGCAGTGACTGCCCGTCAGGAATTGTATAGCTGCCGTCCTGAGCCGCATCGCGGGTGAATTGTTTGATGCCGAAGGGATTCGCGGCGAACAGCCCGTACCCGCGCGCATGCCAATAGGTGGGATGACGGAAACTCTTCGGGCTGTCGAAAATTGCAATCCCGAGCGTCTGGCCATCAATGACGCCATCGTAATCAACCCAATTGGCGCGCTTCCCCCAGATTTGCGGTTCGCCTTTGCCGCCTTCCGAGCTCACCATGCGACCCGTAGGCTCATCCAACTCCGGCGCGACCCGGATGGCGAATGTGCCTTCCTTGGTATCGCCAATCTTCAGCGCGCCGTGGTTGGCTCGGATCACAAACTCACAGTCGATGACACGGGAATCCACGTCACCGCGAAAAGTGAACTCTTGCGTCTCTTCCCCAAACGGCTTCTGATCGCCCACTAAATCGAAGGTGGCGCGAATGGTGCCCGAGTCAGAACCGCTTCGTACCTCGTCAACTTTGCGGAGAACCATTCGCCCATAGCGGGATTTATCGCCGGGCTCGTAGTACTTTTGGAATACTTCTTCACCCCAGAAATCATAACCCCCAATGTCCCCATGCCCAAAGTACAAGGGGCGCTGGTGCGGTTCCAGGCTGGGATCGTGCTCCTGTCCAGCAGGAATGGCATCCCCCACCGGAAAACCCCGTGTGACGATAACGCCATGGGCATCGCGAAGTGGTTGTAGATAGGCTTTGGCTGTGTGGGTATCGAAGTGATAGGTTGTAAAAGGCTTCCCTCCGATTGAGACTTCGACGCTGTCCCCTTTTCGCGTCAGGGTTACCTCTTCCGCCTGGCTCCGGCTCGGTGCCGTCCCGAGCGTTATGACCACGAACAGCAAAATCAGCTTTGCATTCTTGATTTGCACAAGTCCAACCTCCCCTTAAAGAAATCTCTGGCCCAGAAGTGTTCGCCCTTACGTGAATGCGCATCGGGAACCCAAGCTGGGACAGCGCCAACGCCAATTCACAGGTGGTTAAGGCACCCGTCAGCAGACCCTACACCATTTGCTTTCGAGGTAACGGCACGAGCCGCTGGGGACCCCTTTTGGTATGCAACCTTGGCGGGCCCGGCCAATGTCTCCCCAAAATTGAAGGGTAGCATTGGCGCCACACGGGAGTCTAGCGCCGCAGTCTCCGCAGCCGGGTCTCCCGCCTGCGCTACCGCACCCATAAGAACGATCTTTTTTGTTGCTCCTCGATCCTGACGAAAATAGAGATCAATCCCGCCGCGAATGGCAATCGGCCGGCAATATTAACCGGAGCCTAAGTCTCCTTTGACCAAGAAAGGATAGTATTCGGAGCCGCTTCTTCGGGTTCAACCATTACGCAAAGGTGATCAGTCTTCCCCGCCTTAGCGTACACGTTGATCGCAGACGCATATGACACGTTGATCTGAGACAGCGGGAGCGGTTCTTCTTCTGGTCCCGTTGCATTAAGCAGCCAGCAGCGTCGCGGACTGAGGGCCGAGATGAGGTCAGGTAGGTCAAGCTCACGCAGCAATCCGAATACGAAGTAAGAGAACGGCACGGTATACGCTTTGGATTCAATGACTGACTTAAAAGTGGCCAGGGTTCGGTGGAGCAGAAGTGACCGTGGCCGCTCATCCAACACGGATGCCGTCAAGGCAGCAATGCCCGCGCCGCCCTCTCCCAGTACTCGCAACTGGCTGACGTCAGCGTCGGAGCGGGTCGCAAGGTAGTCCAAACACCTTAAGATGTCTTGCACTCGCTGCCCCAGTACCGGCTGACCCAGGATGAGGCTTGCCCATGCGTACTCTTCTTCCAGGTTTTCGTTTCCATAGAAATTTGGCCCCTGGTGCGGGTGCCGGGGAGCCGTGCTACCACACCCTCGCAGGTCGATAGCGCAGACGGCGTTACCCGCGCTAACTAGATAGTCAAGATACCCAGGCTCTTCGACCAATCTATCCCTGCCGTTTTCAGAAAGGTATAGAACCGTTGCAAAGGGACCCTTCTGCCCGGCAGGCTTTATAAACCAACCGGGAATGCGGATCTGCGGCTCGGATTGAAAAACGAATTCTTCCATCGCCATCTCGCGACGGAGGTTTGAGGACAGAATCTCCTGCCGCAGCGGCGTGCGTTCCACACATAGACTCAACAATCTTCCTAACCGCTTGCGCACTTCCGCCTTCCTGGCCTGATCATTAGCAGAATCCCCGAGGAGCGGGGATGTCACGATGGACCGCATACGATCCACGTTGATATCAACGACGGAACGTCCACCGAGCGAAGTCAATACCTGGCCGGTCGCCGTACAATTCAGTCTTTCAAGCGGGGCCGATTCGAATTCCACTTCATCCGTTCCAGCTTCGGATTTTCCCAGCCAGCGATTGAACCACTCGTACAATGCTCGCCGGTTAAAGAAATCCAAGCCGTGCGGAAGAGGGGAAGTGAAAAGTCGGATCTTGTCGCGAGCCTCCAGGATAGTGTAGGCGCTCTGCAATTCTTGGTAGATTTCGTTTGTTGCCTCTTGCAGCATCGGAGAGTAGGTAGATCCTATGTCCTGTGGCGTGTAAGTCATCAGCAACGGTTTGGGGGCGAAGGCCATGAGCAAATCGCCACGATCCAACCCAAAGGGTAGGCCTCCAACTAGATTTTGTTCGGCATCGGCGATGGCTCCCGGCGGGTCGTACGTAGGGCCGGCAACGTTCTCTGAGTTTCCCTCAACTTCCATAGCGACCTTGACGCGCGGCTCAAGCGCGACCAGGTACATGGTCATGGTGCCGCCCCCAGAATGACCCGTGCACCCGATCCGACACGGGTCCACTTCCGGGCGGCTGAGCAGGTAGTCCAGGGCGCGCACTCCATCCCAAAGTCGGTACAATGCAAAGCTGGCACCCAACAACAGCAAGGGTTTCCCTGCTTGATTGTGTTCCCCAGTAGGACCGAAAGGGCTTTTCTGCGTCTTGGGGTCCAAGTATTGCAGCCTCTCACCCTGTCCATATGGGTCGAAGGCAAGAACCATGTACCCCTTTCTCGCCAAGTTCTGGTAGGCGTATTGGTAATTACGGTATGCCTTTCCTTCCTCGGCATGGCCAAGAGGAGCGAGGATCCCCGGAAATGGTGGTTTCGCATGCTGGTTCTGAGGATTTGGTACGTAGAGGTGGGCAGTGACATATACGTTCGGCTGGCTTTCGAAGGTGACCTTTTCGATGGTGTATAGACTCCGCTCTATCTTTCCGACTACCCGTGGATTCAAAGGAGTCCTTTCAAGGGGACCTCCGACGATATCCCAGACTTTGGAACGTATCGCTTCGATGCGATCGTTAACTTGTTTTGGAGTCCGAAGGTCGGCCAATTGCGCTTTGCGGCGGTCGCGAGCTTCGTTCATCATCCGAGAGAGGTGGAGCGGCCAGTCGTTCCAATAGTCCCGCTTTCCAGTCGGGCCCAACGAGACCGAGGATGGACCCTGAGCAGCATTAGCCGGCGAGATGCCGAATGCCTTTGCGGGGATAAGAGGCAAGAGTAATCCCCCTGTCTGCGCGCGCAGGAACTTTCGTCGTGAAAACATAGTTTCTCCCCCCCAATTTAAGCCAACATTTCCGGTTTCGAATCCCGGCCGCGCGATAACATATACGTGACGACCCTTGAATGCAATCGCACCGGCAGGTTCCGTGTCAGTCGTGTCGACGAACACCCAGGGCTCTCGTCTCATCTTAGGCTGCCTCCTTTACCCACAGTGATTCCGACACCTCTTCGAGGAATGCCACGGACGTCATCCTCCCCCCGTGGACTCCCCTCAGTGCAGGAGGTACTCTTTGCGATGGCGTCCTGCACAATGGCTATTGACAGTTGCCGGAAGCCTAATTAGTATTGCCTTCGTTCAGGAACCAAATTGGAAATTCCGGGTTCAACGACTTGCGAACTTCGCCATCGGTAGCAAGAACTCCGGTCATCAGAGGAGGTAGTCATGGCTGTAGCTGAGAAGTCACTGAGGTCCTTGTCTCACCTCTTAAAGGCCTGTCGTGCGGTGTGCCTTATCGCTGCGGGGGTTTTGATGGTTGCTGTTCTCAGCGCAGTGCCGGTCGGTGCGCAATACACCACCGCTAGCTTGGGAGGAACCGTCGAAGACCCAGCCGGGGCGGTTGTCCCTGGTGCTTCGGTTACCGTGGAAAATGAAGATACTGGCCTTTCGAGAACATCAACCTCCCAACCGGATGGGAGATTTCAGTTTCCTGCACTGCCGATTGGACATTACAAAATGACGGTAACGAAGTCCGGGTTTGCCACTTACGTACAAACCGGCATCATCTTGAATGTGAACGAAGTCGCGACTCAGAATGTTGCCTTGCAAGTCGGCGCGGTATCGCAGCAAGTCACGGTTTCTGCCAACGCCACCGTGCTGACCACCGGAACGAGCACGGTTGCGCAGCTCATTGATGAAAAGAAGATTCTGGATTTGCCTTTGGACGGCCGGCAGCCGCAGGAGCTCCTTTTTCTCTCTGCCGGCGCGCTCAACGAAACGGGGAACTATTGCCTCGTGAACTGCCAAGGGGGCGTGTACCCGGGTGAGCAAGACGGCAACGTCAACGGGGCGGGGGCGCGGACCGTGAATTACCAGATGGATGGCACCGGTCATAACGATACCTATCTGAACACGAACCTGCCTTTTCCCAACCCGGACGCGGTTCAGGAGTTTAACGTTCAAAATGAAAACCTCTCCGCCCAATATGGGCTGGGTGGTGCGGTCGTCAACATTGTTACCAAATCCGGCACCAATGATATGCACTTTGATGCCTTCGAGTTCGTTCGCAATGGGGCAATGAACGCCCGGAACTTCTTTGCCCCCACCCAAGACACCCTGAAGCGAAACCAGTTCGGAGGCAGCGGGGGCGGGGCGGTCATCAAAGACAAGCTGTTCTTCTTTGGGACGTATCAGGGGACTCGTGTCCGAAGCGCCGCCCAAGGACAGGTTGCCTTTGTTCCTACCGCAGCCGAGAGGCAGGGTGATTTCTCTGATATCTCGACGCCGCTTGTGGACCCTACGACGGGCACGGCGTTTCAGGGCAATCAGATCTCCCCGACGCTGTTCAGCGCGCCGAGTGACTACTTTCTGAAATTAATGCCGCTCCCGAACGGTGCCGGGCGGCAATTGACGTTCGCTGGACCCTCCGTGAAGCAACAGGATGATCAGTGGTTGACAAAGGCTGATTGGATTCACGGTAAGAACCAGCTGACCGGCAGCTATTTCTGGACGCGTTTCAATGAGCCACCCGATGTTACGACCTCGAAGACGAACATTTTGGCTGCGGACGGGAGTGGCAATGGTGTTAAGGTACGGGATCTCTCCATAAATGATACTTTCACGCTATCGCCGACCGTACTGTTTAACACCTGGTTTGGCTTTGACTCACAAACCGGGGGCTCTATCTCCGGCGCGCCCTTTAGTTTTCCTGATGCCGGAGTCCAGATCGCTGCTCCCACACCGCCTGAGTTGTCGCTGGGTGCCAACGGGTTCTTCAGTATCAACACCAATCATTTGGGCAACTTCGAGCGTGGGGACTGGACCATCCACGAGGACGTTACGGTGCAGCGAGGTTCGAACGAGCTGCACTTCGGCACTGACATCGTCAGACCGAGGAACCATCTCGTCAACACCTTTACCATGGCGGGAGAATTCACCTTCGGCAACCAGTTATCGGGTAGCAACCTGACCGACTTCATGCTTGGGGATGCTTCCGAATTCCTGCAAGGCGGAGGCGAGTTTAAGGATCTGACAGGGACCCTGTATTCCTTCTATGCGCAGGATAACTGGAAGGTCAGCCGCAAGTTGACAGTCAACGCGGGCCTGCGTTGGGATCCCTATTGGCCCTACACGGAGCAAAAAGGGCGGGTGGTTTGCTACCATCCCGGAGCCCAATCGCAACGGTTCCCGAACGCGCCCGTGGGCGCTATCTTCGGGGGCCCCAACCACGATCCCGGTTGCCCCGCAGGGTCAGGGACGGAAAGCAATCTGATCAATTTTGGCCCGCGTTTGGGATTTGCCTATAAGCTGGGCCAGAAGACAGTTTTGCGCGGAGGCGGAGGCTTTTATTATACCCCGCCACCCATAAACAACTTCAACGGCTTTGTGGATACAGCGCCTTTCGGCCCGCGCTTCGATTTAAAAGGTGACGTGAGCTTCGTGAACCCTTATGGGAGTTTTGGAATACAAAATCCATTCCCGGCGGAGTACGGCCCCAACTTACCGAGCTCGAATGCGCAATTTACCCTGCCCATGTCCATCTACGGAGTATTCCCGATCGATTGGCACGTGCCGGAACTCGCGACGTGGAATCTTACCCTTGAACGGCAGCTGGGGAGCAACTGGACGGCGCGTGTGGCCTATTTGGGTAACAAGGGAAGCCACTTGTCGAGCGGCATCTTCAGTTTTCAGGAACTAAACCCCGCGATCTATATTCCCGGTCAATCCACCGAGGACAATACCCAGTCGCGCCGCATCAACCCCAACTTCGGATCGATTGGCAATTCACCATCGGGGAACAACTCCAATTATAATGCCTTGCAGTTGAATCTGGAAAAGCGCTTCAGCCGGGGATTCTCCCTGCTCGCCAACTATTCATGGTCCAAGATGATAGATGATTACGGCGTGTATGGCCAGACTGACCCGTTTAATCGCGCGATTGATCGTGGTATTTCCAGTGATGACGTAACTCATCTTGTCCATTTGTCGGGCGTCTGGATGGTTCCCGATCGTGGGACCACCAGGCTGGCAAAAGGCTTTATGAACGGATGGGAGGTGACCTCCCTGGCGACTTGGCATAGTGGTTTCGGTTTCCAAGTCTTCAGTGGCACTGACAACTCCTTCAGCGGGGTGGACTTGGATCGTGCTGATTTTGTCGGGACAAGCCTCAGCCAGGCCAGGCTCGATCCAACCCGGTCGCATGGCCAATTGATCCAGGAGTACTTCAACCCCGCGGTCTTTGCTCCGAACGCGTTGGGGACCTTTGGCAGCTCCGGTAAGAACATCCTGCGAGGCCCTGGCATGTTCGACACTGACTTCGGCGCTATAAAGAACACCAAGGTCACGGAGCGCCTCTCGGTGCAATTTAGGGCGGAGTTCTTTAACCTCTTCAATAACGTCAACTTCAGTCAACCCGACAACAGTATTGCGGACTCGACCGTGGGACAGATTACTTCGGCCGGGAATCCCCGCATCCTGCAATTTGCCCTCAAGTTGATCTATTAGGCCAGCGAAATTCCGAAGGAGCGGCAGAGGAATCCCGGTTCTCATAACCGGGATTCCCTCTCCCGCCATTCGTGATTCACAGAACCCCCAGGAAACGGTATGATCAAGTCTCGTTGAAGCGCTGAGTTTTCGCGAGTTATCAATGTTACGCTGCGGCATTTTGGCGGCTAGTTTTTGCCTTGCTCTCCAGACCACGGGGCCAGGATTAGCCTCCCATTGGGATGCGGACGGTTTATCGCTGCTTGAGCGCGGGCAAGTTACGGAGGCCGAGAGGTGCTTCCGCAAAGCCCTCGAAGTCAATTCTCAAGATGTTGACGCAATGAATAATCTGGCCGTGATCCTTCGCCGGCGGGGCGAACCTGACCAAGCGGTGGAACTGCTTCGACGTGGAGTTAAGGCACGGCCCGACGACGCCCGCCTCCGCAACAATCTGGCGTTAGCCTTGTTAGCGGCCGGCCGATTGAACGAGGCTTTGGTGGAGCTCAAGAAAGCCCGTTCCGAACTTCCCCGCGACCCGTCAGTCCATCGGAATCTGGCAATTTTGCTTTCCCAGGCCGGTTCAAACGATGACGCCGAGAAGGAGTTGCGGCAATCGCTCGGTCTTGACCCGCGCAGTGCCGCGACCCACCAGGAGCTTGCCCGGCTGTTTGCCCGGGAAGCACGGACGCGGGAGGCTGAACAGGAATACCTTGCCGCACTTCATTTAGCTCCCTCGCCTTCGCTCCATTACGAATTGGGGGAGCTTTACAGCAACAACCGCCTCCTGAAGCTCGCCCTCGAAGAGTTCCGTGCTGCCGTCCGCCTCGATCCACGTAATGCCACATATTATCAAGCACTCGGCTCCGCTCTATTTCGGGACGGAGACCTATCGGCTGCCGAAGGCGAACTGCGCCACGCCGTCCAACTTGACCCGGCGGCGGGGGAAGCCCACAGGGATTTGGGTGCCATTCTGCAAGAGGAGGGGAAACTTGACGAGGCTTTGCAGGAATTGCGCCGCGCCGCTGAGCTCCTTCCGGACGATAGCAGAATCCACTATATGCTCGCGCACATCCTGCAAAAGCTCGGGAATAAAGATGATGCAGCCCGGGAAATGCAATTGACACACGATCTCTCCCAGAAGGTAAAAAACGCGGAATTGGAAAAGGCGTTTAACAACGAGGGCACGAAGCTTCTTGAAGAAGGCAATTTGAATGAAGCAACCGAAAAGTATCGTCAAGCCTTACAGTTAAATCCGCAGGACAGGAAAGCTCAATTCAACTTGGCTCTCTCCCTCCTCCTTCAGAATCATCTGGACGAGGCAATTGAGGAATTTCATACATTCCTCCAAGCTGTCCCTGATGATCCTGACGCCCTGTATTACACCGGGCTGGCGCTGCTTGGGAAGGACCGGGTAAGTGAAGCGGTGGCGATCTTGCAGAAAGTGGTCGACCTGCGGCCTGACGATGCCCATGCCCATAACGATCTGGGGGTGGCGCTGGCGAGACTCAAAGAGTTCAAGCGCGCCATCATCGAGTTGCAGACCGCTACGAGTCTGGCGCCCGGAAACGTCGCGTATGGCAGGAACCTGGCGTGCGTCGAAGATGGCTTACGAAGCTGCACGCTCGCGCCCTAGTGCATTTCCTTTTGGGTTTGGGAATGCCGCACACAGAGACAAGAGGAGGAACTGGCGCGGAAGCCCAGAAGTTACGGCGTAGGCCAGTTTCCAGCCCCCGCCAACCTTCCGGGTGCTTTACTGCTTTTTTGTGATCGGCCACGGCCTGCGGAGGATCCTGCACGCACTTTACCGCCACGGGACATCCTGGTCGGGTCGAGGACTGGCGCCATGCTCCTTAGGTTCAGCCTATCTGTTGCTCCCTGTTTCCTCTGGGAGTGCCTCACTAGGAGCCTGTCGGAGATAGATGTTGGTTGGTGCCGAGGTACGGGTGAAGATTGATCCGAGGCACCGGTATGTTCTTATGGACAGAATGAGTAAGGGTTGTAAGATGAGGTTATGGTCAAA
>JBEKLF010000163.1:0-19455 GCA_050010335.1 Terriglobia bacterium
CTTGACGATCGCGGCGAGGTCATCGACGTACAGATAATCGAACCGCACGTCGCGGCGGATAGTGATCGGCATCCCGTGAATCACGCGGCAGCAGGCGTTGGAAATAAAGCGCACCTGCCAGGCCTCGTACTTGCCGAAGACCCCGAACAGCCGCAGGTTCGTGACATTCGCCAACTGCTCGCAGTATTTCGCGCAGATGTACTTTGAGAGCCCGTAGCCATCGATGGGAATGTGGGTGTCAAAATATTCTTCGCGCATGCGCGGCACGTAATAGCGCCTATCGTATTCAGCGCCCGAGCCGAAGTACAGCATCCGCCCGAAATGGGTCCGCTGGCGGACGAGGTTGAAGAAGATTCGGCAATTGTCGGCGAAGAGATTCGCGGGTTCACCGGTCTTCCGGTTCGAGCGCACCGTGGCGCAGTGGAGAACCACATCAAAGCGCCTGGACTCGAACAACTGCCGGATGGCCTCGTCATCGCCCAGATCGAACTCCGAGTGCGACGGCGCAGTGATATCGTAATTGCACCGAAGCTGCTCGGCCAGGTTCCGTCCGACAAATCCTGACGCGCCGGTGATGAGCACTTTCAACAATGAGAACCCCTTTGATTAATATTCCCCCCTACCAGACGGTCCGTCCGCCGTCGATGACCAGATTATGACCGGTCATGTAAGATGAAGCATCCGAAAGGAGGAATATCAGTGCTCCTTTGAACTCGTCGGGATGGGACATTCGACCCAGGGGCACTCTCTGCGATATGTTTTCAACAAGATTCCAGTCCTGGCCGTTGTAGACGCTTGCGGGTGTAAGGGTATTGACGCGAATATTGTGTCCGGACCAGTACGTGGCCAAGTATGCCGTGAGCATTACCAGACCCCCTTTGACCACTGAGTAGCTGACGGGCTTGAAGGCCTGTTCGCCTGGCTTTTGGCCTGGTTTCAAATATACACGCTGGTCCGGTGCGATCACCCCCAGATCGGAGGAAACGTTGACGATGACGCCGCCTCCTCGCTTTGCCATCTCCCGCCCGCACGCCTGTGCGCACAAGAATGCACCAGTCAGCCCGACGGACAGATCCCCTATCCACTGATCAAGAGGGAAATTTTCGAATCGGCTAAGCTCGTTGTTGGTCTCCTCAACCATTTTCGGATTTTTCGCCGCGTTGTTGATCAGTCCATCGACGCGACCGAAGGTGACGAGAATCTTCTGAACCATCGCTTCCACTTGGGGCTTGTCCGTAATGTCCGCATGCACCCCCAGGACCGGCCGGTCGCCGAATCGTGACTTCAGATGGCTGAGGGTGCGGTCAATCCTGTCGTTGTGGACATCATTTATAACGGGAGTGCCTTTCGCCTCCATAATGGCTTCGGCATGCCGGACACCGAGGTATCCCGCACCGCCCGTCACGAGGTAGACGCGGTCGGAAAGGTCAAACGAGTGTGCAAGATCAGTGTATTTTCTCCCCCTGAACGGGTGCGAATCTTGGACTGACATTGGCTATAGCTCCACAACGTGGCCTGTGTCGATCGACTGGAGCGCGGCCAGAGCGATCTCGAGTGGCGCCACTCCTGCCCGGACATCCACCATGGGGCTTTCGCGGCCTTCGATGCACTGGAGAAAGTGGCGCGCCTCGGCGTGGAACAGTTCTCCCCGTTCGCACCCTGCAAACTCCTGGGACGTCCATCTGCCCCCCTCAAACACCCTCACTGAACTACTCCCCGTCCAAACAATGCGACCGTTGGTGCCGTTGACTTCGCAGGACCGAGAAGGAGGACGTTGCATAAAGCACAACTGAACGTGAACGGGAAAACCATAATCGAGGAGAATGCTGGCGGTGTCCTCGACATCTCCGGAGTCTCCACTGAGGGCGCCACCCATGGCGAAAACCCGGCGTGGCTTGCCGAAAAACCAGACCGCGAGATCAAGCTCGTGACTCTCAGTGAGGACGACGCCGCCGCCAAGGGCGCGCTTGACCGCGTACAGATTTCTATAATCTTCCCATGGGTGCCAGTCAGGGACATAGGAGGCAACTTCAAAGCGTGCGGAGAGGACCTTGCCAATCCTCCCCTCATTCAACCAGTCTCGAACCTGCTTCAGGGCGGGATGGAAACGCATCATGTAGCCGACGAGGCCAACCCGTGCTCGCTCCGATAAGGTACGCTCCAAATCAGTGACACATTGCAGAGTATTCGAGAGCGGTTTCTCGATCAGGACGTGTGCCGATGCCCGCGTCGCAGCGAGAGCCGTCGCGATGTGCTCGCTAGTGGGATTTGAAATGACCACCGCATCCGGATGCTCGGCGACAGCGGATTCCAGCGAGTCAAAAACGGGAATGCTCAGCGCGGCACCAGGGATGACTTCAAAGTCGGGGCCAATGACGACAGACGCTTTGCGCACGCGATACGCCATGTAGCTCGCGGCGCCTCCGAGGATCGCTCGAAAATTGCGAAGGTGCCGTTGTCCAGCGCCTCCCAGGCCGACGAACAGTATCTTCATCGGAGCAGGTCCTCGACCAGTTTGAGATGCGCGCTGGCGGTCTCAACCGGGTCATTTCCTCGATTGGTCTCGAGGGTAAACTCGCCGGCGAAGCCAATCGCACGAAGGGCGGCAAATGCACCCACTAGATCGGTATCGCCCGTGCCGAGAATCACGTTTTGTCCGTCCGAGCGGCGCTTGTCCTTGACGTGAACGTGAGAAATTCGTGACCCCAGAGTATGAATCTCGTGCACGATGTCATACCCTAGGGCCGTCGTGTTTCCGAGGTCGTAGCAAACACCCAGCGGTTTGCCTTCAAGCGATGATCGCAGCGCGTCTGCAGGCAGGGCGCTCTCGACGGCCAACTCGACGCCATGCCCGGCTAAGGCCGACACGCGCGCAAATGCCTGCTTAGCCTCCTGTATCGAGGCGAGGTTTGCCGCGCCGATGAACGGCACCACGATACGCTCAAAGCCGCAACCGATGAGCTTGGCCAGAAGCTCCACACTGGCCTCCGGGGCGCGGCTGAACGTCACGCTCATAAAACAGTCGGCGCACAAAGTTGTCGCGCGCACGCCCGTCTGCTGCGAGAGTTCGCGAATCCGCCTTCTGCCATCGTCCGACCATATCGGGTTGGCGGGGTTGTGGCTGGCCTCGGCAATCAATTCGATTGCATTGAAGCCGCAGCGGCGCGCGAGAAAAAATTCCTCCTCCCAGCCATCACGGGGAAAGCACTGCAACTCTCCGTTCCAAGGTCGTGTCAAGCGCCCCTGGAGGATGCCGATCACCCGGGATGGGACCTCCGGAAACGGATGGTGATCTGGCTGGTTATTCAATGCACGTACATCTTGGCCGTCCGGCACGATCACACTCCTGGCCAGTCTTCGAGTGGTTCGATCAGCATATTGGAGGCGAACTCCTCACGATCGAGGAAGGGCCAGAGGTCCTCCAGGGGCTTCGACACAATAGACCCATCCGGACGGTGAGCAGAGGACAGCCGTGGCGCCCGCGGCTCGTCCGGAATCGCTGCAACTTCGCATACCATGGGCCCCGGGGCGTCGAGAATCGCGCGGAGACGATCAACGAGATCGGGTTCGTCGCCGATCCGGCAGGTCGGCAGTCCATAGGCGGCGGCGACGCGTTTCACGTCAGGCAAGGTCAAACCGCTGCGGGAATCGCACCCGATGTTCCGTCCGAAGTACCCGGTCTGTGAGGCCCTGATGGACGCGTAGCCATCATTGTTGACAACGAACATCTTCAGCGGCAATTGCAGGCGCGCGACGGTTTCGAGTTCTTGGATATTCAGTTGAAAGCCGCCGTCGCCGTCCACCGAGACAGTGCGCCTCCGGCCGCCGGCAAGACAGGCCCCAATGCTCGCGGGGAGGCCGAATCCCATCGCTCCCAGTCCTCGGGTATGCAGAACCCGCTGTCCATGCTTCACCCTCATCACCAGGAAAAAAATCTCGGGAGCAAAACCCGAGCTCCCGGGCACGATGAGATCATCCTCCATGGCTTCGCACAACGCTTCGGAAAAAACGTATGCGCTCACCCGCCCTTCGCTGCCTCGTTGCGCGGGGACAGGCACGGGATATCTGGCCTTCCAGTCGCTGCACCGATCCAGCCATACCTTCCTGTCACGCTGAGCGATCGTATTGCGGGAATCCAGCATCCTAGTAATCACTTGCCGCGCGTCGCCGGCGATGGGCAAATCGACCTTACAGGTCAGTTTTCGAATCTCCGCCGGATCGATATCGACGATGATCTTCTTAGCAGCACGGGCAAGCTTGTCATACGCGTATCCGCACATCGCAAGATCAAGGCGAGCACCGATCGAGAACAAGAGATCGGAATTTTGGAGCGCAAAATTGGCGCTGCGCGGGGCCATCGAGCCCGGCCTGCCCGCATTGAGCCGATGGGACTCAGGTAGCAGGTCGAGTCCGAGCCAGGTCGTGAGCACTGGGATCTGCAACAAATCGACGAGCTCGAGAAACTCCCTGTAGGCCCCCGCGAGCCGGATGCCATTTCCTGCCAGCAGCACCGGCCGTTCAGACGCGTTGATCAGGTCGAGAGCTCGGGCGACATCCCGCGACAGCGTGTCATCCATGCGTCGCTCATCGCTTGGCGGCGAAAAGGTGCTGAGTGTGTCCGGCTGGATTTCCGATGCTTGCACGTCCAGGGGTATGTCGATCCAGACGGGTCCCGGCCGCCGGGACTTGGCAAGGTATACAGCCTTTTGCATGTGGTATTGAATGCTCTCAGGTTCTGCCACCGTAACTGCATACTTTGTGATGGACTGGACAATAGAGACGATGTCCACCTCCTGCACCCCCAGTTGCCGAACGCCCGAGTCGCGCTTGAGATCGGCGCGCTTGACCTGCCCGGAGACGAACAGGCACGGCGTGGAGTCCAGCCACGCCCCGGCTACCCCGGTCACCGCATTCGTTCCTCCGGGACCGGTCGTCACCATCGCTACACCCAGATTGTTCGTTACCTTCGCGTACGCCTCGGCTGCAATCGCGCTGGCCTGCTCGTGGAGATTGCAAACAAACTCGATTTCGGCGCAGCGGGCAAGGGAATCGTTAAGGTGCATGGCGCCGCCGCCGGTGACGAGAAAAACGTGTTTCACGCCCAGGTTGGCGATGAACCGCACGACATAATCGGAGAGCTTCATTACTCATTGCCTTTCGGTGCCGGTTGGGACGCCGAGCGCGCCGCTAAGATCGAGTCCACCAACTCTCGAATGGCGCCGTTGCCGCCGCCGCGTGTTGCTACGAAGCCTGCCTTCACCAAGACGTCGGGCCGGGCGTCGGCCGGAGCGGCGGCGAGGCCGGCGATCCCGAGCGCGCCCAGGTCGTTGACATCGTCGCCCATGAAGCAGATTTCATTCAGCTCGAGAGCGTTCCGTTGGGCGAACAAGCGCAAGGCTTCGGCTTTGTCCTTACAGTTCTTGTGGACGTCCGTGATGCCCATTTTAAGCGCAAAGCGATCCACCAACGGGCTATCCTCCCCGGAGATCAGTGCCACGATCAGCCCAGCCTTGCGCGCCAATGAGACGCCCATCACGTCGGCGAACGTGAACCGCTTCCACTCCTGCCCGTCCGGCCCCCACCAGAAGGCGCCGTCGGTAAGCACGCCGTCCACATCCAGAGCGATGGCGCGAATGAGCGCCATCCTAGGCGCCGACGCGGCGGAGTTTCTTGATGATTGGGTGTTCCCGCTCGAGGACACGCTTGACCCCATCTCCCATGGATTTTTCCACCAGCCTCATGTAACTCACCAAGCGCGTGATCCCGTTGGGTTCCAATGAGGCGGCGTGATCTGTACCCCACATCGCCCGGTCAAGCGTGATATGCCGCTCCAAAACGCATATACCTAAGGCAACCGCGGCAACGCTCGCAGGAAGCCCAGTTTCGTGCCCGGAATAACCCACCGGCACGCCGTATCGCTCTCGCAGGGTCGCGATGGCGCGAAGATTGAGTTCCTCGTAATGCGCAGGGTACGTGCTACAGGCATGCAATAGAACCAAATCCTTGGTTCCTAACACTTCGAGCGCATGATCGATCTGTTCGACCGTGCTCATACCCGTGGACAGAATAATCGGCTTGCCCTTGTTTCGGGTATGTCGCAGCAGGTTGTCGTCGGTCAGGGTTGCGGATGCGATCTTATAGCAGGGTGGGTTGAACTGATCGATAAGATCCACGGACTCCTCGTCCCAGCAGGATGCGAACCATGGCACCTTCACCTCGTGGCAGTAACGGTCAATCTCACGGTACTCGTCCACGCCGAATTCCAAGCCCCGCTTTAAATCCCCGTTGGTTGTTCCGAAGGGGCTTTCTCGTGGGCGCGCCAGTTCCTCGGGGGAGTAGACAACATCCACCGTGCGCTTTTGGAACTTCACCGCATCGCAACCCGCCACATGAGCAACACTGATCAGGCGCTTGACGAGGTCGAGATCACCGTTATGGTTAATTCCAATCTCGGCGACAACGTAGCAGGGGTGCCCGTCGCCCACCAAGCGCTTGCCAATGCGGACCTCCCTAGCGTGTGCATCCGGCGCGGGCTCGTTCATCAGCGGCCTCCTCGATTCGCGGCGACCGTTTGCCGGCAGATTTCGTGCAGGGCGTCCAACACATATTCCAGCATGGCTCGGGACAGCCCCGGATAGACGCCAATCCAAAAGACCCGGTCCATGGCGAAGTCGGCGTTCTCCAGTTTTCCGACCACGCGATGAGGCGTTTCGGCGTAGGCGGGCTGGCGCACCAGGTTGCCGCCAAACAGCGATCGGGTTGCGATCTTCTTTGTTTCCAGAAAGCGCACCACGTCCGCGCGAACAAAGGGCGCCCCCGGCCGGACCGCAATGGGGAAACCGAACCAGCTCGGGTCTGATCCCGGTGTGGCCTCCGGCAGAATGATGAACTCTTCCAGCGGCTTGAGCCCGCTATAGAGCGCCCGAAAATTCTTGCGCCGGGCCTCGATGAATCCAGGCAGCTTGCGGAGCTGCGCCACGCCGACCGCCGCCTGCATGTCGGTGGCCTTCAGGTTGTAGCCGATGTGCGAATAGATGTACTTATGATCGTAGCCGTGGGGCAAATCGCCGAGTTGCCAGTCAAACCGCTTGCCGCAGGTATTCTCGCGGCCCGGCTCGCACCAGCAATCGCGTCCCCAATCGCGGAACGATTCCACCAGGGTTTTGAGCAACGGCTTATCGGTCAGGACACACCCGCCCTCGCCCAGCGTGATGTGGTGAGCGGGATAGAAGCTGACGGTCGCGACATCGCCGAACGTACCTACCTTCCGCCCGCGGTAGGTGCTGCCCACCGCGTCGCAGCAATCCTCGATCAGCCACAGGTCGTGCTTGCGCGCAAACGCCGCGACGGCATCGAGATCGAACGGATTGCCGAGGGTGTGAGCCAGAATGATGGCGCGGGTGCGCGGGCTAAGCGCCTCGTCAAGGGCGCGAACGTCCAGGTTGTAAGTGGGAACTTCGATATCGAGAAAGACCGGCACCAGCCCGTTCTGCACGATGGGATTGACCGTGGTCGGGAAACACGCCGCCGTGGTGATGACCTCATCGCCCGGGCGCAACCGGTGGTCGCCGAGCTTCGGCGAGGTCAGGCAGGAAATCGCCAGCAGGTTCGCCGATGAGCCCGAGTTCACCAGCACGGCCTCGCGCACGCCGCAGAAGGCCGCAAACTCGCGCTCAAACTGGGCGGCGAATCGGCCCGTGGTGAGCCAGAAGTCAAGAGAAGCATCCACCAGGCTGCGCAACTCGGCCGCGTCGAATACCTTGCCCGAAACCGGGACGGGACTCTTCCCGGGAACGAACCTCTGGCCAGCGAACTCCGCCTCGAAAAACTCGCCGACGAGGTCGAGAATCTGGCTACGTAACCGATCTGCTCGCGCGTTCATGGGTGAAAAACTCCGAGTACCAGGCGATGGTCCGCCGCAGGCCCTCTTCCAGGCTGAACATCGGGGTCCATTGCAAGAGACGCCGGGCGCGCTCAGCGCTCAGGCACTGGCAGCGAATCTCATTGACGGCTTCGTTGCGGATGTCGGGCTCGAGAGCGGATCCCATCACCGCCAGGATCCGGCGCACCAAGTCGAGCACCGTCACCTGGATTTCGTTCGAAAAATTGAAGGCCATTCCGCGCAGGGCCGCATCGGCCGCCAGGCGTTCGGCGAGCAGCATGTATGCCGCCGCGCCGTCTTCCACATAGAAGTAGTCGCGGATGAACCGCCCATCGGAGCGGATCACCGGGCGCTCGCCCCGAATCACCGAGCGAATGGTGCCCGGAACCACGCGGTTCCAGTTCAAATCGCCACCGCCGTAGAAGTTGCCGCATCGGGTGATGGCCACCGGCAGGCCGTAAGAGACCGCATAGGTGTGGGCCAGTAGGTCGGCGCAGGATTTGCTGACGTCGTAAGGATGGGAGCCCGCAAGTGAGGTCTCTTCCGAATAGGGCAACACCTCCTGAGCGCCATACGCCTTGTCGGAAGAAGCAATCACAATGGACCGCACCTTGGGGGAGCGCCGGCAGGCTTCGAGCAGGCTCCAGGTGCCCTGAATGTTCGTCTCGAACGTCGAGACCGGATTGGAGTTGGCAATGCCGACGATGGTTTGCGCGGCCAGGTGCAAAACGGCTTCGATTTCGTATTCGCCGAGCGCCCGTTCGAGCGTGTCGCGGTCGCGCACATCCCCGCGAACCACCTTCACCCGATCGAGCGTCCCCGTACGGACCAGTTCGGATTGTGGAACCCAATCGCGCACCAGGCAGACCACGTCGGCGCCCTCCGCCACCAGGCGCGGCACGAGCCACGAGCCCAATAACCCTGTGGCGCCGGTTACCAACGTCGACCGGTCGCGCCAGAAAAGATCGCTCATGACCAAACCTTCCAGGGTGCTTTGCCTGAAGCCCAGAGTTGGCTCAGGTGCTGGTAATCGCGATAGGTATCCATAGCGTAGAAGAAGCCCTCGTGACGGTACGCCGCAAGTTTCCCCTCGCGCGCCAGCCGCTCCAGGGGGGCGCGCTCCAGGATGCAATCGTCGCCGGAAAGATAGTCGAAAATGCCCGTGTTGAAGACGAAAAACCCGGCATTGATCCAGCCTTCCGACATCGGCTTCTCCTTGAACTCCAGCACCCGATCTTCTTCGCCGATATCCAGAACGCCGAAGCGTACAACCGGCCGGACAGTGGTGACGGTGGCGAGCCGGCCGTGGCTGCGGTGGAACTCGAGCAGGCGGCCGATATCAACGTCACTTAAGCCGTCGCCGTAAGTCATCATGAAGGTATCTTCGCCCACATATTTTGCGATCCGCTTGAGGCGGCCGCCGGTCATCGTCTCCAGACCGGTCTCGGCTAAGGTGACCCGGAAACCTTGCTCTTGGTGGGAGCCGTCGAGAAGGATCTGCGATTTCTGGCCGAGGGTTATGGTGAAGTCGTTGTTCATCGCCTCATAATTGAGGAAATAGTCTTTGATCATGTTACCGCGGTAGCCCAGACACAGCACGAACTCCTGAAAGCCGTAGTGGGCGTACGATTTCATAATGTGCCACAACACGGGCCGGGAGCCGACTTCGACGAGCGGCTTGGGACGAAACTCCGTCTCTTCGCGCAAGCGGGTGCCCAATCCTCCGCACAGAATCACCACCTTCATTGCAATGCCCCCTCAGCATTGGATAGGCTCATGTGGGATACCTCGAGCTGCGGACGCACGCGGGCGAGGACGCCGCGCAAGGCAAGGGAACACTCCCGCGCGCCAATGCGGTAGCGCTTGCCCAGATTTTCATCGTAAATTATAGCGTTGCTCGTTAATGGGGACCGAAGTCAGGAGCTAGGGTCCAGGAGTTGGAAGCTAGAAGTTAGGAGCCGGGAACTGGCGACTGTGAAACGTTAACTGCTGACCGAAGCTGTCGAGATTAGGTGAATTAATAGCAGGGGTCCCAAGGGTCATCACAGAGGCTGATAAAGGGACATTTTGGCGCTGCCCGCCCTGCCGTTGGGGATTCCGTCGGACGGCGTCCCACCTTTGTCCTCCGATTTGCCGGAATACGAAAAATCATATTTGGACAAGCCAAAGTCCCAAATGCCCTTCACACCACCGCGGCAATCGGACCCTGCACCTCTCGGCTCCTACCGCGCTGCGGTTACAACGCCGCGAAGCTTCCAGTCCTCGACCATCCTTCGGAGACCTTCAGCGACAGCTACCTTCGGGGTCCAATCGAGGTCCCGCTGGGCTTTGCCGATGTCGGTGATGTAGATGCGCTGGTCACCCGGACGCCATGGACCCATTTGCGCCTCGGGAACGCGGCCCAGGAGGTCTCTGAGATACTCACGTAATTCCACCCAAACCGAAAGCGTGTGGGCCGGCCCGCCGCCAAGGTTGTAAACCTGTCCGGCGGTACGGTCGACTCGGCGAACTGCGCTCAGCATCGCTTCGATGAGGTCCTCAACATAGAGCAAATCGCGCACCTGCTTGCCGTCGCCGAATATCCGCACCTCTCCACCTTGGAGCGCTGTGCGCGCCAGGTGCGCCACCCAGCCCTGGTCCTCGTTCCCCATTTGCCGCCGACCATAGATGCAGGACATCCGGAAGACGATGGTCGGCAAGCCGAAGATGCGGTGGTAATCCCGGACGTACTGGTCCGACGCGCCCTTGGAACAGCCATACGGTGAATGAAAATCGAGGGGAAAAGTCTCGGGGATTCCGAGTGCGTAATCTACCAGCCGATACCGTGTTTCCGTCTCCTCGATCTGCACGCCTTCCAGGTTTCCATACACTTTATTGGTGGAAGTGTACAGGACGATGGGCAGGGGGTTAAGCTGGCGAGCAGCCTCCAGAACATTCACGGTACCGAGTGCATTCACTTCGAAGTCCGTTCGCGGGTCCGCCACCGAAGTCGTTACGGCCACTTGCGCGGCGAAATGGAACACCATGCCGGCGCCTTCGATGGCTCGCGCCACTGCCGCCGCGTCACGAACGTCCCCTTGAACCCAGTTCACGCGGCTAGGGTGCTGCTCGCGGAGCCATTCCAGGTTGCTCAAAACGCCCGAGCGGCTGGCGTTGTCATAGATGATGACTTCGTGGCCGTCCTGCAAGAGCCGGCTCGTCAAATTACACCCGATGAAACCCAAGCCACCCGTAACCAGTACCCGCATTAATAATTCCTTTCGACTTACTACACACACTTTAACATAAGTTATGACTGGGCAGGAGATGTAGATCTTCCTCCGTCAGAGGAACGCCGGCTACCTTACGATAGAGAGCGCGGCAGGTCTTCGCCGTTCGTTCCCAGGTGAACATCCGAGCCCGCTCGCGGCCTCGCGCCCGCAGTTGCTCCCGTAGGGCTTCGTCGCTGGAAATTCGCAACAGGCTCGCGGCAATGCTTTCCACGGATTGGGGATCGAAGGTCAATACGGCATCGCCACCATATTCTCGCAAGGGAGGGATATCCGAACAGGTAACAGGTACGCCTTCCCGGAAAGCCTCGATTACAGGCATGCCCGCGCCTTCAAAGAGACTGGGAAAGACCACAAACTGAGCAAGGCGATAGAAAGCTTGCGATTCGGCCAGATCTACAAAGCCCGGGAAGATGACCTGCGCCTGAAGTCCGAGATCATTAATGCGCTGTCTGATCACGGGCCAATACTCGTTCTTTCTCCCAGGACAAAACAGATTCAGGGTAATGCCGTTGCGATCACGAACCTGCCGGACTGCCTCAAGCAACTTCAGGTGGTTCTTGTGAGGCCAGGTCTGCGCTGGGAACAATCCGAACAAATCGGGAAGGCGAAATTTCTCGTGAAGCTCACTTGGTGTCCCATTTTCGATGTCTTGGTAAAGCGCGGCGGGAGGGGCGCAGTGAACCACAAATACCTTCTGAGCATCGAGCCCGTATTGCTGTACGAGGTCGGATTTTACTGCGCACGACGGCGCCACAACGGCCTGCGCTGAATGGCATGCACCCGAATACAATGCCTGTCGGAATGCGATCTCCCGATCAGAAAAGAATTGTGGGAAGTGGAGATGCTGTAAATCCCAAGGGTTGTAAATGGACGGTAGGGAGCAACGAGTGAACGCCTGAAAAGGGAAATGAACGATATCCCCGCCCAATGACTCAAGGAATCCGTCGGATTGAGGCAGATTCACTGCGGATCGAGGCCGAGTGCCGCCCGAAACCCGTCGGCGTGCCCCGCGCCAGAGGGCGCCCGCCGGCCGCCGAAGGGGTCCAAGCAATCCCTTGGCGCGGTCCAGCAAATTCAGCTTGTTCGTCTTGGGCCGGGACGGAGACACGATCCTCTGGTTCGGTCCCATGAGAGTTTTTAGCCAGTCGGGACTTTCAGGGCTGGTGAACAAAATATATTGCTCTTCCCCGTCGGTCAGGCGTCCGAGGCCATAGACGAGGCCCATCAAAAACTGTTCGATTCCCCCCTCCCGGCCACCGGGAATCATCTGAGCGTTAATCATGACCTTCAGTGGCCGTTGCATAGGTGCTCTAAAGCTCCATCGCCTCGCGCCATCGCTGGCTATAGAGGGGTTGCAGTTCCCCCAGTTTGACTCTTTCCATCGTATCCACACGGACCACAGGCATGTCGGCGATCAGTTTCGAGCGCTCCAATCCGGATACATAAGTTAGCCTGCCATCCACATCCCGGGATTCGCGCATGAAGGAGTTAAAAGGCTCTTTTGACAAAATGCATGAATCTATCGCCGAAACCAAGTCCCTGCGCACGAAAAAGGCGTCACCGCCGGCGCGATTCGTGCCCACAAACTCGTACCCCTTTCGAGCAGCCAAAAGGCATAATGCCTTGATGGAGGCCCCGAAATAGAGATTGGAGGCGTGAGCACGGGTCCTGAAGAAGTCCGGTGCATAGGGGATGCTGATGGGATGAAGGTCGCCGAACACCGCGTTGTACTCACAAACGACAATGTCAGGAACTGCGGCGGCAATTGCCTCCCAAACCCAGTAGTCGTTTCCATCGATGTCGACGCTCAGGACGCCGATCTTCCCAGTGAAGCCGTATGTCGAAATGAGTTCATTTATGTTGTCACGATTGATAAACGTGGAAACGGCCTTCAGATCGTACTTCCAGTAGATTTCATCCTGACGAACGGAGCGCATGTTGTCGGGGCTGGCATCCATGATCAGCCCATTCCAGTTGCGGTTAATGAGCAGGAACCGGGTGTTAGCCTCCCGATAACCCTCCACTCCGAACTCGATGAAACGCTTGGAAGAAATGGGCAATCGCTGAATCAGCCACTCAAGGATTCCGTCCTCACCCCACTGCGAATAAACCTGAAACTCCGCGTCCGCGAGGGAATCCACCACATTCAACCCGCGCAGGGCATGGGCTGCCTGCCTCCCCTGTAACAACAGCGACCGCTCCATGTGAGAATGCAGTTCACGTACCTCATCCAGCATGGGCGCCATCGGCGCTAACATACGGGCGCGAAATGCGCGGAAGGCCTCCTTAAGCACTGTACGACAATCCTGCAAGAAACATTAACACGTTACGGTCAGACGAGCTTCCGGTGCGCCATACTCCCTTGATGGCGTGGAGATCAGTCCATCCCTGCTGGGCGTCCTATGGCCGTGCTAAGCGCATCTATCGGGTCGACGTCCCACTTCAGCTCAGGGCACACCAATCCCGGCCACCGTTCGGGATATCGCGTCCCCCCGCCCGACGTTCGCTCCACATCGAGAGCGATGGCGTTTTCCTCGAAAAAAAATATCTTCACGAACGGGGTATCGGCTGAAAGCGTCAAGGTGTATCTGCCTTCGTTGAGCAAATTGCCTGGAACTGAGCAGCGACTTACGTATTTGCCGGGGTCTCTTGGGCAGCCGTCCCAACGAGGGTTCCTGTCGTCACTTGAGGTAAAGACGATAGTGCCGTCGGCAGCCGCAACCCTGACGCAGACCCGGAGGTGCGACACGGCATTCCGGATTTCATACTCGATCTCTATCTGGAATTGTTCGCGCATGTCGATGACAGACGCGACATGACCTTCCGACTGGAGGATTCGTGCCGCGCGCAGGCAGACACTCTCATTGCCAGTGGCGCTCGATTCCTCCCAACGTCGTTCGCCATTCGCTTCGGATCCGGTGCGTATGTACGCCGCCGCCACATCCTGCACGGGTCCAATGGACTTTACCCGGCCATTTTCAAGCCATATTCCATGGCCGCACAAGCGGGTGATCGCGCCCATGTTATGGCTCACAAACAGAATTGTGCGTCCGCCCTTGGCCACGTCGCTCATCTTCCCCAGACATTTCTTTTGGAATTGCTGGTCTCCCACCGCCAGCACTTCGTCAACCAGAAGGATTTCGGGCTCCAGGTGTGCGGCAACAGCGAAGGCCAGACGCATTTGCATTCCGCTACTGTAATGCTTGAGGGGCGTATCGATGAACTTCTCAACCTCGGCGAAAGCCACAATTTCATCGAACTTGCGCTGAATCTCAGCCTTACCCATGCCCAAGATCGCCCCACTCAGGAAAACGTTCTCTCGGCCCGTCAATTCCGGATGAAAGCCCGTGCCGACTTCCAGAAGGCTGCCCATGCGCCCGCGGACCTCCACAAAACCTTGTGTTGGCTTGGTGACGCGGGCGAGAATCTTCAGCAAGGTCGTCTTCCCTGCCCCGTTGCGGCCAACGATCCCCACCATTTCGCCCCGGCGGACCTCAAAGGCAACATCCTGAAGTGCCCAAATGTGGGTGGGATCACCGTTGGGTGAGGGAGACTTCCTTGCACGGAAGAGGTGCCCCGGGGCAGATGCGGCGCGGGCAATGACGTCGCGCAAGGCAAGGTAACGCTCGCGTTCGCCAATGCGGTAGCGCTTGCCAAGATTTTCAACATGAATGACGAGATTAGACATCAAGTGAGTCTGGGGTCCGAAGTCCGGAGTCCGGAGTCTGAAACTGTCAACTGTGAACTGTCAACTATCGACTACACTTCACACCACGTCGGCAATCGTTCCTTCCATCCTGTGAAAGAACGCCAAACCGCCGACCACCAGGAGCAAGACCATTCCTGTAGAGACTGCGAGCATAATGTTCGGTGGCTGGCCGTGCCCGGTGAGCGCCCAGCGGAAGCCCTCAATGACGCCGGCCATGGGATTGAGCCCGTAAAGCCACCGCCAGCGCTCCGGCACCAGGGTGCTGGGATAGGCGACGGGTGAGGCAAACAACCAGAATTGCACCAGGAAGGGGATGACGTAGCGCACGTCTCGATAAATGGCGTTCAGGGCGGAGAGCCACAAGCCCACGCCCAGAGCGGTCAATACGGCGAGAAGAAGGAAGAAGGGAAAAAGCAAAATGGACAGACCCGGCATGATGCGGAAATAGGCCATCATCCCGAGGAACACCACGAAGGAAATGCTGAAATCCAAAAGCCCTGCGACAACGGACGACAGGGGAAGCACCAAGCGGGGAAAATAGACCTTGGTGATCACATGTTGCTGCTCCACCACCACGGCGGTGGCGCTCTGTAGCGCGCCGGCAAAGTACATCCAGGGAAGCAGGGCGCTGTAGTAAAAAATGGGATAAGGCAGCCCGTGGGAGTCCATTTTTGCCAGCTTGCCGAAAAAGAGGCTGAAGACCACCATCGTCATGAAGGGCTGAATGACCGCCCAGGCCGCCCCGATCGCGGTCTGCTTATAGCGCACTTTGATGTCGCGCCACACGAAGAAGTAGATCAGCTCGCGCGCCGACCAAAGCTCCTTGAAGTCGATATCCAGCCAACCGCGCGGCGGAGCGATCCGCAGCACCGGGAGTTCAACCGGAACAGCTTGCTCCGCGAGTTCGTTTGTCACTTCGTTTTGGCCACTCCTTCCTGCCGCTTCAATTGGCGGACGTCTTCCTGCTCGATTTGGTGCATCAGAGCTCCGCGGTTCTCAAAATAGGCCGCGACTTCGGTGGCGGCCCGCTGAGGCACTGCGGTGAATTGATTGCGGACCATCTGCTTCCAGGATATCGGTCCACGGGCTGGAACCATGTGGGTGCCCCACTGGAAAATAAAAGCCAAGTTCCAAACGATGAAGAGAGCAGTGGCCGAGCGTGCGATCACCAACGCCTTCCGCCCTCTTCCTAACCATTTCCCGAACTCGTTGAGGGAAACCGCCAAGCCCAGGACAAAGAAAGGGGTGAGGGAAATAAAGAACCGGTTGCCGAACGATGAAATCCCGTCCCAACACGAGTCGATAGTAATGAGGTAATAGAGCGCCAAGGCTGCGGTGACAAGGGACGCTGCCATGGGCCGGTCCTGCCTGCGGAGGAGGAAGAGCCCGATGAACGCAGGAATGACAATGGGCGTCCAAACCAATAAGCCATGATCCGATGAGAACAAGACGCTGCCCAGACGGGGTGAGGCTAAAAGCCCAACGTCGACATCTCCATATCCGAACGATAGCGGATGCCCGTAGATAATCTGCCGCGTAATCAAGGTGGGCGAGAAGGTGATCAACGTAGCAAAGCAATAGAGTAAATTGGCTCCGAACAGCCGGCTAAGGGCCTTCCAGTCACATCTCGGGGCGCGCCAGCTTCGCCAGTAACACTGCAAGGATTCAACGAATGGCACCAACAGAACGGCAATGTTGGCATAATAGACATCCAGCACCAAACCCGAAATCAGCCCTAAAATCACCCATTGTCCGGGGGTTCGCGCTGGGCGGGTCCGTTGCCAGTACCATAGGAAAACCGCGACGGCAAACACCGAGTGAGCGTGCGACCACGAAGGATTGAAGTACATGTAGACGGGAAGAGAGCTCGCGAACCAGATGCCCAGAGTTGCCAGCCAGGCCCAACGCTCCTGCGTATAGAGGCAAGCGAGTCGAAAAGAAATGAACAACCCCAGGAACCCGTAAAGCGCCGTGGCGAGGGCCATCGTAACAAGGTAGGGCCGAGAATAGCCGTTCGCCTGGACATTGATCCCAAATCTCTGGAGCGTCAACATTGCGTAGTGGACCGGCAGGAGAAAGGGCGCCCAGAGCATGGAAGGTCCGACGGCGAAATGATTGTCGAGATGGCCGGTCGGCGTGTACTGGCGGGGGTCAATCGTCCCATCCGGCCGGACCCTGCCCATGGAGAAACTTTCGTTCGCGGACCGCCAGTCACTCGCGAAATCCAGCTGATGCTCGACCAGCAGAGACCGGAGGTAGGCATAGTAGCCAACCCCATCACCTCTGACCCAGGGATTGACTAAAGGCAGCGTTAGGAAAAAGAGAAGCAAGAGGAACTTGGAATACTGATGACGCGGAGGGACTGGGGTAAGGCTTTGCGGCGCGGGATGGCTCGATAGAGTCTGGGTGGCCAGGGGAGCCTTGATCAACTGACTCATTCCGCCCTTCTCGCTGTTGTGGTCACTTCAGGCTCAGGCACCGCTTGATGCTGCCGGCCCGGAGCCGGCTTGGCACTCAAGCTGTAACGCAGGATGCACCACAGCGCTCGGAATCCGTCTTTCCAGGTTATCTTTTTCCCTTCGGAGTAAGTGCGCCCGTAATATGAAATCGGGACCTCGTAAACACGCCATCTATTCTTGGCAATTTTGATGGTGATCTCCTGCTCGAACCCAAATCGATCTTCTTCGAGACAGATTCCTGCAAGCACCTCGCGTCTGAACGCCTTGTAGCAGGTCCAGACATCGGAGAGATTCAGGTCGGTGACCATATCCGAAATCAGGGTGAGAAGCCGGTTGCCGACGTAATGCCAAAACAAGTGGACTCGATGAGGGCCCCCCAGGAACCGGGAGCCGTAAACTACGTCGGCCTCGCCGCGGTCGATAGGCTCAATGAGCTTATGGAAATTCTGGGGATCGTATTCCAGATCCGCATCCTGAATCACCACAATCTTCCCACGAATCTCTTCAAACCCCCGGCGGAGCGCCGCTCCCTTGCCGCAGTTTGTCGCTTGGAAGAATACACGAATGTTGTGGGTGGGTAATTTTGTCCCTGAGTGGGGCAGCAACAACTCGCTGCCGCCTCCAGCGGCATGCAAGCCAATTTCGGAAAGCAACTCCCGGGTGCCGTCCGTCGAAGCGTCATCAACGATGATGATCTCCTTTGGCAGGTCCACATCCTGCACCCGCAGGAGAATCTCTTCGATGGTCGCTCGCTCATTGTAAGCGGGAATTACTACCGAGACCATCCGTTCTATGTTTGGGTTTACTCTCGATTTGGTGTGAGTAGGGTGAGCTTCAGACATGGTCCCCTGCTTCGCGGGGCATCAGCACTGGTCTCAGAGCGTAACTCCTGATTCTCATGAGCGCCGTAAGCCTTAAGCAGTGTCTTGGTTCGTAGCGCTCCCGGTTATCGTAGCGCTGTTGGAGGTAATTTCCCCTGACCATAACGAGGACTGAACTGCGAGGTTCTGTTCACGCCAGGGTGGGGCGAACCACTTCCCTCTTCGCCGCAAAACATTCGGTCACCTTATCGATGATGACTGAAAGAGGCGTCGAGGGTCGGAAGCCCGTAAGCCGCAAGAGCTTTTCTAGCGAAGGGACACGCCGGGGCATATCCTCAAAGCCCGGCTCGTACGCCTGGTCGTAAGGGATGTACTGAACCGCCGAGGCACTCTCAGTCCTTTCCTTTACAAGGGAAGCCAATCCTTCAATGGTAATTTCGCAGTCATTGCCAATATTCACGACCTCGCCGACTGCACGATCTTTGTCCATCAGCTTCAGGATCGCCTCGACCGCGTCTCCGACATAGCCAAAGCAGCGGCTCTGTTTGCCCGTCCCAAACACAGTCATGGGCAGACCCTCGAGGGCTTGGCTCACGAAAGTTGGCAGCACCATTCCGTAGCGGCCGGTCTGGCGGGGGCCCGCGGTGTTGAAGAGCCTGCCGATTACCACCGGCAATTTCTTCTCCTTCCAATAGGCTAAAGCCAGGAACTCATCGAGGGCCTTGGAACTGGCATATGACCAGCGCGCCTTGACGGTGGGGCCCAGGGTGGTGTCGTCGTCCTCACAGAACGGTACTTTGTTGTTCTTGCCGTAGACCTCAGAGGTTGAGGCTATAAAAACCAGCTTGTGCTTCTTGGCGGCCGCTTCCAGAACCAATTCCGTCCCCTTGACGTTTGTTTCGATCGTGCGGACCGGACTCTCAATAATCCGTCGAACGCCCACGGCGGCCGCCAGGTGATAAACGACGTCCGCCTCGTCAACGACCTCAGCCAGGAGTTGGCGATTCATTACGCTATCAAAGAAACATCGCAGGGCGTCGCTAGACCGTAAATGGCGGAGATTATCAACGGACCCGGTACTCAGGTCGTCCAGAATAATGACCCGTTCCCCTCGCGAAAGCAAGGCTTCCGCCAAGTGTGACCCGATGAATCCCGCACCACCCGTAATCAATGAAACCATAAACCGGTTCTCCTAGCCTGAATTTCCACGGACAACCATTCGCCTAAGTATTAGGCCGGCTGTTAACCGATTTTTCAAGGGACACTGGCAGAGCCGGATTAATCTATTGGTGCGCTGATAATTATGGTTGAA
>JBEKLF010000164.1:0-19448 GCA_050010335.1 Terriglobia bacterium
CTTCCATCGTTCACCCTCCGGGTGTGGGTCTAGATTTTCTCGCAAAATCTCTATAACACACATCCCGTGAGGGTGAACGCCTTTTCTGCGGTCTCCCGCTCGTACCAATCGCGATTCTTGGGCGGGCCGGCGGGTCGGGCCCTCGCGGAGGTTGTGCTATATTCACCATTTGGACAGGAATCCCTTCAAAACAGTGTCACGCGGCGGCCTCGCCTGGCTCGAGTCTGCCGGGCTGAGCAAATTGCCTTGGTTGCTGCATGCGTTCAGCACGCGGCGTGGCGGCGCGAGCAAAGCCCCTTGCGCCGGCCTCAACCTGGGGTTCACGGCGTCGGACCAGCGTGAGCGGGTGGAACAGAATCGACGTCGCTTCGTCGCTGAACTCGGCGCGAAGGATTTTGAGCTTGCCTCGGTGCGGCAGGTTCATTCCTCCCACTCGTTTGTGGTGACGCGCGACTCCGCCGGCCAACCGGCCTATCGATTGCCCGGCACCGAGGCTTCTGTTTCCCCAGCGCCCAACGCTCCGGCAGGAGACGGGTTGATGACCGCAGAGCCCGGCGTCCTCTTGACCATACGAATCGCCGACTGCCTGCCGGTGCTGCTTGTTGACCCGCAACAACGTGCAGTGGCGGCGGTCCATGCGGGTTGGCGCGGCGCCCTGGCGCGAGTCATCGAGAAAGCTGTGGGAGATATGCGGCGCGCGTTTGGTTCTGATCCGCAAGAACTGATCGCGGCGCTGGGGCCGTCGATTCGCGCCTGCTGCTACGAAGTGGGCGAGGAAGTTGTGGAAGCCTTCCACGGAACTTTTGCCAACGCAGATGCATTCTTCCAGAAACTGCCCAATCGTCCCGAGGCCGCCACCGACCGTCATTCGATTCTCTTCTTGAGCGCCTACCCACCGGGGCACGCTCCCGAGCATGTTCCGACCGCGCGACTCGATCTAACCGCCGTGGCCCGGCACGAGCTTGAGAGCGCCGGGGTCAAGCCCGCGAATATCCAGGTCGCTGACTATTGCACCGCGTGCCGCACGGACCTGTTCTTTTCCCATCGCCGGGAGGGTGGAAGCACCGGGCGGCAAGCGGCGGCAATTGGGATGCGGGAATAGCCTCAAAAGAAGTGGGACGTGGTCCGCCAAGGCGCGCTTTGGCGAGTCGTTGGTAGGCTAGTTTAAAGACGACGCTCGGTCGGGGGCTTTGAGTGCGGTAAATTTGTCCGTATCTGGGCAAGCCAGGGGCAAACTAGGGGCAACTCAAGGGCGGCCCAAAGGCAACTTGATGCCCGCCTTCTGTTCGCTACCCGCTGCCTCCCGTCCCGAAGGGACGTTTTCTTCCGGGCGCGCGCCGTCGAGAGTATACTCTCCTGCGCCATGCCCTTCTACCACCGCGTTTACAGCCCCGGTGAACTTCAATTCATCACCAGCACCGATCGCCGCAGGCCGCTTTCCCTCTCGGATCGCTTTCGCCTTGTCCAGAGGCTTCGCGAGGTGCGGCAGGAATCGGACTCCATGCACAACAACCCGGTGCCGCGCGGACTGATGAGTTCCCCCGGGGAATGGCCATGGTCAAGCTTGAGGTTCTATTATTTGCAGGATGCGTCAATTCTCCGCAGGGATCAGATGAGGTGAGTTCGACTTGGGATCAGTCCCTTCGGGATCGCAGACTCGCAAACGCAGGAGTCTGATGCGCCAGCCGGCAAGGGGGGCTGATGTGATGCTATAATGTATCACATGAAAAAAGCCACGGTGCGAGACTTACGTTATCGGTTCCGGGAAGTGGAGAGCCTGCTCGGGGCGCGTGAGGAAATTCTGATCACGAAGCGCAAGAGAGTTGTTGGCAAGCTCGTTCCCGCGCCACCTGCTTTTCCGCCGCGCCTGCCAGACTTTCTCGCCCGCTTGAAAGAAATCTACAAGCACAAGCCCATCAAGGTGACCGGGGCAGAACTCATCGCCCGGGAGCGAGGGCGCTATTGAGCGCGTACGCGGATACGAGTTTTCTCGTCTCACTTTATGTGATGGATGGGAACTCCGCCCGTGCTGCCGGGCGGATCAAATCTGCCCCCCTGCCCCTTTCGCTAACCCTCTTCAACGAAGTCGAAATCATTAACGCTTTCTATCTCCGGCTCTATCGGAAGGAGATTGATCCTTCACAGATCCGGGCGGCACAAGGTTTATTTCAGGAGGACATCGAGAATGGAATATTCGAGGTCATGCCCTTGTCCTCTGCGGTTTTCGACAGGGCCAAACGGCTTGCGGAGAAGCACACCGTGCGTCTAGGAACGAGGACACTCGACGTATTGCATGTTGCCTCCGCCCTGGTTTTGAAAGCCGACACTTTTTATACCTTCGACGTGAATCAGGGAAAACTCGCTAAAGCTGAAGGGTTGGCGGTGCCATAGCGCGCCATCCTTCAAGCCCGCCGGCTGGCGGATCGGAAACCCGACTTCTGGTGTCTGCGATCCGGAAGGGACGTTTTCTTCGGTCGGGCGCCGTCGAGAGCATTCTCTCCTGCGTCATGCCCTTCTACCACGGCGTTTACGGCCCCGGTGAACTTTAATTCATCACCACCAGCACCGATCGCCGCACGCCACGTTTCCGCTCGGATCGCTTTCGGCCGGATGCGCTGAGTTCAACTTACGAAGTCTTCGGGACCGCAGACTCCCAGTGGCAGGAGCCGACGCGAGCCGACGTGGACATGACTCAGAGTTGGTTCTAGGCGAGAAGTTCGGACCGCAACTCGAGGCGGCGGGTGTCGTTCATGGCGAGTACGTGCACAGTGGCGCGACCGATGGGGGTAAGCCCCACGATGCGTACACCACGGAACAAGAAGTGGTCCGCCCAATGGTCGCGCCGGGGGTGGAAGAGGGGAACAAGCTCGCCACCGAGGGGATCCACACCCGTGAGGTTAGGTCCCTTGCGAAGATTACAGCGGTGGCAGGCGAGCGCGAGATTGTCGGCGTCATCGCTCCCGCCGTGCTGTTTGGCAATGATATGCTCGATGTGGTGCGTTAGCTCGCTATGCTCCTGGGGGAGCAAGCAGTACTCGCACCGGTTGTCCGCTCGGCGCCGGACAACGTCCCGCGTCGTGGCATCCATCGTTAGCTTTGATTCGAAGCCAAATGTCGCCGGGCCTTGAGCTTTAAGATCGCGATGAAATCGCTCGCGTTGATGTAGGCTTCATACTCTGCCCGTTCCTCGCCACTGAGTACACCGTTATTGGCGCGTTCGGCGAGGGCGTCGATGCGCGACTGCACGGAAGGGTCAATCCGCAACTCCGTCACTCGCCGAGCCGACTCGGCGTCGAGGCAACGGCTCAAGGGGTCCAGAAGACCGTCCAGCGCTGTGTCAAGGGTAAGGTTACCCATACCGATCAGATTACCATAGGGGACATTGAGGGGCTAGAAGAAAGAAACACGCCGGCTGGGCCGAGACACCCGACTTTTTGGTGTCTGCGATCTCCCGAAGGGACGTTTTTCCTGGGCGCACGCCGTCGAGAGTATACTCTCCTGCGCCATGCCCTTCTACCACCGCGTTTACAGTCCCGGTGAACTTCAATTCATCACCCCCAGCACCTATCGCCGCACCCCACTTTTCCTCTCGGATTGCTTTCGCCTTGTCCAGAGGCTTCGCGAGGTGCGGCAGGAATTGGACTCGATGCACAAGAACCCGGTGCCACTCGGGCTGGTGACTTCCCCCGGAGAATGGCCGTGGTCAAGCTGGAGGTCCTACTATTTGCAGGATGCGTCAATTCTCCGCATGAATTGGATGGCGTGAGTTCAACTTGGAATCAATTCCTTCGGGATCGCAGATTCCCAAAGGCAGGAGTATGGGCCAGCCGGCCGAAACGACCTATGGGCGGCCCAAGAGCGACTTAATGTCCGCTTTCTACTCGCTATCCGCTTCCTCCCGTTCCCACGGGGACTTCGCGTTCAATCCTTCCAGGCTGAGTTGCCCGCAGGCGGCGGCGATATCTTGGCCGCGCGAAATGCGAATGAAGGTGGGGATGCGGCTGTCGGTGAGGATCGTCTGAAAGGCCACCGTGCGCTCGAACGGGGGCGCGCGGAAGGGCAGTTCGGGCCCACTATTGTACGGAATCAAGTTGACCTTGGCGCGCAGGTCGTGCAGAAGGCCAGCAACGCGGCGAGCGTCCGCGTCCGAGTCGTTGAATCCCTGGAGCAGCACGTATTCGAAGGTCAAGTGTTCCCACGGCCGCAAGGGATAAGCGCGGCACACTTCGAGCAGGTCCGCTAGCGGATATTTCTTGTTGATGGGCATCAGCGCGCTGCGTTGCTCGTCGTTTGACGCGTTGAGCGAAATGGCCAGCTTGGGCCGCATTGGGTCGCGCGCCAGCTCCTCGATGCGAGGAAGAATCCCGACGGTCGAAACGGTGATGTGCCGCAGCGTGACTCCCACGCCCTTGGGGTCGGCGAGAATCCCCACGGCCTTCATGACCTGCGGAAGGTTCAGCAGGGGTTCGCCCATTCCCATGAAAACCAGGTTCAGCCGCGAGCCGCGCGCGATGTTCTGCCCCGCGGCGACGGCCAGCACTTGTCCGATGATTTCCCCCGCGGTCAGATTGCGTTTTGCCCCCAGCAGCGCCGTGAAGCAAAACCGGCAGTCGAGCGCGCAACCCACCTGGCTCGACAGGCAAAGCGTGGTGCGATCCTCCTCCGGCATGTAAACGGTCTCCACCAGGTTGCCGTCCGGGAGGCGGAAAAGGTAGCGGACGGAGCCGTCGCGGGAACAGAAATGGCGCTCGGCGAGCGGATAGACGATCGCCTGATGGGAAGCGATCGAGTCGCGGAAATCACGGTTGAGGTCGGTGAGCCCGGCGAAGTCGCGAACGCGCCGGACATACATCCCGTGGTAGAGTTGCCGCCCGCGATATCGTGGTTGGCCGAAGCTCACCGCAAGGTCTTCGAGTTCCTCCAGATTGAGCCCCAAAAGGTTGCCGCGCTGTTGTTCCAATGCCATGTCGAAAGCCATTTGCGCCTATTGCAAATAATGTTAACATCTGCCCCGCCGAGGGTTCAAGATTTCCCCGCGACGAGGGTGCGCGACATTGAAGTGATGAGGCGCTGGGACCGCGGGCATCCTGCCCGCAGTGGCACGGGCATCCTGCCCGAGTGGAGACACGGCCAAGATGGCCATGCCACGAGAGGTAGCGCGGGCGTCCCGCCCGCTGTCGCGGGAGCGTCCCGCTTCCGCTTAACGACCAATCCCGGAGCAAAAAGGGACATAGAACGAAACCAGGGTCATATGACAGGAGGGCGCGGGCAGGATGCCCACGCCCCAGCGGGCGAGACGCCCGCGCTACGTCCGAGGTATTCGCTTCCATGTCGCGCACCTCGGTGGATAGCAAAGGGAGACAACAATGAATCAAACTCACACTAGCAATCGTGTTTCATACGCACTAAGAATAGCCGGCATCGCGGTCATCTTAATCATCAGCGCACTTGGCGCGGGTTTTGGGCAGAGTCCCAACCCCGCGGCGAAGCAAGCGGTGAAAGGGCCGTGGCTTGACAAGAGTCTATCGCCTGACAAACGCGCCGATCTTGTGATCGGGCAGATGACGCTCGATGAAAAAATTCAATTGGTTCATGGAATGGAAGGATCTTTGGCCCAGGCGCGCTCACTCGGCGGCGCAGGCTTCGTGCCCGGGGTCCCGCGCCTTGGTATCCCCGACCTTCAGATGACCGACGGCAGGTCAGGCGTCGCCAACATCGGAGCGAAGGGACGTTACGCGACGGCGTTGCCGAGTTCGCTCGCCAATGCGGCCAGTTGGGACCTGGAAAGCTCGTACGAATACGGAGCGTTGATTGGCAGGGAGACGCGCGACCTGGGCTTCAACGTTTCGCTCGGCGGCACCGCCAACATCATTCGCGAGCCGCGCAACGGGCGCAACTTCGAGTGCCTCGGTGAGGACCCCTTGCTGATTGGCAAGATGCTGGGGCGGGAGCTGAAAGGCACGCAGTCGCAGCAGGTGATCGGCAACATCAATCGTTATGCCGTGAACGACCAGGAAACGGGCCGCTTCATCGGTAGCGCCATCATCGACAAGCGCGCGATGCAGGAAACCGACCTGCTGGCGTTCCAAATCGCCATTAAGGAGTCGGACGTGGGCACCGTCATGTGCGCCTACAATCGCGTCAACGGCGTGTTTGCCTGCGAGAACCCGTACCTGCTGGGCGACATCCTGAAGAAGGCTTGGGACTACCAGGGCTGGGTGATGACCGACTGGGGCGCCGCGCACAGCGCAGCTCCCTCGGCGCTCGCCGGGCTCGACCAGGAGATGCCCTCGGGCAAGTATTTTGGCGCGCCGCTCAAGGCCGCCGTCGAAAAAGGCCAAGTGCCGGTGGCCCGCGTCAATGAAATGGTTCATCGCATCCTGCGCACGGAATTTGCGCTGGGAGTCATTGATAATCCGCCCGACCTTAGGCCGGTGAACCCCTTCAGCGGGGCCGACGTCGCCGAGCGCGTGGAGGAGCGCGCCATCGTTCTGCTGAAGAACAGCAACGCGCAGTTGCCTCTTGCGGCTTCAAGCCTTAAGTCGGTGGCCGTCATTGGCGCGCACGCGGATTCGGGCGTGCTCTCCGGCGGAGGCTCGGACCAGGTTGATGCCGCGGGGGCCAAGGTGGGTGGATGGATGGGCGTCGTCTGGCAGCCCTCCTCTCCGCTCCACGCCATTCAGGCCAAGACTCCGAACGCGCAAGTTGCCTATGACCCGGGGACAGACCCTGCCGCGGCGGCCAAGCTGGCGGCGGCCTCCGACGTTGCCATCGTCTTCGTCCAGCAACACACCAGTGAAGGCATGGACATGGCCCATATTTCTCTGCCTGAAGATCAGGACCAGTTGGTCAGCCAAGTCGCGGCGGCCAATGCCCACACCATCGTGGTGCTGGAAACGAGCGGACCGGTTGCCATGCCGTGGAGTGACAACGTAAGTGCGATTCTGGAGGCTTGGTATCCGGGCATTCGCGGCGGCGAGGCCATCGCCAGCGTTCTTTTCGGTGATGTCAACCCGTCCGGCAAGCTGCCTGTAACGTTTCCGAAGAGTGAAACGGACCTGCCGCACTTGACGATCCCCGGGATGCTGACCCATGCGGGAGAGAGCCAAGTGCCCAAGGAATCGCGCGCACCGTTCGACATCAATTACTCCGAAGGGCTGAAGGTCGGTTACAAGTGGTTCGAAGCGGAAGGCAAAGAACCGCTCTTCCCGTTTGGTTTTGGCCTCTCCTACACCACCTTTGCTTACTCGAAACTGGAAGTGACGGCGGGAAGGGAAGTGCGCTTCCGCGTTACCAACACCGGCAATCGCGCCGGAGCGGAGGTTGCGCAGGTGTACGTGTTGCTGCCCGCCGATGCAGGTGAGCCGTTCAAGCGCCTGGCAGCCTGGGAGAAAATTCGCCTGGCGCCCGATGAGACGCGCACCGTAAGCTTAACCCTCGAACCGCAATATCTGTCGATCTTCAATACCGAAAAGGGCGGCTGGGAACTCGTCCCCGGCGAATACAAAGTGTACGTGGGAGGATCGTCGGTCGACCTGCCGCTCAGCCAGGCCATTTCGATTGCAGGGGAGCGCTAGACATTCGCTGCGTAGTCGCCAGGTTGCACGGTTTGCGAAGGAATAAAGGAAAGTCAAAATTCAAAGCGCAAAAGGCAAAAGTCAAAAGTGAATGGCCGGCCACCTCGAACCTTTTCGCGAAGCTGACAGCCGAAAGGGCAGGGCGAAATCGTAGCGCGGACCCCCGATTTTGGGGTCCGCGGTTCTTCTCTGGCAATGACAGCGAATCTTAAAGATGGACGCTCGCCCCGGTTTCGGGACAGCGTGGAATCGTAGCGCGGACCTGTTCGGTAGGTCCGCGGCCGTTGGACATGGCCGGTGAGAGCCGCCGCTTTGGACACGGCCATTGGGAAAAGCCGCGGACCTACATATCAGGTCCGCGCTACGCTTGCTGCCGAGCCGGGCCGAGGTGCGGCTTTGGCTGACCGTCATTCGCACCAGGAATGCAGGAGTGCCTTCCGTATCGACTGCAACGAGGGGCAGATCCGGGCTTCGGACGATTTATTTGCCAAAGTATCTGAATTGATGATGACACGGCTCCGCGAGAATGCTCTAATCGTTGCTCGGGACTATTCAGAGCGACATAAGTGTTTGCGCATCCGGCTGTAGCGGCGGTCTCCGACCGCCGTCGTCGATCGGAGATCGACGCTACAATTCATGCCGCTCTGAATGGAAAATGAAAAGCCTGTGGGTGTACCGACATCTGCTGGGGAACCCAAACGGGGAATCCCGGACTACCCGGGACGGCCGTGACCAACACTCGTGGCGGAAGGTCGCGGCTATGCGCGCCAATTCGAGGTAGGAGGGAAACGACAGGGCACCGAAATAGCAAGGTTTTTACCCCTGAAGGTCATTCTCATGGCGTTTCAATATAGCGGCAATGCGCGCGTTCCAGGTCCGTTAGGCAAATACCCCGGAAGCGTCGGGGGACGACTGCCCAAACCACTAGGCAACCAGCTATGGGATCAGCAATCTACTTCTTCTTCAGGGCAGACCCCGGCGGTGAAGACGGTAAAGAAAACCCCGATGCCGCCGCCTACCAACGACCACGACGGCAAGGATGTTCACGTGGTTACGTGGCCTCGTCTCAATTCCTCCACGAATGCGCCGGCCCTAGACGACATCATGCAAGCACCCGGGATCGCCAATTGCCCGGTCGCCTCGATCCTCGCAGCGCTGGCCTTCACGCACACCCTGCCCCAGGATATGGTGACCGAAACGGCAGCCACAGTGCTGACCGATATCTCGGGACTGCCGAAAGACACCTTGAGTAACCCGCCGACGGGAAAGGAGATCAGTTCGTCCAGGTTCTTCACCGTCAAGCTTCCCAGTGGCCCCATCGAGGTGAGCGATGTGCTGTACACGGACGATCACGATCGCGGTTGGTCGCCCTTGTACCTGCGGGATCCAGGAGAGGGATCGATCTGGGCCAGCATTATAGAAAAGGCGCTTGCTGTCCAACTCAAGAGCTACGAGAACTTCGATGCCCTAAATCTCAGCGCCAATGACTTCTGGGAGATGATCACCGGCGCAAGACCAGGTGTTATCACCATCAAGGATAACACTTTGCTCACAGACATAATCGCTGCCGCCAAGGCCGCCACCCGAGTGCCGTCCATCGGGGCCTCCAAGCCGGATCATAAGGACGTCCAGTTTGTGACCGAGTTCCATGGTTTCGCGATAATGGGCATGGAGGGCCCGAAAATTAAGATCTACGACGCGGCCAAGCCTAAGAAAATCCTACTCGCCCCAGCGGAATTCCGCCACGACTTCCAGGCCATTCTCTACCGCAGGTGAACACGCCTTTGGACGGGGCTAGCAGAGTAGCACAGGGCCCGGGCTCAGGCCCTGCGGCTTTTCCGGCGGCGAAGCCCCTACCAAAGTCGTGCCATGGCCATCCTGGCCATGAACCGGCCCGGGCGGGACGGCCCTGCAATAGCCGGCGGGACGCCGGAGCTACATCCGCTGCATGGCCATTCTGGCCAAGCAGATCACGGACAAGATGCCCGTGCCACGTCGCGTGTTCGTGTCGGGGCCAGCGGCGCTGGCCCTTGGCCGAACGCCGTTCGGCCCCACGGAACAGGTCGGCGTTTGCTCACGCTCATGCTCCCACGCCAAAGGGGGGTAAGTGAACCGTATACCTCAGCAGTTTTCAGCGACGAGAGAGGCGGATCAGGATTCAAGATATGGCAAATCAGACTGAAAGTATGGAATTCTGTATGAGATTCCATGTTTTGCATCGTAAAAACCTACCCGATAACCAAGACTGTCCTTTAGCTTCATGCAGTTACGAAACGCTTCTTTGTGGCAATGGTTTTGCGAGTGGTTTGGTACCGACGTAAATAGAGCTGAATTGTCTATTTTGAGCCGTGGAATGCGGCATTGAATGGTGGCGTCTTGGGAGAGAAGCTAAATCTGCATGGGGGAAATGTTATGAAAAAGGGTTTAGGAAGCTTGCTTCTAGTGGCGATGTTTGCGGTTTTTGCCGATTGTCCTTTTGCGCATGCTCAGGCAGTAGGATCTATTACCGGGACGGTCACAGACCCCAGCGGGGCCATTATCGCAGGTGCCAAGGTAACTGCCACCCGCATTGAAACGGGAATTTCCCAATCCACCCGGACGACGAGCGCGGGGAGCTACACGATCCCCAGCCTCGCGGTCGGGACCTATACTGTCGTTGCCGAGGCCCAGGGCTTCAAATCTGGGACGGCCGAAGGCATCGCTTTGGACGTGTCCCAGGAGCGCGCTGTGGATTTCAAGCTCGTCGTGGCAGGGGTTACTCAACAAGTGGAAGTGAATGCCGCCCCACCGTTAATCACCACCACGAATGCAACGCTCGCGCAAGTGGTTTCCACGGAGCAAGTGGAGAACCTTCCACTCAATGGCAGGAACATTGAGGGCCTCATGACCATGCAGCCCGGCGTGGTGGGATACAACGGCGCCAACATGGGTTGGATGAGCGCTGAGTTGGCGGGCAATGGCAATCGGGGCGAGACGTCAGTGGGGACTTTAGATGGCGCCGACGCGAGTGACGCGGAGATGGGCACGCTTCAGTTCACGAATTTCAATCTCGATGCCATCGCTGAATTCAAGGTGCAGCAGAACAACTACTCCGCTCAATACGGGCAGGGCGCCGGGACCATCACGCAGATCGTAAGCAAATCCGGCACCAACCAGTTTCACGGAAGCCTCTTTGAATTTGTCCGCAACAGTGCTTTTGACGCGCGCAACTTCTTTGCCAATGGACCAGGTAGCGCCGGCAGTGTTCCTCCTTTCCGCCGGAACGAGTTCGGCGGGACATTCGGCGGACCCATCAAGAAGGACAAGACCTTCTTCTTCGTGCAATACGCGGGATTGCGGCAACGACTCGGTGAGCCGAATAACAACGTTGTTCCGACCGCAGCCGAAAGGACCGGGGCGGTGACGATTACGGACCCGAACTCGAGCGCGAGCAACCCGCAGCCGGACAATCTTCTCGTCCCACTCAATTCCGTGGCCCAGAGCGTCCTCAGTCGGTATCCGCTCCCCAACAACCCGGGTGGACCTTACGGGGCTAATACCTATACCTACGAGTTTTCTCAACCGACGAACGACGACCAGTGGTCGGCGCGTTTGGATCATCATTTTTCTTCCACCGACACCTTCTTCGCGCGCGCTTCTTACGACAACCATATCCTGAGGGATACTGACGCCTGGGCGGCCGTACTGGGGGGGGCGAATTTCTCCAGTAGCAACATTGGGGACGCGCGGAACTACGCCATCGGCGAGACCCATATCTTTTCACCCACCCTGCTGAACACTTTCACCTTTACCCTGAACCGGGGGATTGAGGGTGTGCCGGAGACACCTGCCGAGTACACCATGACCCAGAGCTGCACCAGCGACGGCAGTGTGTCCTGTTATGGGCCTGACACGTTTGAAACAAAATACGTGACGACCGTCTTTGACCCGATGGACTATGTTAACTGGACCACGGGCCGGCATTCCTTCACCTTCGGTGGCGAGTTTCGGCGCGAATGGGACAACGGCACCGGGGTCACGGGAACAGGGCCCAGCGGCCAATACACTTTTGAGCCTGGAACGCCTCTGCCCGTTACCATTCCCTCCACCAATGGAGGCACGACGCTCGAGGCGGGCGTGGCCTACCCGACCACGACCGGTCTCGTCAGCATGATGGAAGGCGCAGACTATCAATATCAGCGCGCGACGACGGTGCCAGGCTTTGGCCCGGCCGGAGCCGGAGGAGGCGGCGTGTGGTGGGGATTACGCCGGTGGACCATGGCGGCGTTTGCCCAGGATGACTTTAAAGTCACGCGGAGACTGACCCTGAACCTCGGCCTGCGCTACGAATACACTTCCGTTCCGTGGGAAGTTGGCAACCGCATGGCGCGCCCTGAAGACCAAGGCAGTCTCTACGGAACATTTGTGGTGAACCCCGACCCCTTGTGGGCGCCGGATTACCTGGCCGGCAACTTCGGCCCCCGGTTCGGCTTAGCGGCTGACCTTGGGCACAAAACCACGTTCCGCGGCGGCTTCGGGATTTTCACGAACATGATTCCCACCGTTTATCCCGACCAGGACCTGGTGAATTTTCCCCTCGCCAGTGAAAACTACATGCTCAACGCGCCGTATTCCCTTACCCCATTCTCCGTTGCACTGCCGGTGCTGACGAGTACTTCCGGGCAGCCGATTGCGGCCAATGGGAATACCAAGACCATTCCCAAGAACACTCCGGTGAACCTTGCCCCGTACGCGGCGATCCTGGGTAACCTTTTCGTTGACGACCCTTCGGATCGGATGAGGAACGGTTATACGATGAACGGCAATGTCACCCTGGAACACGAGTTCCCTGGCAGCATCGCGGTTTCCGCTGCCTACGTTGCCAACACCGGCGTGTCTCTTTACAACCAGTGGTATCCCAATGCGTATAGCGGAGCCGAACCCCAGTACACTCCTTACAGCAACATCACTCCCGGTCTTGGTGAAATGCAGGTTTTCTACAACGGTGGCCACTCCAGCTACAATGCCCTACAACTTCAGGCCCGGAGGATCTCGCAGTCCCACGGCATACAATTCCAAGCCAATTACACCTGGGCTAAGGATATGACGGATGCCGATTCGGTATGGAACACTGGAGCGACAAACATGCAGGATCCGAACTGCCTCAGGTGCGAGTACGCTCCCGCCGCTTACAATATCGTCCAGCGCTTCGTGGCGAATTTTGAGTACGACCTGCCCATCGGTCGCTGGGATTCCTTGTCGCGTCTTCCCAAGCGGCTTACGAACGGATGGGAGTTCCTGGGTATTTTCCAGGCGCAGACAGGGTACCCCTTCACCGTGGGTTCTCCTTACGGAACCTTGCAATACGGTGAAGGTGGCTCTAACCGGCCATTTTTCCTGCAGAAGGCTACCCTCAGTCCGCAAGAGGGCAGTCAGCCCCAGTTCTTTTCCAATGCTGTGATCGGAAGTAACAACGGCGTCGGCACCGGGTACTTCGATCTACCCACGGTCACCAGTCCCGTGAATGGCGATACAGTGATGCCTGGTCCGGGGACCCTGGGGCGAGATACATTCACTGGCCCTGGGTGGTCAAACTTCGACTTTTCGGTTATCAAGGAGACGAAGATCACCGAATCAAAGACCCTTCAGTTCCGTGCCGAATTCTTTAACCTCTTCAATCAGGTAATGTTTGCGACGCCAAGCACAACCCTTGGCTCGCCGGGCTTTGGGGTCATTGGCCAGACCGTATACGGGACCAACGAGCGCGAGATTCAGTTTGGACTGCGCTTTGTGTTCTGACGTGAATTGGGGTTCGTGTTCTAAGCGAACTCGGACCTAGATTGGATATTCGGAAAGGTACGTCGGGCGCGGCGGAATGAAAATCTCGCCGCGCCCTTAAGTCTCTCTCCCACCTGTTACCTGCAAGCGCGAAATGTCTGGTAGAAAAGCAAGAAATTGCGAACTTTCGGACGGGGGCTAGCGCTCCTGGCGCCCCCTAAACGTCAAGGGAAAACGAAGGGTCGAGGTTCCAACACATCCCGGGCACAACGGAACCCGATGTCGAAGAATGAGGAGGCAAAGTCGCCCCTGGTGCGGTTTGAAATCCGAACGTACATGGGAATTTGCGCCCAGGAGCCGCCACGCAGAACGTGGAACCCCCCGCTCGCCGGCCCTGCGGCTTTTCCAGTGGCGCGGCTGTTTTCCGCGGCGCAAGCTGGGAAAGGGTGGTTTTTCTAACTGCGCGTTAGACAATATTCTCGTAGGGTTGCGTATGTAGTCCCGTATGCGTGCGGAGACTCTCATGTTAAGCTGTAGCGACTTTTCCATCCCGCGGCCGAAAGGAAACCCATGCGGCCATCGAGCATCTGGCGGAAACTCGCCTCAAGCGATTCTGGTGTTCTGGCCTTGCTGGCGGCCTTCCTTGTCCTTCTGCACACACTGACCAACGGCCAATATGGGTTTCACCGCGACGAACTCGCCACGCTCGACGATGCACGCTACTTGGCCTGGGGTTACGTCGCTTACCCGCCCGTCACGCCGTTTATTGGTCGCCTGGCCCTGGCCCTCTCCGGGCCGTCGTTGGTCGGGCTGCGTTTGTTCGCTGCCCTGGCGCAGGGGATGGCAATGGTGTTGACCGGCTGGATGGCCCGCGAGTTGGGAGGCAAACGGGCGGCGCAACTCGTCGCCGCCATAGCCATAGCCATCGCGCCGGTTTCCTTTGCCTCCGGAGCGCTCTTCCAGTATGTTTCGTTCGACTATCTCTGCTGGGTCTTGACCGGCTACTTGATGATTCGCCTGCTCAAATCCGAAGACCCGCGCTGGTGGCTAGGCATCGGAGCTGCCATCGGGGCCGGGATGATGACCAAGTACACGATGGCCTTCTTGGTCACAGGTATTGTCGCCGGTGTTGTCATCACCGCGGCGCGGCGCTACCTCTGGAGCCCCTGGCTCTGGTGCGGCGTTGCCCTCTCCATTCTGCTCTTCCTTCCCAACCTCATCTGGCAGATCCACCACAATTTCATCTCGGTGGATTTCTTGAAGAGCATTCACGCGCGCGATGTTCGCGTCGGGCACACGGATGGTTTCTTGCTTGGCCAGCTCTGGAAGAGCAGCAACGTTGTCACCGTGCCTTTGTGGCTGGCGGGTCTGTATTACTTGTTCGCCGTGCCGGCTGGAAAGCGATACCGTCTCATCGGCTGGATGTTTGTCATTCCCCTGGCGGTCTTTTTCTTCGCGAAGGGGCGTGATTACTATCTCTCGCCGGCCTATCCGATGCTCCTCGCGGCGGGAGGCGTTTGGGGGGACCAGTGGGCCGGAACGCTATCTCCTGCTCGCGCCCGCCGCGTGCGTGGGACAATGTGGAGGGCGCTTGCGATCGGCGGCGCTTTGGTGGCTGTGGTGGTCTTGCCCATTGGTCCATTAGGTTCCCACTGGTGGATCTTCACCAACAAGCTAAACGACAATTTCAATGAGGAAATCGGCTGGCCGGAGATGGCTGAGACGGTCGCCCACATCCGCGATTCCTTGCCTCGTGAGGATCGAGCGCGGTTGGGGATTCTTGCCGGTGATGCCGGCGAGGCCGGCGCAATCAACCTCTACGGCGCTGCCTACGATTTGCCGAGGGCCATCAGCGGCTCGAACTCCCACTGGCTGCGAGGATACGGCGATCCTCCCCCACAGACGGTGATTGCCGTCGGTTTTTCACCCGACGTTACCAACTGGCCTTTTGAGTCGTGTGATTTGGCCGGGCACCTCACCAATCCCTACGGGATCAGAAACAGCGCGATCGGAGACAATACAGACGTCTTCGTTTGCCGGCGTCTCCGGCAGCCCTGGCCTGAATTCTGGGAGAAACTCAGAGGGTTTGGATAGCCGTCAGCCGCATGCTCCCGCGCTGCGGAGCGAAAGTCCGCAGACCTCGAAAAACAGGTCCTCGCTACAATTTGTGTGCGAACCCGCCGCCGAATCTTATTGACAAAAATGCCCAATCATAAATAATCCGACCAGACGACTTTTAAACGTCGAAAGGAGAAAATGAGCCCTCGCCGCGCCAATCCGGAACTTGCTGATCGCCGCCGTGACGTCCTGGTAAGGGCGGGATACGCGGAGATTTTGGAGAAAGGTGTCCAAGGGATGACGCTGGATTCCGTTGTCGCTCGCGCAGGATCGAGCAAGGGCGGGGCGCTTTATTATTTCCCTACGAAGGAAGATCTGCTCAGTGGGGTTTTGGAATGGCTCCTGCGGCAATTGAACCGAACCCTGGATGAAGTCCTGCAAGCCCAGGATTCGGCGCGCGGCAAACTGGTTTCGGAGTTGGAAGTTCTGTTTCACAGCGCGGAGGTAAACCGGAAGCTCTACCTCGTTTTCTTTGACTTTGTGGCGTTGGGCACGCGCCAGGAACGATTCCACGCCCTGTTGGGGGGCTTTTTCGACGCCTGCCGTCGCCGCGACACGGAGATCGTGGAACTGGGAATTCGCGAGCAACAGTTCCGGCGCGTGGATCCCCAGGACGCCGCCGCCACGATTCGCGCGTTGGTGGATGGGTATTGTCTACAATGGCTGCTGGGACCGAGGAACGCGTCGATTGAAGCCTATCGAGATCGCTGCCGGGCGGTTTTGGGTGCGTACCTGCTGCGGTGAAGGCGGGAGAATCGCAGGTGGCAGATCGCACGGGGTACGTGGCGCTCCACATCTGCGACCCCCTCACCCCCACGTGCAAAACGTAGGGCCCCCTATGCCTTGCGCCCCCGATTCTTGGGGACTTACGGACCCGATCGGGGTCCAGAAATCGGACTCCCACGACGGGGCGAGGGAAGAAGGATTCTTAGAAAGACAAGTCCGCGCTACCCCCGCATTTCCTCTTAGTGCTGATCACTACGGGCCCAGCATCCACCACTGAGGGGATTGCCTCGAAGGATCATTTCCACCTCCTCATACCCGGTGGGAAATGTCCAATCAAAGCGCGGGGGAAGCCCAAACACAAATCTGCTGTTGCGTCCGAGTTCACTTGGCCCAATGGGCGTTGCGCTTATGTGAAAGTCTTCACGCTCGAGAGAGCGCCACTGAGCAAAGGTGAAAACCATGATGGGGATGTTTTGTCGTGGGTTGGCCCGCGTCCACTGGGGATGTCTGATGGAAATGAGGGGGCCTTGCTGGACAATTACGTCGCCCTCTGAACCATTCGAGTAACCTTTCCACCGGTCAACCTCGATCGAATATCCTCGCCAACCTTGCGGCAGGGAAAAGCAGAAACCGTATTGCTTATTCTTGTATTCGATCAACATCCCTGCTTGCTTTGCCGGCGTTGATATTGGCTGCTGGCTCGATGACGGCCGTGTCTCGCCAGAAGGTGGAGGCACCGGTTCTTGAGGACCATGAAATGCTGTTGTGGGCAGGTCCATTACGCCAAGAAGAACGATGGCGAAAAGGATGGTTCGCCCTGGGTTTGTAATCCGCATCAGCCCAATGATACTCGCAACCCGTGTTTGCGGCATGTTCATTGTGGTTTCTCCGCGACTCTCTTCGGCCGGGCAGCGACTATCGCAGGGTGGCGCGTAAATCGTCTCTTTGTGGACGCTCCGCCCGCACCATCAGGACGCAAAGTACCCACGGTTAGAATTGCGCGGATCGCGGCTACCAGGTAACATAACGCATGATGAGCAGACCCTTGACCAGCGATTTGCCAAGGACCGATGCGATTATTTCCAGGCTGCGGGGCGGCAATGAGGAAATGACCCGCACCAACATCATCCCGGAACTGGGACGTGAAGGGCGCATTGAGATCCCGGGCCGAAGATACGAAGGGTTTGTCATGAGAATCAGGCAAGCGCTGGTGGCATGGGGACTGGTCATGGCCTTCGCCGGCACTTATGTGCAGGCGCGGGAAGCGCGCCTTGTCGACGGCGCCGCGGTTCATCTGCGACTGAGGACAGACCTTTTGAGCTCCCGGGCGAAGGTAGGCTCCCGGGTGAATTTGGAAGTCGCTCAGTCCGTCATACTGCAAGGTGTGGTGGTGATTCCCGAGGGGGCGGAGGCCTGGGGCGCGGTGCAAGCGGTGAAGAAGGGCAAAATCCTGCACTTCGATATCGAGGGCGTGCGGCTCCCGAATAGGCAGATCGTCTTGCTTCGCTGTACTCCGCAAAAGAAAACTCGATCGACGAAGGACGTGATCAAGGTTGAAACAGAGATTAACGGGCAATTAGGAGCTCCGCAGGGATTTGAGTTCACCGCCTACCTGGATCAAGACGTGAATGTTGATGTGCCGTGAGAGACCGTAGCGCCGGCGCAACCCGCTCCGGCGGCCCACCGCGACCCCGCCGTTCAGCCTGGGGAGCATAGCGGTTGGGTGTTTTTCTGATCCCGCCGGTGCCGAGATTCGGGTTGAGGGCGACTTGCGTGAAAGCACACCCTTAATCTCTAGGCTGTCGCCGGGAAGCCATCATATCGAGATTCGGCTCAAGGGTTGCAAACCCCAATCCTTGACCGTGGTTTTGACTCCTGGTGCGGGGCTCCGCACGGTGCGAATGATTTTACAGAAGCAGCCATAGTGCTCCCCACAACGCGGCCAGCCTCCCGGGTTCGTGCATGTTCACTACGCTGATCGCCATCGTCTTCACTCTCGTGCTGGTGGTGGGAGTGCCGGCCCTCTCATACTCCACGGCCCGAAACAGCGAAATCCGGAAGATGCCCCGCTTGGCCCTCTACCTTTCCGCGGCATTCTCCCAGTGGCTCTTGACCGTAGTGGGTTTGGGAGTTGTGTTCCTGGTCGCGCGCAGGGTTTTCGTCCAAGGTTTTGCCGCGCTGCCTTGGAGCCTTACCCTGGAGTGGGGGGTCGGCATCGCGGCGGCCGCGCTTTTGGCACTGAGCATGGTTATCTTGTGTGAAAGGCGCGGATGGCTGCCGCGGGAATCCGACTTGGTTTACCTGCTGATTCCGGAAACTCCCCGCGAACGGCTCTGGGCGCTTCTGGTCATCGCGCCCACCGCGGCGTTCTGCGAGGAGTTCCTTTTCCGTGGTTATTTATTGACGCAATTGCACGACTGGCTGCACTCACTCTTATGGGCTTGGGTGGTGTCTTCCCTGGCGTTTGGTTTGGCGCACTGCTACCAGGGATGGAGCGGTATGACCCGCGCCGGATTGCTGGGAGCGCTGCTCGCTTATCCTGTGGTGAGATCGGGAAGCCTTTATCCCGCCATGCTCGCGCACTGGATGATCGACACGGTGGCGCTCGTGTGGCTGGGGCACTGGATGGTCGGGATGGACACCTCTGCCGATGGGAAGACAATTGAATGAAAGGCCAACTGCTCCGGTGGGCAAGTCTTCCCCCCACTGAACCGTCCCAAGTACCTTCTGGACAACTGGGAACTTCTTACGCGCCGCCATCCGAAACCGGCTCGAGCTTATGAACGATGTCAGCTTCTTCCATCAGTTCTTCCGCGGTCAACGTGCAAGCAATCTTCAGGCAGCCGGTCTCAAGACACTTGGGGCAATTGACAATGATGCGATCGAAAAGGAAATCGGCTAGTTGTTGCGTGGTAAAAATGCGTGCCATGGAGTAAATCCTCCATCCCTGCGAGGGTGGTCACTATTTAAGGAGCATTATACTCCTCTCGAGCGAAAGGGGTGCTCAAAGTTCCGACGACGAGGCGAGATTGTTTTTATGGCGACTATTTGGCTTCATTTGCTTAGCAAATCCGGTAAGGAACGGTAATCCCGAGAAGCGGAACGAGAGTCACATCGCAGCGGCCGTTTATCGATCCCTATGATAATGACTAAGAGCTTATCCGTAAATAACTATTGAAACGTCGGAGGGATTAAGGCAAGATAGTTGCCCAAGATGCCACAGATAAAATCTTGGGAAGTTTCCGACGAGTTTTGGGCGAAGGTTGAGCC
>JBEKLF010000165.1:0-19430 GCA_050010335.1 Terriglobia bacterium
CTTGGCGAGGTCCTCTTCCAGTCGGCTTGGCCGGGGTCAAAGGCCCAACATCCGACTCAATGAGACCAAGGCCGGCAAAGGGTAAAGACTTGGAAACCTTATCTCCGACGGGCTCCTAGTTGATGATCCCCAGCGCCAAGCCAATTTCTTTCACGAAGCGCTGGAGCGGCTGCGCGTGCTGCCCGGAGTCGAGGCCGTATCGGCCACAACCCACTATCCGGTGAGCACCTTTAATGAGCTGGCCTTCGGCCTGCTGGTTTCCGGCGGGCCTCCTGCTGAGCCGGACAAAACGAGTTCCATCGCCTACATCAGTCCCGACTATTTCGGGACCCTGGGGATTCGATTGCTCAACGGGCGCTTTTTCAATGACCAGGATGCGGGTAACGCCCAAAGCGTCGCCATCCTCACCGAGTCCGCAGCGCGCAGCGCTTTCGGCGGACGCGAGTCTGTGGGGCAACAAATCAGCTTGGATTGCGCCAAGGGTCCATGGCGAACGGTGGTGGGAGTGGTCGCGGATTCCAGAAATTACACGCTGGAGCGCGAGCCGTGGCCGGAAATCTTCATCCCGTATCAGCAGCGGCCGTCCCTGTTCATGACGTTCGTGCTCCGCACCAAGGATGACCCGATGCGTCTTGCGACGAGCCTGAGGCAGGCCGTCAAAAGCGTCGACAGCAGCGAGCCGGTATCCAACATTCAGGCCATGGACGACATCGTGCGGAACCTCGTTGCGCCGCAGCGGTTCAAACTGGTCCTGATGGGATCCTTCGCTCTGCTGGCCTTGGTGCTTGGCGCCGTGGGACTCTACGGGGTGATTTCCTATGCGGTCGCGGAACGCACTCACGAAATCGGCGTTCGCCGGGCGCTCGGGGCGCAGCGAAACGATGTTTTGAAGCTCGTGATTGGGCAGGGATTTAAGCTGACATTGATGGGCGTAGGTATTGGCATTCTGGGCGCATTGGCCCTTACACGCTCTCTGTCGACCATGCTGTATGGCGTCAAACCCACTGACCCTCTGACCTTCGCGGCGGTTTCACTAATCCTGATCGTCGTTGCGCTGGTCGCTAGTTTCATTCCCGCCCGCCGGGCGACCAAGGTCGACCCGATGGTGACGCTGAGGTGCGAATGAAGCTGCCTCTCTGCCGTAAGACTCTCATCCTGTGGCGCGCTATTGCCGAAGTAATGTGGTGGCACACTTTCGGGACTCTCAAAAGTGGCTCCCCAACGAACTTTCAAGCCCGGAAGCGCTGGTGTATCCTATAGGGTTACTGGAACCGCACTATTAAACCCTGGGACAACGGTGGGGACTTCCGTAGCAATAAATCTGTATTCATCGAAGGAGATTAAAATCTATGCCTCTTGTTTCAATGCGTCAGTTACTGGACGAAGCCGCCAAGGGCGGTTACGGAGTCGGTGCTTTCAATGTGAATAACATGGAGCAGATTCAGTCCATCATGGAAGCTGCTCGCGAAACCAAATCGCCGGTCATTGTTCAGGCCAGCCGTGGAGCGCGCAGCTACTCGCAGGACAAATACCTTTATCACCTTATGTTGGCGGCGGCTGAACTCTATCCGGAAATTCCCCTGGTCCTTCACCTGGACCACGGCAATAGCGTGGAAACCTGCAAATCCGCCGTCGAATTAGGTTTCACCAGCGTCATGATGGATGGGTCGTTGATGCCGGATGGCAAGACGCCCTCGAGCTTTGACTATAATGTCAAGGCCACGCGCGAAGTGGTGGAGATGGCCCATGCCAAGGGGATCACGGTGGAAGGCGAAATCGGCTGTCTCGGCGGCATCGAAGACGGCCACGGCGCCGGGCTCGACGGCCTGAGCCACCTTACCGATCCCGCCCAAGCTGCCGAGTTCGTAAAGCTCACCGGCCTGGATGCCCTGGCCATCGCCATCGGCACCAGCCACGGCGCTTACAAGTTCTCCTCCAAACCCACAGGCGAAACACTGAAAATGGACCGACTGATCGAGATCCACAAGCTCCTGCCGCAAACTCACCTGGTGATGCACGGATCGTCCAGCGTCCCCAAAGACCTTCAGGACATCATCAATCAATACGGCGGCAAGTTGAAGCCCACCTGGGGAGTGCCGGTGGAAGAAATCCAACTGGGCATCAAGAACGGCGTGCGCAAGATCAATGTGGACACGGACAACCGCCTGGCGATTACCGGCGCGATCCGCAAGGTCTTCGCCGAGAAGCCTGAGGAATTCGATCCCCGCAGCTACCTGAAGCCCGCCCGCGAAGCCATGAAGAAGGTCGTGGCCTTGCGAATGACGCAATTCGGCCAAGCCGGCCACGCCGGCGACTACGCGCCGTTGTCCATGGAAGAGATGGCAGCGCGGTATTCGCAAAAGCGCGCCGCCTAAGCTCCGAGGCGGTTTAGAACACCCTACGGCATGCCCGGCGAATCCCAACACCCCGCCGGGCGTGGCCCAGTGCCGGCAGGGAATGCCCGCCGGGTGGTGTCCTGAACCCAGTTCGGGCTAACCCAACGGCTAAGGGCGCCCGCGCGTGGCGAATACACTGGTTTGTGTGTATACGCTCCATAAACACCGGCAACCTCTCTGTTACCTTGTCCTATCCGGGGCCTGCCCTGGCTTCTTAACGTGGCACAGGCGCTCTTGCCTGTGTTCTTTACTGAGAAGGCATCAGCCTTAGACATGGGCAAGAGTGCCTGTGCTACCCCCGGAAGGCAAACGTAGCGTAGGGCCCGTGGTCCGGCCCCGCGACTCTTCCAGCGGCGCGGGCCTTTTTCGCACTGCCCCTTGGGCAATCTTGGTTTATCTATCTTCACAACTTTAACCGAACGTCACGACGGCGCGATGAAAAAGCCGCAGGGCCGGAGAGCGGGCCCTGCGCTACCTTGTCGTCTTGTGGTATCCTCACCCCGCGTTCCTCTGCCAGTCGCAACTAGCGGCAGATGACCATAGTTTTCATACTTTAAATCCAGGGGGCAGATTTTATGGAGATGAAGAACATTAATCGACGCGAATTCATTGACGCCGGGCTGGCGGCTTCGGCCGGCCTCCTTGCGGCGCCGAGGACAGGGTTTTCGGACCAGGCGAGTCCCAACAAACCAACCGGCCTGAAAGTGGGCCTCTACACCATTACGTATCTTGGCATTTGGTACCGGGGAAATGCGCTCACGCTCGAAGACGCGATCCGTCGGGCGAAAAAATACGGCTACGACGGAGTGGAGGTTGACGGCAAGCCGCCACACGGGCATCCCTTGACCCTCACCCGCGCTCATGCCCGCGAATTGCGCAAGATGGCTGAGGGTGAAGGCATCGAAATCTACGGCTTGGCGGGCAACAATGACTTCAGCAGTCCCATTACCGAGCACCGGGACGCCCAACTGGTTTACATGCGCGACCTGATTCAGCTTGCGCCTGAGCTGGGCGCCAAGACCGTCCGGGTCTTCCTGGCGTGGCGAGGAGTCACGCAAAAGCAAGGTCTGGCATCGTATAGTCTCGCGGAACCCTTGTGGGAGGCCATCCACCAGGGGTATTCGCCGGAAGAGATTTGGGACTGGTGTCGCGACGGAATGATTCAGTGCACCGAGTACGCTGCGGACGCAGGGGTGACCCTCGCCTTGCAGAACCACGTACCGGTCATCCACGACCACCACGACGTGCTGCGAATGGTGAAGGAGGTCAACTCTCCCCATCTGAAGGTCTCACTCGACGCCTGGATCATGCAGGACAAATCTCCGGCGGCCATTCGCCAGGCGGCACTCGATGTGGGTCCTTTGCAGGCGCTTTCGCATTTCGGCGGGGAGTTCAAGCGGGAGGCGGATGGAACTGCCAAGGGGCCGGACTACTACGCTTCCTTCGTCAACTCCATGCGCGAAATCGGTTACAAGGGCTACATCGGGTACGAACTTTGCCATACCCTGCCTGTCGTCAATGGCCAGACGGTGGGCCTGGAGTTTGCCGATCAGTGCGCGGAGGGCGCCGCGATCTACATGCGCGGGTTGATTAAGGCCAGCCAGGGCTGATTCGATTCGTTCTGCGCTTTCACGGGACGCCCCAGCACTTCGCGAGAATCGACTTGAGCCTCAGTAAAGACGCGGACCCGCAACCTGTCCTATAGGGGCTGGGCTTGCCCTGCCCCTGCGTGACATAATGGGGGTCCCAGGGGACGTTGCCCCCGGCTATTGAATGTTTCCACTGCGGGGATCCTTGCGTGTGCCGCACGCCCGCTTCCTACTGCCCTTTTGCTACCGCCTACAGTCCCGGTGCCGGCCGAGTTTTCATATAAGGCCCTTCTCGGGGTCGCTCATTGTGCAAATACTCCCTCTTGTGATTTGCCCTTTTGAGCCATTTGCCCCATCTAACGCACTGAATCGGCGAGCCTTCATCCCCATAATTCTCATTTATCTAGACAATACCCACCCTCATCCAGATTGGGCTCTGGTCATCAACGTGCGTACCCACCCAAATTAGCAAGCGGGGGCTGATTGCCACTCGTTTGTGGGGCGTGGGGACTTGCAAGCCGGGAACGATTCAAATGCAGAAGCTAGATGACCCGTAACTTATTGAATTTATACTATTTATCTTCTTAGAAGGGGCTTCTGCATACAACCTTACCCGTAATCATTATCAACCGGGTGGGGAGCTGAACGTTACCGGAGGCTAGGTGGGATCCGTAGAAAACCCTGCGAGGGTTCACTCCCTTGACTTTCCGCCACTTCATGCGACGAGGGTTACACTGGAGACTCGCATCGTTTTCGTGCCGCGAAGACTGATGTTTCTCACTCCCAATTCGCCCCAGACCCACCCGATTCCCGGCAAAATGTCTGAGTCAACGTAAGCGCAGATTTGGTAGTGGTGCACTTCGCTGTACGGGCACGCCTTGGCATGCCCCGATGCAAGAAGCGCCAGGATTTATGGGGTCATGGCCATGTTGCCCATGACTTGACGTCGCATGGCCGTCATGGTCATGACCTCGCTCGGGCAGGGTCCCCATGCCACGGAAAGCCGGAAGACTCAAATGATGGACCGGCAAAAACTGCTGCAAACGCTTCCCGCAATCGAGGGGTACGGCTCCGCCGTCCTGGCCGTGGTGTGCACCTTAGCCATACGCTTGGCTTTTGATCCGTTCCTCGGCGACCGGGCGCCCTTTCTGTTCTTTGTCCTCGCCATTGTGATCGTCAAGCGACTTTGGGGCAGGGGGCCAGGTTTGCTCTCGACGCTGCTGGGGGGAATTGCCACCTGGTACTTTATCATCGAACCCCGATTTTCCTTCGCGATCGCGAACCGCGTTGATGCTCTGAACCTGACAGCCTATTTCGCCGTAGGAGCGAGCGTCTGTTTCCTGAGGGAGGTTTCAAGCCGCTTGCCAGCATCCCCGACCGTGGGGGGAAGAAACATCAAGCTGCGCGTCGTCCGCCAAACCGCGGTTCTGGCCAGCGCGGCGGTGGTTTTGGCGGGGATGGTCCTGCTGCTCCTGCGCGACTTTAGGCGCACCCAGGACGCCCAAGCGTGGGTGGTACACACCTACCGGGTGATCAACTCTGCCGAGTCTCTTATGTCCACGATGAAGGACGCCGAAAGAGGAGAGCGCGGTTTTCTGCTGACGGGTGATGAAAACTACCTGGTGCCCTACGACTCAGCAGTTGCTGCATTTCCGAAGGGTCTCGAAGAGCTGAAGGACCTGACCTCCGACAACCCCCGACAACAGGCGCGTTTGGTCGAGATCAATCAGCTTACCGAGGAGAGACTGAGCGTGCTGCGACATGCCATTGAGCTGCGCAAAGCTTCGGAAGCCGATGCCGCTCTAGCGCTTGTTCGCTATGGTCGAGGAGAGCCGGCCATGGATAAGCTGCGCTCCACGCTGGATATGGTCGTGAGCGAGGAGCGCCAATTGCTGGTGGCACGCACGGGTGAAGCCGAGGTCCGCGCCTCCCGCGGTCGTTGGGTGCTGGGGTTGGGCAGCGGGGCGCTGGTACTCCTTCTTGTTTTCGCCAGCGTGGTTATAGAACGGGAAACCGTCCGGCGCGAGGAAATCACCCAGGCTCTCCGCCGTCACGCTGACCTGCTCGAACAAGCCCACGACTCACTGTTCACATGGCCGCCTGGCGGCGCCATCAACTACTGGAGTCGCGGCGCCGAAACCCTATTTGGTTACACGCGGGAGGAGGCGGTGGGTCGCTCCAGCCACGAGCTTTTGCAAACTGTCCACCCCTTGGGCATGGCCCAGATCGACGCCCTCCTGGAACGTGATGGCGAATGGAACGGAGAGTTGACCCAAACCACCAAGGATGGGCGAAAACTGATCGTCGAGGCTGCGTGGACATTGGTGATGGACGCGGAGGGCAACAAAACGGTTTTGGAAGCCAATCGCGACATTACCGAGCGCAAACGGGCGGAGACCCAGAATCTTCTTTTGGCCACCGCCATCGAGCAAGCCGCGGAGACCGTCGTGATCACGAATCGCGACGCGAAGATTCAATACGTCAATCCAGCTTTCTCCCGCACGACCGGTTATACCCGTGGAGAGGCCATTGGACGAAACCCGCGGGTCCTCAAGTCAGGCCAGCACGACGCCAAGTTCTACCAGGAAATGTGGGCCACTCTCACCGCCGGAAAACTCTGGCGCGGGGAATTCACGAACCGGCGCAAGGACGGCACGCTCTACATGGAGGAAGCCACCATCGCCCCGGTGCGGGACGCATCCGGCGAAATCACCAACTATATCGCAATAAAATCTGACATCACCGAACGCAAGCGGGCGGAAATAGCATTGCGCGAAAGCGAGAGGATGCTGCGATTGTTCGTTCGGCATGCGCCAGCCGCCATTGCCATGCTCGACCGGGAGATGCGCTACCTCGCGGTGAGCCAGCGTTGGATGGCGGACTATCGCCTGGGCGACCGGGACCTCCGGGGTCTCAGCCACTACGAAGTATTCCCGGAAATGCCGGAGCGTTGGAAAGAGATACACCAGCGATGCCTCGCAGGGGCAGTGGAGCGCTGCAAGGAAGACGCGTTTCCGCGTCCCGACGGCACTACCGACTGGTTATCCTGGGAGGTCCGGCCCTGGCGGAAGATCGACGGGAGCATCGGCGGCATCATCATCTTCAGTGAACTTATCACCGAACGCAAGGAGGCGAAAGATGCCTTACAGGAAAGTGAACTTCGCTACCGCCAACTTTTCGAGCGGGCGGAAAGCGCGCTGGGTGTGTATGAGATGGTATTCGACACGGAGGGAAATCCCAGCGATTTTCGCTTCCTCAATGTCAATCCGGCCTTCGAGCGCATGACTGGCCTCAAAGCCAGCGAGATTCTGGGGCACACCGCGCTCGAGATAACCCCCGGCCTCGAGGAGTACTGGATCAAGCTCTTCAACCAAGTGGCGACAACAGGTAAGCCGGCCGTTTTCGAACAATATACCCAACCCCTGGCGCGTTATTACGCCGGAACCGCGTACTCGCCACGCCCCCATCAAGTCGCTGTCACCTTTATGGATGTGAGCGAGCGCAAGCGAGCCGAAGAAGAGGTTCGTCTGCTCAATCTCGAACTTGAGCAACGCGTGCGCGCGCGCACAACCGCGCTGGAAGCCGCCAACCGGGAGTTGGAAGCCTTTGCCCACTCCGTTTCGCACGACTTGCGCGCTCCGCTTCGGGGCATCGATGGATGGAGCCAAGCGCTGCTGGAAGATTATGGCGAAAGCCTCGACGCGCAAGGGCACAAATACCTTGATCGCGTTCGCTCCGAAGCGCAGCGCATGGGGACATTGATTGACGACCTCCTTCACCTGTCGCGCGTCGGCAGGGCGGAGTTAGTTCCCAGCGCTGTTGACCTCACCTCTCTCGCCGAAACCATTGTCACCCGCATGAAGGAGACGCACTCAGGTCGTATCATCGAATTCACTATAGCGCCGCAGCTCAAGTGCACCGGCGATGCCCGGCTTTTGGAAATCGCATTGACCAACCTGCTCGATAATGCCGTGAAGTTCACCGGGCCGCGCACCCCGGCGCGAGTGGAGTTTGGCCAAACAAATAACCAAGACAGTCCGGCTTTTTTTGTTCGCGATAACGGCGTGGGTTTTGATATGGCCTATTCCAGAATGCTCTTCGCGCCCTTCCAGCGCCTGCACAAAACCAGCGAGTTCGCCGGCACGGGAATTGGCCTGGCAACCGTGCAACGAGTGATTCACCGGCATGGCGGGCGCATTTGGGCCGAGGCGCGGGTCGGCGAAGGGGCGACGCTATACTTCACAATTGGAGAGAGCAAGGCATGAAAGACAAAATCATTCTTCTGATCGAAGACAATCCCAGTGATATCGAACTTACCGAGCGCGCGCTTAAGAGGGGCCACATTCTCAACGACCTGGTCATCGCCTCGGACGGACAGGAAGCGTTGGATTACCTTTTTGGCATGGGGGAGTACGCGGGCCGCGACACCTCCGATTTGCCCACCCTCACATTGCTGGATTTGAAACTACCCAAGGTGTCCGGCCTGGATGTGCTGCGGAAAATTCGTACTGAGGCCCTCACTCGTCGCATGCCCGTGGTCATTCTCACCTCTTCCCGGGAGGAACAGGACATGGCCGCCGGGTACGACCTGGGAGTCAATAGCTACATCCGCAAGCCGGTGGACTTTGAGCGTTTTGTCCAATCAGTGGCGCAATTGGGATTGTATTGGCTGGTCTTAAATGAGGAGCCCCCCAAGGTGAGGTAAAGAAATGAAAAGACATTCTTTGTTGTACGTTCAAAGCCGGAATGTTATTGAAAACAAACGAGCACGAAAATGGAAGACGGTGGAAAATTCAGGCTGGATGCAGCGCCGCGCAATGCGGCGACCGCGAAATTCTATAAGGCGAATTGAGGTCCCATGAGCAAACCCTTGCGGCTGTTACAAATCGAGGATTCGGAAAGCGACGCCGACATGATTCTCCGCCTGCTGATGCAGGGCGGGTTCGAGGTCTTTGCCCAACGGGTGGAAGACGCCGAGGGTTTGCGCCTCGCATTGCAGGATGGCTCCTGGGATGTGATCGTTGCGGACTATCACCTGCCGGGGTTTGAAGCCCCCGGCGCTCTGCGCATTCTCCAGGAGTGCGGCCACGATATTCCCTGCATCGTGGTGTCGGGCATTATGGGTGAGGATACCGCGGTCGAGATGATGAAATCGGGGGCGCACGATTACCTCACCAAGAACAACCTGACCCGGTTGGTTCCTGCTGTCGAGCGCGAACTGGCGGAAGCCGCAGCGCGGCGGGAAAGCAAGCAGGCACAGGGAGAATTGCAGGCGAGCGAGGAACGCCTAGCGCTGGCGGTGGAGGCCACACAAATCGGCACGTTCGATTTCTACCCCCAGACCGGCAATCTCATTTGGTCAAAGTTTGCCCGGCAACATTATGGGGTATCACCAGAGGCCGAAGTCACCTATGACACCTTCCTGCGCGCTCTCCACCCTTCCGACCGCGATCGGGTAACGCAGACGTTGCAGGATGCCCTGCGATACGAAAGTGGCGGCGACTACGCACACGAGTATCGAACCCTCGGCATTGAAGACGGGGAGGAACGCTGGCTTTCCAGCCGGGGGCGGGTGTTTTTCGATGCGGAATCGCAAGCTGTCCGCGTGGTGGGGGTCATTCAGAATATTACCGAGCGCAAGCGGCTGGAACAGCAGCTTCTGCAATCGCAGAAAATTGAAAGCGTCGGCCGGCTGGCAGGCAGTATTGCGCACGATTTCAACAACCTTCTCACCATCATCAATGGCTATGCCCATTTGATATTGGCGGAGATGGGTCCCGAAGACCCCTACCGGGACTCAATGGAAGAACTCTCCAAGGCCGCCATGCAGGCGGCGGGACTGACGCGCCAACTGGTTTCATTCAGCCGCCGGCAAGTCGCCGAGCCCAAGACCATTGCCGTGAATGAGTTCGTTAAAGACTACGAAAACATGCTGCGGCGGCTGCTGGGCGAAAACATCGAGTTGGCCCTGTCGCTCGATTCGCAAGCAGGGACTTTTCGCGCCGACCCTGGGCAGATGGGACAGGTCCTCGTGAACCTTGCCGTGAACGCAAAGGATGCTATGCCGTCCGGCGGCAAACTGGTCATCGAAACTTCCTGCATGGTTGTGGACGACCACTTTGCGCGCACCCACCTTTACGTCAGCCCTGGCGAATACGTCGTGCTGGCGGTCACCGACACGGGCACGGGTATGTCCGCGGAAGTGAAGTCCCACCTGTTTGAGCCCTTCTTCACCACCAAGGAACCGGGAAAAGGCACAGGGCTGGGATTGTCAACGGTCTATGGAATCGTCAACCAGAGCAGCGGCTCGATTTGGGTCTCCAGCGAACCTGACCGGGGGACGACCTTTAAACTGTTTTTCCCCTCTTCTGGGCTTGAGGCCGAGCCGGGTTCAACGCTGAGCATCGAACATGTTTCCTCGCGCGGGGAAACCATTTTGCTGGCGGAGGATGAGGAGGGCGTGCGGAAATATACGCGCGAGATCCTGAAACGCTACGGCTACATCATTCTGGAGGCTCATAACGGCGTGGAAGCTCTCGCTGTGGCCCGGAAGCACTCGGCGCCGATTCACTTGCTGTTGACGGATATCATCATGCCGGGCATGGGCGGGGTGGAATTAACCGAGAAGTTTAAAGCCGAGTTCCCCGGCGTCCCGGTGCTTTTCATGTCGGGCTATACCGATCAAATCATTCGCCATTGGGACGCCCTCAGCGCTTATATCCAAAAGCCCTTCACTCTGTCCGATCTCTTGACCCAGGTGCGTGAGCTGCTGGACCGGACTGCGCCAAGTTCTTTAAGCATTGAAGGCCCCTCGGCGGCAAGTTAAACTCATCCGGTAGATGGTAGGTAGGATGTGGGGGGAGTGTTCCCCTCTACCACCTACCACCTGCCACCTACTGCTACCGGAGGATGCCGATGACAAGATCACACGGAGTGAGTCGAAGAGAATTCCTGGCGGGTTGCGGAGCGGCCATGGGTAGCGCAGCGCTGGCGGCCGCCACACCCCAAGCCCAGCCTGAGGCGGGCAGCGTGCGCTTCGGGGTACGTGCTCCCCTGCCTGAAAAAATGACATTGCGCGAGCGTGCGCAACTGGTCAAGCGGCTCGGGTATGACGGCATTGAGTTGGGCAACGAGTGGTCGGAGAAGCCGTTGGATTTCCTCCAGGAGCAACTCGCCGGCGTGGGAATTGCCGTCAGCGCGGTTGTGGGCTCCATCAAACTTCTGGACACTGATCCTCTGGCTCGAGCGCAGGGTGTGCAGGTGGACCGCGAACGCCTGGAGTTGGCTCGGGCCCTCGGGGCGAGCGACGTGATTGAAGTGCCCGTCTTTGGGCCCAATAAGTTTCAGGACCTTTCTCCCATCATGACCGCGCGGGAGGTGGAAGAACGGTTGCTGGTGGCTGAACTCAAGGAGTTGGTTCCCGACGTCCAGCACACGGGCGTCAACTTGATGCTCGAGCCTTGCAACCGGAAGGAAACTCACTTCATGAACCTCCAGAGCCAGGCCGCCAAGTTTATTGAAGCCGTGGACGCTCCCGGCTTCAAGCTGCTGAGCGACTTCTATCATATGCAGATCGAAGAGCGCGACATTGCCACTACCTTGCGTGAGTATGGCAAATATACAGTCTACGTTCACCTTGCGGATGGTAAAGCCCGCACCGAGCCTGGTTCACTGCCCTTCGATTACCGTCCGGGATTCAGAGCGCTTAAAGATTGGGGATTCTCCGGGTGGCTGAACATGGAATGCAACGCCACCGATAATCCCGAAGCGGCATTAGCGAGAGCGCTTGCCTACATCAAGAAGCAATGGGCCGAGGCGTAACCAACCGCCTCGAAGCTTTTCCCCGCGCCGGCCGTGGCCAATCTTGTGAGGGACAAAAAGCTGGAATGATGTGATGCCGCTGCCCTGGCCCTCGGCGAAGTGGGACACGGTCCGACAAGGTCCCCTTCGGCGCATCGTGGCACTCACGGCCCCCCGCGGTAACGGGCAAAATGTCCGCTGCGCGGACACTCGGGCGGATAGGCGCCGCGGCCATACCGCCCTTCTCGGTAGTGTCTCAGTTTGCTGTCGAGGCGGCGATCCTACCCGATCATATTCGGAGGCCACCCAATGGCGGCGTGATGCCGCCTCTACATCGTGCCGTCCCGCCAACAGGATCAGGATGCGAGAACTTCCCGTGGTAGAATGCCCGCACATCGTTGAAGTTGTCCCCGCTTTCGGGAGGTGCCGATGTGGCGTCGACCGGTCGTGACCATCCTGATGCTCATCATAGCAATGATTCTGCCGCTGCCCATCCGGGCGCAGCAGAATCATGTAGCGCCGACCTTGAGGTCGGCATTCTATAGCGGCGGTGTCCCCACCGCCGGTCGGCGGTCGGAGACCGCCGCTACAGTAGCGAATGCGTCGGCATGTGCCGCCATGCTCCCAGCGCTACCTGCGGGAGCGCCGCAAAATCCAAAACCCTTCACCCAAGATCAAGTACAAGCCATGGTGCGGGACGGATTCGGAGACGAGTCGGGCGCAAAGCTGATCGAGCAGCGCGGGATTGATTTCGCCCCGTCTGAGGATTTTTACCAAGGCCTCAAGGCCGCAGGCGCGAGCGAGGCGTTTCTTAACGCCCTGCGCGCCGCCAAGCCGCCCGAGCCCGCGAGCGCAAAGAAGCCGATCAATCAAGTGCAAGTTTTCGCCCTGCTGGCGGGCCAAGTGCCGAGCCACCGAGTCACCATGCTGGTTCAGGAACGCGGAATCGATTTTGAGCCCACGGATGACTACCTTCAGGAAGTCCGCTTGGCTGGTGGCGAGGACGAACTGATTAGCGCGCTCAAGGGCGCCAAGGTGACGAAGCCCGCGACCGTTGATCCTGCGGCGCAGGCGCGGCAGGCCGAGGTGCGCCACCACGTCGCGCGCGGAGCGGAACTCCAACAGAAACGGCAGTATGCCGAGGCTGAGCAGGAATATCGCGCGGCCTTGCTATTGGACTTTCAGGACGCCGACCTCTATGCGAGCCTTGCCGGTGTCCTGGGTCAGCAGCAGAAGTGGGACGATGCAGCTTCCGCAGCACGCGAAGCGCTGCGCTTAAACCCCAATAATGACTTGGCGCACGCCGTACTCGGCGTCGCGCTCGGAGGGAAGGGCGACTGGGATGGAATGGTATCCGAGGAACGGGAAGCACTACGCTTAAACCCCAATAAAGACGGGGCGCACGACAGCATCGGCTTCGCGCTCGGAAAGAAGGGCGATTTAGAGGGTGAGATCGCGGAATACAGGGAAGCCGCACGTTTGCGCCCCAATGATGACGCGGCGCATGTTCGGCTCGGCGATGCACTCGGAGACAAAGGCGACGTGGACGCTGCCATCGCGGAATACCGCGAGGCCCTGCGCTTGAACCCCAATAACGATGGGGCGCACGTCAGCCTCGGCCTCGCGATTGGACAGAAGGGCGATGCGCATGAAGAGATCGCGGAATACCGCGAGGCCCTGCGCCTGAACCCCAATAATGATATGGCGCACAACAACCTCGCCAAAACGCTCCGAGACAACGGTGACTTGGACGGCGCAATCGCGGAATTCCGTGAAGCGTTGCGCTTGAACCCCAATAATGACTTGGCACACAGCAACCTGGGCATCGCGCTCGGAAGCAAGGGCGATTGGGATGGAGAAATCGCTGAGGAGCGCGAAGCGCTGCGCTTGAATCCGAAGAATGAGGACGCGCACGTCAATCTCGGAAATGCACTCGCACACAAGGGTGACGTGGACGGCGCTGTTATGGAATGTCGTGAGGCGCTACGCTTGGACCCGAATAACGACGTTAGGCACGCCAGCCTCGGCCTAGCGCTGGGGGCACAAGGCGATTGGGATGGAATGATCGCTGAAGAACGCGAGGCGCTGCGCTTGAACCCAAATAATAGTTGGGCGCACCACGGCTTCGGCTTCGCACTGGAGCAAAAAGGTGACCGCCGGGGTGCTCTGAAGGAATTCCGCGCGGCCTACACGCTTGACCCCAAGAATGTTACCTTTCAGCAGAATTACGAGCGCCTGCTGCAGCAGGTGAATCAATGACGAACAGCGCGTGGCAAGGACCGGGTTTCTGCATTTCGCGCAGCACCCATCGCAAGAAATCGCGATCCATGCGCCACACGCCCAGTTCGCGAGCGTGCCTGCGAATACCGCCCAATCTAAAATTGGGCCACGCGTTTAGTTGCAGCGCGGGAGCCGCGAAGCCCGACGCAAGGGGAGGCTCAACGACCACCGGTAGCTCGTACGCTCCCCCCTCGACATCGTCATAGAGAAGCGTCATCGTCGTGGTAGATGTGACACGCCCGGGAAAGAATTTATTCTCTAAGAAATTCTTGGTCGTGGGGCTGCCCTCCGAGTATTCCTTGAACTCAACTTTTTCAATCTGGCCTTGAGCGATGTATCCGATCGGGCCAAACCGGGTCTCGTGGTGGATTGGGTGGTTTGGGCCGCCAAATTCATGCGGAATGGGACACACTCTCACGTTTAACGCACACCCAATACCTATGTTTTGGAGTTTCAAAAGAAAGTGGCCTTGGTTCTCTTCGAATATTGGCACGACAACCGGGCGCAAAGCAATTTCGTTCTGGCGAACCATTTCATGTGTCAATCGCGAAGTCTCTTCGCCATATCGTTCGGTTGCCTTTGTGTATCGCCAAACCCAGTATGCCGTCAGACCCAAGACGACTGTTTGCAGGGCGAGGACTACAATCTGCGCCCACGCGGGAAAGTTCATGGCATGCCTCCTACAGCGGGGTCGAACGCAATCGCCATCTCAGGGTTGCAACGTTCAATCCTCTTTACGCAGCCCCTTTCGTATGCTCCGCTAGCCAGGAGGCACACTAACCGTCTCCAGCCTCTACCTCCGCCGTCTCGGTCCCCACCTACCCCGGTCGGCCTTTTTTTTTGCGTGCTATGAGAAACCGGGGATTCATCCAACAGCCCAAAAACTCGCCCTTACGAAAGGTTGCGAGGATTATCCGATCATTCCATATCTCGATTCCCTCGCCCTCCGTCTCCCGGATTTCGGTCGCTGTAGGAAACGAGCGCTGCGAACCGTCCGGCAAATTTACAAAGCAGCGCGTTTCTTCTTGCGTATTCTTCCTCATCATTTTAGTGTAGGTTCCTACGAGTGCTTTGTCAAAAGTGGCCCGTGGCGTATCCTCACGCGCTGGGCCGGCTGGCGCAGAGCGAAGCTTTGCGGTTTGTGGACCACCCTGAGGACCGGGGGCGAAGTGGCGCCTTTATAGCGGCCTGACGACGCCAGGATACGGCGTTGGACCGACGGAAATCTTGATTGAATCATGTTGCGTGCGTTCATCGACGAAACTGGAAACAATCCTAAAGAACCAGTTTTTTGCTTCGCTGGATGGGTCTCAACAGTGTCCGAATGGGATCGTTTTTCGGATTCTTGGCACAATGAGTTGGATAGAAAGCCATCCATAGATTACTTCAAGCATCATGAGGCGAAGAGCCAAACTGGTCAGTTTGAGGGATGGTCTCGATCCGACTGTGAAAATAAGCTTCTTGCGCTCGCTAAAGTCATCGTCGAACGTGATGTCTACGGGGTTGCGACCGGGGTTAAGAATGAAGTCGTCGCGGGATTGCTTAAGAAAGCTGTCCCTTCACTGAAGACGGTTCGGAACATCCTTCATGCCAGCCGACCGTTTGACTGGTGCTTTCATTCTGTAATCTCGATGATCTTGCAGCTTCAGGTTAATCAGGGTGTTAAGGACAAGGTAGACTTTATCTTCGATGAAGGTGAAAGTGCCTTTGAGGACTGCGCTAAAATTTACCGAGAGTTTTTGGAAAAATGGCCTTTCCCTCCAGCCATGAAAGCCATCGCCGGAATGGTTTCTACTGGAAACGACAAGTTGATTATGCCGTTGCAGGCAGCAGACCTTCTAGCTGGAAGTTCCACCGCGATACTAAGGGGGCAGAATACTGACAGGGGATACCGACTTCTTGCCAAAAAGAAAAAGATCTATTTTTGTCCCATAAGGTGGGCTGACCCTGAAATTACGGGATATGCGGACCTCATACAACTTCTTAACCTGGTTTGGTCCACTAAACTTCTTATCCGCGCAAAGAAGAAAATGAAATGAAGGGCGGACAGCGTCGGTCACTGATCTTGTGACCGTGCGCTTTTCCTTCGATGACGAACCCGCGGTCAATTCCCAAGACGAATTGGCCGTCGCCACCTCCGGGTCAGACAAGCTCGGGCGCCGTTCGAACTGGTGAATGCAATCACGAGACGTAGGGGTAGGGCTTGCCCTACCCGGCGTTCCGCAGAGTGAATGCGGAACCAGGGGGCGGCAAGCCGTCCCCCTACACCTCGCGCAACTCGACCACGACGAAGGGGCTGGCCTCGTGCCTGCCCTCCCCCGTCGGCATGGCCGACTTCAGGGCGCCTACGAGGGGCGCCCCTACGTTGTGGCACGGGCGTCCCGCCCGTGACCGACACGGCCAGGATGGCCGTGCCACGATTTGGTTGCGGCTCCGCCGCGCTGCGCTTCGTGGTTCGGCGGCAATGTACACGGAGGGGACGGCAAGCCGTCCCCCTACAGTGAAACGCCCTGCGGACATCGGGGTCCAGGAGAATGCGATTTGTACCCGCGCGGTAGGGCAGTGCGGCGGAGCCACAAATGAAAGATAAAATGCAAAGCCGCAGAAGAGAAAGTGCTAAACTTGTTCTGTGCCGGCGCTTTTGCGGATTCGTGGTTACCGATTCTTTTTTTACAGTCTCGAAGGACGCGAGCCACCGCACATCCACGTTGCTCACGCCGGTCGCTATACGAAGTTCTGGCTGGAGTCAGTTGCGCTCGCGGACAACCGCGGTTTTCGGGGCCACGAATTGACCGAAATCCGCCAGATCGTCGCGGAAAATCAAGAGTTTTTCCTGGAGAAGTGGCATGAGTATTTTGGTCGAGAGAGCTGAGGCGCTCGCCGTAAATGTGTCGTGTACCGACGACGATCTGAGCGTGGTGTTGTCCGACGGTCGGACGGTTGCGGTTCCCCTCGCTTGGTTCCCGCGGCTGGTGGTGGCGTCGGCAAAGCAAAGAGCCGACTGGGAACTCATCGGCGGCGGCGTTGGTATTCACTGGGAGGCCGTCGACGAAGACATTTCGGTAGGCAGCTTGCTGCAACCGGAAAACTTTATGAGGCTGCCTCACGAGGGGCTGCAACCGACGAGTCCCTCTCAGCGCCGTGCCAGGAAGGTTAAACCGCTTCGCGTGGCTCGCGGATGACGCGCCGTCTCGCCGCGGCTTTCCAGCCACGGCCACTGCTTTTGCGACCGTGGACTTTTCCTTCGATGACGAACCCACGGTCAATTCCCAAGAAAATTGGCCATGGCCAGCTCCGGGCCACACAACCGCAGGCGCCGTTCGAATGGGTGAAGGCAATTACGAGTTGTAGGGGTAGGGCTTGCCCTACCCGGCGTTTCGCATGGTGAATGTGGAACCAGGGGGCGGGTCGCCGCGGCGACTCCCCCTACGGCGAAGGGCCTTGTGGACTTCAGGGTAACCCGCGCCGTCGAGACCCTCGCTCCAGACTACTCCTGATGCTTGGCAATAAGTTGGCGGACGGCAGGGACAAGGTCATGGGGGACCTTCATGACGGTGTCGTCCGGTTCCACGAAAGCCGCTTCATCCTCAGCCACGGCTTCTTCCGGCGTCTGCTGCTCATAGTGCGCGAGGACTCGCCGGACTCTCTCTTCGTCCCATCCAGCGGGAAATCTACTTTGGGTCATATCTGTCTCCTGCGCCTGCGTCTCCGGTAAGCAAGCAAAGGTTTTCCTTTGAGTTCGTAGGCCGTAACTACGAACACGCTTTCTGGCTCCGGGTCGGGAACATAGATGACACGCAGATGCCGTCCCGCCCTCGTCTGCCCGACGGCGATTCTCGAACCGTCGCGTCCTGGGCGGTCTTCGCCCGGTGTTTCGAGTACATCCTGGACTTCCCTTTCGTCAACGCCATGCTCAAGGATGTGCGGCTGCCCGGTGGTCGGATCGAGATAATAGCGAATATTCATTGCCAGCCACCCACAAGGTTACCATGAACCGCAGCTCGTCGGTCATCTTACTCTTCTGTGTGTTCATACGCTCTTTTTCCTATTCTGACGAACCCACGGTCAATTCCCGAGGCGAGTTGGCCATGGCCGCCTCCGGGTCACACAACCTCCCGCGCCGTTCGAACGGCTGAATGCAATCTGGAGACGTAGGGGTAGGGCTTGCCCTACCCGGCGTTCCGCAGAGTGAATGCGGAACCAGGGGGCGGCAAGCCGTCCCCTACGCCTTGCGCAACTCGATTACGACGTAGGGGCAGGCCTCGCGTCTGCCCTCCGCAAGGGAGCTCACGAGGGGCGCCCCTACCCTTGGTCCGGCGGCTAAGAGATCTGGGGCGTTGGCGCCGCAAATTTCGGGCACTTTATGGATGGTAAAATCTATGCTACCATTGCAATGATGGTTGACATCCGCGAGTATCATGACCACGCCGGCCACAGCCCTTTTCGCGAATGGTTCGACAGGCTGAATTCCGAGGCGTCGCGGAAGGTGACAACTGCTCTCTATTGTGTGGGACTCGGAAACTTTTCCAACGCCAAAGGTGTGGGACCTGGCGTTTACGAATGCAGGATTAATTTCGGCCCTGGATACCGCGTGTATTTTGGCAAGGACGACGAGCGGATAGTGATCCTCCTTGGCGGCGGAGCGAAACAACGGCAGCAAGACGACATCAGACTTGCCGTCGAGCGATGGGGGGACTACAAGCGGAGGAAGAAAGAACAGAAAGAAGGCGAATGACGATGGCTTTGACAAAAGATTTCAGAGAAACCGTTCAAGCGCGAGCGAAACGCGACCCGGCATTTCGAAAGGGACTTCTTAGCGAGGCGCTTGAAAGCTATCTTTCTGGCGAGGCGACACTCGGGAAGGAGCTGTTGCGCGATTACATCAATGCCACAGTCGGCTTTCCCCGGTTGGCCGCGCATACTGGAATCCACGTAAAGACTCTCCACCACATGTTTGGCCCTCACGGTAACCCGACCACCAGCAATCTGTCCGAAATCGTCGCCTATTTGCAGCACGCGGAAGGCGTGCGATTTGAAGTCCGATCGGCGCGCGCAAAGTCTCGAGCCATGAAGCGGCCATTGCCGCACCGACCGATCCGGGCGACTTCAGACGTGATGAGTCGATGAGGAGTGAAGGGCTTTACGAGCGGCACCATACCCTTGGTACGAGGCGCACGGGATTGGAAGGAAGGAATTCAAACTGAACCTCCCTTTGCTGGATTGAAGCATGAGAAGCCATCCAGGGCGACGAACAAAATTCGGAGTCTGTATTGACAACACGGGGTATCCGGCCTCGCTCGAAGCCGGGAAGTTGTATGCGGTAATAGCTGACGAAGACGCCGCAAGACGTGGGTACCTTCGTGTG
>JBEKLF010000166.1:0-19008 GCA_050010335.1 Terriglobia bacterium
GTTGTAGACTCCCTTCGCCCCGCTGGCAGACTCCTCCAGCTCATGGGCCAGAAGATTGGCGGCATAAACAGCCGAGATCGCGTCAAAGTTCTGATGGGGCACGCGGTTCGGACCGTGATGAAGGGCGACGGCCTCCACCACCGTGTAAGGCAATCCCCACAGCCCCAGGAGATAAGCTCCAATCTCGGCGTGACTAAATCCGTCCAGGCGTTCTTCTACCTTATAGACGGCGCATCGCGCCCCCAGCGATTCCGCCAACACCTTTTCAAAGTGCCCGGAAAGTCTCCAGGCCAGGATCAACTTCCCCACGTCGTGGAGCATGCCTGCCACTAACGCAACGTCGGCAAGGTGCTTGGGCACAGGCAGGCGAGCGGCGATGTGTGCGGTAAGCTGGGCGTGGTGCTGTAGCTTTTCCAGGGAAAACCCCGGCAGGTCTCTTTTGGGTTTGAATGCGCGGAAGATCTCGACGGAAAGCACCAGGTTCTTGAGAGTATTGATGCCAAGGAAACTGACGGCGCTCTGGATGTTGGTCATGGAGTGGGCAATACCGAAGAAGGCGGAATTCACCAATTGCAGGACCTTGGCGGAGATTCCCACGTCCTGCTCGATGATTCTGGCGACTTTTTGAAGCGACGCGTCAGGGTCCGCCAGCGCCTGAGCCAGGGCTTCATAGGTGCGGGGGAGCGATGGGAGGTCCCCCAGAGCGGTCACCGGGCGGCGGATCGACTCATCGTTCAAAAGCGCCCTAAGGTGGCAGGCGCGCTCGATGGCGACGCGGAGCATTTCGGCATCGCAGGGCTTGGCCAGAAACTGATGCGCCACGGGGACTACCCGCAACGCCGTAGAAAGTTCCGTGTGGCCCGAAAGCACGATGCGCACCATCTGAGGGTACAGTTCGCGTACGCGGCAGAGCAGAGTGGCTCCGTCAATGCCTGGCATCCGCATGTCGGAGACAATGACATCGAAGGTCGAAGCCTCCATCAGCGCCAGCGCCGCCTCCCCCCCGGGGGCGAAAGCCATCTCCCAATCGTGGCGTTGGGGACGCAGCATGCGCCGCAGCCCCTCCAAAACCCTGGGTTCGTCGTCTACAAAGAGTACTCGCCTCATGGCACCTTCGCTTCCTTGGAACATTCTCCTGGATCGACGGGTTGACGGATCTCGAACCGGAACTTTCGATCCCAATATCTCCGAGTTGGAAACCGTTGCCGCAGTTCCAACAATGCCATGCCTCCCCAACCTCTTCTATCGGCGGAATACATAACGAACTTTGAGCATTCTTAGGTTTAAGCGCCTGCGGGGCACGAATGTCGTCAGCGGTCAGCAATCAACTTTCAGCCGCCAGCGTTCAGCCTTCAGCCTCTTCTGCGTGCCCGTCTGTGTAGCATGGCCATCCTGGGACAGTCGCGTGCGGGACGCCCTCGCCAGAGCAGGCAGGATGCCAGCGGTCCGGCACGTGGCATGGCCATCCTGGTCATGACCAAGCACGGGTGCGACTTCCGTGCCAGGAACCGCTAGCCACTGTCCACTACTCTTCGCCTCGATAATCGTGCACTTCCTTCATTTTCGGCCACAAAGTCCGACAGATTGGTGTTGATTAGCCTTTAATTGGTGCATTTTCGTGCGAGAACCGGAAATTGTCACTAGACATTATGTCGCCTGTCCTTTGTTTTCATACACATCCCCGGAGGTTCCTTCATTTTCGCCCTCTATTTCCGCCAGCGCCCCCTTTCTGACCTTGAAAAGCATATGCGTGAGCTGTCACAACTGGCGCAGGCTTGAATCTTCCATCCTTAGCATAAGCACCGACTTATCGTCCTGGGGAGCCATGTGGGCCGCCAAGTTCTCCGGCGACTGCATCTCGTCGAGTTTATCCGAGAACCTTACGCAGGTCCTCTGGTAGCGATCCGTCAGCTCCTTAAGTTGCGCCCGAGCCTTGCGGCGCGCGGCCTTCTGTCCCGGGCCTTCCGCCATCTTATTCAGGGACTTGAGCAGAAGAAGGAATTCCTGCATCTCCTCCGAAGGGTTATCGCCGGAGTTCTTCACAAAGGTCTGGATTTCGGGAGTGGGGCCGTTGTCGCGGCGGCACAGGGCGGCCGCCAAGGCCTCGTAGCCTTCCAGGATTTCATAAGCCCGCAGGCGCTGAGGCCCCGTCGTCATTTCCTGGATTTCGATTGCGGCCTTGATCCGCTTCCGGGCGAGTCCGTCCTGCATACGTCCAGCGCGCTTCATCCGCCACAGGGTGTCCCCGATGCTCTGCACTAACTCGCCTTCCAAGCCCTCGGCCAGATTGTTCGCGAGTGGGTTCATGAGATCGGCATGCTCTTGCGGGTCTTCCCCCAAGGCCACGAGCGCCCCGTTCGGCGCCTTAGAATAGAATCCGTGACGCAAATTGGCCGCCGCGACGCGAGCCTTGCCCTCGGGCGTTACCGCGCCCTGCGACAGGCTCCCGTTGGCGCGATGCGCGGCCAGGTTCTCTTCGGTCATTTCTGGTTTGTGGACTAATGACATAAAAGCCTCCTAGGGGCAGTGGCGAGTGGTGAGCGGCTAGTAGCGTGCCCTCCGCTCTCCGCCTACTGCTTTCTGCCTACTGCCTACCGTTCTATAGTTTGCGCCGACCGCTTGTCGAGTTGTGCGGCCTAGCATGTCCGCCAGCCGGCGGTAGCCTTCACCGCTAGCACATACCGCTAGTCTTTGTCAAGAGAAAAGTTATCAGATTCGACAATATCTGTGAACGTAGACAAAAAGTCAGAAATTCCTCCTGCCAGGAAGGGGGAATCCTTTGGAAGGGTGTCTAATTGTCTGAAACTGTTCCTGTGCGCCGGCTGGCTGCTAGGGGCTCGGGTGCCAGTGGGAACAAAACGTCAGCTTTCTCGAGTCTTTGCATGAATAGCTGGGGAGATTGTTCGCCGGACCATAAGCGGGTAGCTGGAGTTAGCGCAGTTCTGACCTTAGGTTCTTCTCTTGATGGCGTGCCCCATCCCGATTGACGACGTGCGGTTGGCGCTTGGGCACCGGGCATGAGAAAAGCCCACGGCCATGAAAAGCAGTCGAAATCTGGAAAAGATTTCGGTTGCCTATTTAATTACTCTATGTAACAATCCGCCCATGATAATCGGAACAAGATTAAAAAAGCTTAGAGAAGACCGAGACCTTTCGCAAGGCGATATCGAAAAGCGGACCGGCCTATTGCGCTGTTACATCTCGCGGGTTGAGAACGGACACACGGTTCCGTCACTTGAAACCCTCGAAAGGTTGGCGGCGTCGCTCGAACTTCCCCTTTACCAATTGTTCTATGAAGGGGACGAGGCACCCCCGCTGCCGAACCTGAGCAAGCGCCAAACTGCCGAAGAGTTGGTTCTCGACGCCGAGCAACAAAAGGAAGTGCGTTTCCAAGACAAAGTGAAGCGACTTCTCTCCCGGATCGACGAGAAAGACCGCCAACTTCTTCTGCACATGGCCCAGAAACTAGCGAGCCGGTAAGCTCTTTGTTTCAAGATGCTGTGGCGGGTAGCCGCGGTCATTGCAGTTCTGTCTGCGTGTTCTTCCCTTGATTGCGAAGGTGGGCCGCGGGTGGGGTGGATGTGTGTCGCAAAGTCCGCGGCTTTTCTAACCGGAGCACCTAAGGACCGCGGACCAAACAGGCCGCGCGACACTTCCTATCCAATTGCCAAGAGTGTACGTCAATACAACTGTTGCTAAATTCTATAGTGGTGGGAAATTGGCACAACATATATCTGTCTAATTGCCCGAAGACGCTCCCGCGCAAGAAGAACTGGGCGTGATCGCCCCTTGCAGCAGGGATGGTTCGCGAACCGGCCGCAATAGGACACGTAGCGCAAGGTTCGCTCTCCAGCCTTGCGGCTTTTCCACGCCCCCGTGTTTTTTGGCTGCGCAGCCTGGATGTTTGCGGAATGATATTTTCGGCGTGGCAAAGGATATTCGGACCCTCTTGCAGCGGCACGGCGAGAGCCTGTGCCGGCAGAAGAGCCGCAGGGCCGGAGAGCGGGCACTGCGCTACACGGCCCCCAAGGGGTGATAGAAATCACGGCCAGAGGAAACGGCGCAACGCTCCGGGGCTCGGGGGATTTTCGTCGAATTCCTCACCCAGGACTCGCGAAGCTGCGAAGGAAAACCTGCACGAGGAAAAGCATCTCGCGCAGAGGCGCAAAGACGCAGAGGCCGAAAAGACAAAGCAATTATTTATTCCGAATCTCTCCGCCTCGGCGTCTCTGCGCGATTTCGGATATCCCGGGAAAACCTGCGGCTGGTGGTGTCCTGATCGGCGACCGCGTCAAGGCAAGGGGGTCTGCTGCTTTTTTCCCCTCTCCAAATACTCAAGGTTAGATTTCAGGGTGTCTAGGGTCGCCGACGGCCCCTTCGGTTCCATCAGGGTCAGGGCTTTGCGCAGCCACTTCTCTGCTTTCTCCAACTGGCCCCGCGCTTGATAGATTTGGCTGAGGTTGCCGTAACGGATGGCAAGTTTCGGCTCGGCCCCCAAGCGCTCATCGATCTCGATGGCCTTGCGCAACCAGTCCTCCGCTGCCTCGAACTGGCCCTCCGCTATATGGATCTGGCTCAGGTTGCTATAGTCAATAGCAAGATTGGGTTCGTCCCTCAACCGTTCGTCGATCTCGATGGCCTTGCGCAGCCACCTTTCCGCTTCCTCCAACTGGCCCCGGTCTTTGTAGATCTGGCTCAGGTTGTTGTAGCGGATGGCAAGCTTGGGCTCGTCCCCCAGCCGTTCAGCGATCTCGATGGCCTTGCGCAACCACTTCTCCGCTTCCTCCAACTGGCCCCGGTCTTTGTAGATCTGGCTCAGATTGTTGTAGCGGACGGCAACCTCGGACTCGTCCCCCAGCCGTTCAGCGATCTCGATGGCCTTGCGCAGCCACTTCTCCGCTTCCTCTAACTGTCCCCGCGCGTCATAGACCAGGCTCAGGTCGGCGTAGTCTGTCGCCAAAGAGGATTCGTTCTGAAGTTCCTCGTCAATCTCCATCGCCTGACGGATAGATTCCTCCGCCTTCTCGAGTTGACCCGTTTGCTGATAGGCGCGGAAGAGCCCTGTCTTTACAAGGCTAACTTGCTGCCGCAGCCCGAGCCTCTCGTATATATCCTCGGCCTCGTGAAGGTTGGCGAACGCCTCCTGGAGCTCATGCCCATTTACGCGGAGGCCACCAATGTCCAGGAGAAGGTTGGCGATGGCATTCTCATCCGGAGGAGTTTTTTTCCTGTATACGGCCAACTGCCGAAGTCTTTCTTCCAGGTCCCCCGAGAGGCCCAATGGCGCACTCTGCTGCCAGCCGCCGGGGTCTCGCGGCTGAGCCGCCCCCGGAGCGTCAGTGAGCCGCGCCATGCCAGACCGGAAGGACCAAAAATCCGGAGAATTCTGCATGACATACGGCACGGTTTCCTGATCGAGCCAAAGGAGCACACAGAGGCGCTGATCGTGAAAGTATTCACGACGATAGTTCAGAAGCTGGGAAACAGAGGCAACCTTGGAACTATCCCCGCCTGTTTGCGCTCGAATCAGCTCAGGGAGGCCATGAATGAAATAGAGTCGGCACTTTTGGCGGGGCAGCGCATCAAAGTAGTCAAACGGATTCACGATGTGGACACGATAGGCGGGAGGGTCTGCACTCGTGTCACGTTCGGCCAAGACCACACGTTCTACGCCCATCCCGTGGGGTGAGAGAGCCTGCTCGAGGGCGGCTTCCACAGCTTCGATCTTAAGCCGGTTATTGCAAACGCCAAAGTAGACACAGCCATGCTTCGAGGCCTCAAGCGTTACCGCGATCTCCGCAACCGTTCGCCGGTCCGCGTCGCTAAGAAGCATTGCCGTAACGAGACTACGCTCCGACTCCGATGAGCTTATGGACAATGGGGTTAACTCCGTACCATCCGGGGCCGTTGGGGTATTGCAAGATGAAAAGATTGTGGAGAAGGTCCAGCAAGGGTTTCTCGTCAGGGTATCTTAGTTCCTTGGAATCGTGAACCTTTCGCAAAATATCAATGTACTCATCCCGGGTCAGGCTGTAACTGTATTCCATTCGAAGCTTGTCCACGGCATGCTCGACATGCTCGAACTTGATGACGTTTGCCTTGGCCACCAGCGCCCGGCTGGCAGCTCCTTGAATGATCCTGACCAATTCGCGGACCACCCCGCCGCTCATTTCGACCGCGTGGTCGAGCGCCTTCAGTTCAATGAGTTGGGAGTCCATGCGTCTCTCGACAATCTCGCGCATCCTCGCCCATCCGCGCTCGTTCCGTTCACCGCTTTTCTCGATGATTTTGAAATTCGGCAAGGGGAACTGGTCACTGAAGTTCTCCTTCACCACATTGTACTGCCCCGAATAGAGCAGAGAGGTCGGTACGGTGAAGATAATCTTGCACTCGGGCTGAATGAGGACCGTGCCCTTGGTGGAAAAGAGGTCCATGGCGACATCCACGGGCGGCTTGTCCAGGTCTTCCAGAATCACCAGAACCTCTCGCCCTCCTGCATCAGGATGCGTCTCGATGGCCCTGATAATTCGGTTGATGAATTCAATGAGCTGCGGAACCCGAGGCTCAAACTTCTGGCGGAACTCGCGCTTGTCTTCAAACCCAGTCTTCAGAAGGCCCTTAGCTTTCAAGAACCAGGCGCTGATTCCCGCCTCGACTTTGACTTCAGCTTGGTCGGCCTTGGCCACAACCCGTGACACCTCGGCCGACCATTTATCAAGGTCATCTTTCAGCCTGGAGTCCAACCAGGGCTCCCCTACTTCGTAAAGCCGATGGCCGACCGCGAGCAGCAAGTCCGTGTAAGTTAGGTCAGCGACATTGAGCTCATCCTTGATTGAGAATTTGACGACGAAGAACTGGGCCTGGATATCCGCATCGCGGGCCAATTTACTCAAGGTCGAAGTCTTTCCCGAGCCTCGATGGCCGCTAAACAGAATCTTGGTGTCGGTGAAATTGTTGATGAGGTAGATTTTAATCGCCTCTTCGGGATTGTCCGGCCTCTCGACGTACCAATCCTTGTGTTCCTCATCCAGGGATTGCATGGGGTCGAAGAAGCCGATGACTTGTTTCAGGTATGAAGCCTTCATGTGCTGCTGCCCTCCTCTGCTGTGTTCCAACCCGCACGGGCAGATAGACTTTGGCTATTCTGACGTGTGGCTTCCATGGCGTCAACCTGTTCTTATCGTGAAACTCTGTTGTTCCAAGCCAAGATGTTGTAGTATTATCGGCGAATCGTGCAGGAAATATAACAATATGTATGGTAGGCTTTAGGTATCCGGGGGTTGTCCTTCTGTTGCCATCTTCGGGGGTGGCCTATAAAATGTCTGAAGAGATTGGCCCTGCGGCTCAGGGGGCGTGGGATCCTGAACGGAGAATCTTGACATCGTCGCGCAGGCGAGGGGAAAACCTACCCGATAGCAACCAACTGAAAACTACCGGGTTGACTTCATGAAGCAACTCTCAAAAGTTGTGTGGTCAGAGGGCATGCACCTCGAGCCGCACCACTTTCAAGTGCAAAGCCGATTTTTCGAAGAGATTACGCACTTCGGGATCTCGAAATTATGGTTTGAGCCCTATGGAATCGTGGGGCTGGAACTTGATGCCGAGGCGCTGCGTAATGGCACCGTATGCCTGGTGCATGCGCGCGGGATCTTCCGCGACGGGCTCGCCTTCAACATGCCCGAGAGCGATCCGCTGCCTGCTCCACGCAGTATTGTGGAATTGTTTCCGCCCACTCGGGAAAGCCTGACGGTCCTCTTAGCGATCCCCCCGCTCCGGCTCGGCGCGCCGAACGTCGCCTTGACCGATCAGGACACGAACGGGCCCAGGCGTCTAATCGCCGAATCCGATTTGATTCCCGATGAGAATACCGGCCTCGATGAAAAGTCATTGAAAGTCGGGCGAAAAAACATACAAATCGTTTTGGACACTGAAAATGCCGCAGATCTGGAGACTCTGCCCATCGCCCGGATCCGCAGAGATGGCTCGGGCAATTACATCTATGATGAGAGCTTCATTCCCCCCTGCACTCAGATCAGCGCCAGCCCCACGCTGATGTTGCTGACCCGCCGTTTAATCGAGGTTCTTCAGGAGAAGGCCTCAACGATGACGCTCGAAGGCCGGTCGAAGGGGAAATTCCAGTCCGGCTTTTCCGCGCAGGAGATTGGCCAATTCTGGTTCCTGCACGCCATCAACTCCAGCCTCGGGCCCTTGCGCCACCTTTTCATGTCCAAGCGCGGGCATCCGGAGGAACTCTTTCTCGAACTCGTTCGCCTGGGGGGAGCACTTTGCACTTTCTCCCTGGATTCTCAGCCCCGCAATCTTCCCCTCTATAATCACATGGCCCTCGATGTGTGCTTTGCCGAAGTGGAGAAGCACATCCACGACCATCTCGAGCTCTTGGCACCTTCCAATTGCCTTTTCATTCCGCTTCAGCCGGTCGCCAATTACTTCTGGGAAGGCGCCATCACGGACCAACGGTGCTTGGATCGCGCCCGCTGGATGATATCCGTACACGCGGATTTGGGCGATGCCGATGTCATCAACCGGACGCTGCAACTGGTCAAGATCTGCTCCGCGCAATTTGTTCCGCAACTGGTGAAGAGGGCGCTGCCCGGCATGGCCTTGGCACACGTTCCCGTCCCTCCCTCAGCCGTCGCCCGACGAGTGGAAAGCCAGTACTTTTCCATTGGCCGCGCCGGACCGTGTTGGGATCACATTGTGCAAACCCGGCGCGTGGGGATCTACATTCCGGGTGACATCCCCAACCCGGAAATTGAATTGATCGTCATCCTGGAATCCTGAGAGGTAAGGCATGGGTGGACAAGCGGGTGGTGTTTCGCCGGCCCAGGTCGCCGGACGCTCGAATCTCGCGTTAATTTACCAGGAAATCCTGACCGCCATTACGCGTTTTCGCTCCAACCGGCAGGCGGTGCAGGACGCCGGCTCATTTCGCGCTCAGGTCAAGACTGCGATCGGCGCGGCGGAAGCGGAAGCAACCAAGAAGGGCTACGCCGCTGACGATGTGCGACTGGCCACTTTCGCCGTCGTCGCTTTTCTGGATGAATCCATTCTCAACTCCAACAACCCTCTTTTCACCGATTGGCCGCGCATGCCCTTGCAGGAAGAATTATTCGGCGTGCACCAGGCGGGAGAAATGTTCTTCAATTGCATCGACCGGCTGATGGCCAAGGAGGATTCACCGCAATCGGCGGATGTGCTGGAGATCTACGCCCTCTGCCTTTGGCTTGGCTACCGGGGACGCTACAGCATGAGCGGTCAAGAGGCCGTGCGATCCGTGGCGTCTACGGTGACGGAAAAGCTACAGCACATTCGTGGCGGGCCGCGTCCGCTGGCTCCGAACTGGGCGCCCCCCAAGGATGCGGTCCAGCAGAAATCCTCCGATCCCTGGGTTAAAGCTCTCTTGATCGGCGCATTGGGAGCTTTGCTGATTGCCGTTGTGTCTTTTGGCGTGTTCAAATTCGTTCTCATTTCCGGGGCATCAGGATTGCGCTGAATGGCTCCGCTCACGCCCCCATAGGGAGTTCCCGTGAACACCAAATTGAAATATTGGATTGCTGCGATTGCGCTTATCGTGTGGTTGGTCCTGTCGTGGTTTACAGGATCCTGGCTGCACTTGGAAGGGAGCAACCTGTGGATCCTCCGGATCGCCCTCGCCGTCATTGGCGCGGCGGCCTTTATCATCGTGATTTGGTGGTTCGTCGTTAAGGACAGGGAGCGGCGGGAAATGGGGGGGTTAGGGGCAGCAGGCGACGAAATCGACAGCCTGATTCGGGAAGCGGAGATGCGGCTTCAGGCATCGCAATTGGGTAAAAGCGCCAGGCTCGGCAGCTTACCGCTGTACTTCCTCGTGGGTGAAACCGGCTCAGGCAAGACAACTGCCGTCCTGCAATCCGGGCTCGAGCCGGAACTGCTGACGGGCCAGACAGTTCAGGAAAAGGTCCCCATCCCCACTCGCACGGCGAACATTTGGTATGCCAGGCAATTTCTTCTCGCCGAAGCCGGCGGCCCGATGGTGCAAGACCGTCCAAGGTGGGCCAGATTGGTGAAGAAGCTGGCGCCTCGCCAACTGCACTCGGTATTTGGCAAGGGCACGCCTTCCCCCCGGGCCGCCCTGGTCTGCGTGGACTGCGAAGGCTTCACCAAGCCCGGTGCTCCCGAAGCCATGGCCGCCAGCATCGCGCAGATACAAACACGCCTTCGCGAGGTTTCGCAATTGCTGGGGATCAGCCTGCCGGTCTATGTTCTTTTCACGCGCGCCGATCGCTTGCAATTCTTTCAAGATTACGTCCGCAATTTTAACAATGACGATGCCGCGTTGGTTTTTGGCGCGACCTTGCCCATGGTTGCATACTCCTCCGGCGTGTATGGCGAGCAGGAAACCGCCAGACTCTCGGGGGCGTTTGAGAACCTTTTTCAATCTCTTGCGGACCGGCGCATCAAATTGCTCGCGCAGGAGTTTGATGTCACCAAACTGCCAACCACTTACGAGTTTCCCCGGGAGTTTAGAAAACTAAAGTCTTTATTGGTCCAATTGTTGGTCGATGTGTGCCGGCCCAGCCAGTTGCGCAGGGGCCCATTTCTCCGCGGGTTCTACTTCTCCGGCGTGAGACCCGTGACCATCACGACGTCGGGACCCGACCTTGCCCGGGAGAACCTGATTGCCCAATCCTCCGCCTCCGCCGGCACCGTGGGCGCCACCGGAATCTTCGATATCAAGAAGGCTCGGGCCATGGCCGCCCAAGGCCAGGCTTCAGAAGTAGGGGAAACCCGCAGGGTCCCTCAATGGATTTTTCTTCCCCATGTGTTCAGCGACGTGCTTCTGAAGGATACCTCCGCCCTTGCGGTGAGCACTTCCAGCACAAAAACCAGTCTCTGGCAACGAATCCTGCTGGCTACGGCGATGGTATTTCTCCTGTTTTTCATTATCGCCTTTATTATTTCATTCGCTCGAAATAAGAGCCTGGAAAACCAAGTGGTCACTGCCGCCGAGGGGACTTCGGACGTTCAGTTGACGGGTCAACAACTGCCCACTCTGGAAATGCTCACCAAGCTCGACACCCTGCGGCAGTCGGTCGAGACCTTGTCGAACTACCAACAGGATGGCGCACCCCTCAGCATGCGCTGGGGATTGTACGTGGGGAATTCCATTTATCCTGATGCCCGAAGGATCTACTTCGAGCATTTCCAGCACTTGCTGTTTGGGCAGGCGCAGGCAAAACTGGTACAGACGCTTTCCGGGCTGCCAGGCGCACCCGGACCCAACGATCAATATGGTCCCCCCTACGATACCTTGAAGGCCTACCTCATCACGACCTCCAATCACGACAAGAGTACTAGCTTGTTCCTTTCGCCGGTCCTCATGAATGCCTGGGTTGCCGGCCGGGACATTGACCAGGACCGCGTGCAACTGGCGCAAAAGCAGTTCGATTTTTACAGCGAGCAACTTAAAATTGCGAACCCCTACTCCTCGGAGTACGACACGCTGGTCGTCGCCCGCGCCCGCAATTACCTCTCCCAGTTCTCGGGCGGTGAACGCGTATATCGGGTCGTCCTGGCAGAGGGGGATAAGGCCAATCCATCGATCAACTTCAACAAGAAATTCCCCGGCTCCGCAGAGGTCGTGGTTGACCGAACCGAAGTGAGAGGGGCGTTCACCAAAACCGGCTGGACCTTCATGCAGGATGCCTTGAAGAATCTGCCCAAGTATTACAGTGGAGAGCAATGGGTTTTGGGGCAGGAAGGTTCTTCTAACATCGACTTGACAAAGCTCGCGACGGATCTGAGCAGCCGATATCAACAAGACTTCATCGCGCAATGGCGGGCCTTCCTGAATAACGGGAATGTGGTTCGCTACGGTACCCTTGCGGACGCGGCGCAAAAGCTCTTGAAGCTCTCCGGCAATCAATCGCCGCTCCTGGGTCTCTTGTGCGTCGCGGCTCAGAACACGGCGGTGGGCAAGCCGGATATTACCAACGCGTTCCAGCCTGTCACGGCGGTGGTTTCACCCAACTGCCAGGATAAATATATCGGGGACACCAACCAGCCCTACGTCGCGGGCCTCAGTGGCCTCCAGAGTTGCCTGGACCAGGCCAACAATGCCACCGGCGACAAGGATGCCGCAAAGGCCAAGTGCGCTGACAATGCTCAAACCGCCAAGCAGGCCGCCAATCAGATCGCCCAAGGATTCAAGATTGATCAGGCGGGCCACATGGACCAGACCGTACAAAATCTGCTCCTGGCTCCCATCACGCCCATTGCGACCATCCTGAAGCCTGGTCCGGTGAGTGGCGCGGGTTTGTGCGCGCAATTGAGCCCGCTCGAAGCCAAGTTCCCCTTCAGCCCCCAGGCTACCTTGGAAGCTACGCCGCAAGACCTGGCGGGGGTTTATGATCCTAACGCCGGCGCGTTGCCCCAGTTCTATAACACGGCGCTAAAGAGCCTTCTACTCCCCCAAGGGACGGATTACATTCCCAATCCTTCGGCGACGCAGGCGGTTACTCCTGCCTTCCTCGCTTTCTTCAAGCACTCCATGAGTGTGTCGCGGGCTCTCTTCCAGGGGGCACCTGGGCAACTTCAATACAAGTACGCCCTTCGTCCTCATCCCACCGAGAGCGTCTCGGGCCTCACCATGAATATCGATGGCCAAGCCATGACCTATGCTGGCGGCAGTTCCTCGTTCCAGCAGTTTACGTGGCCGGGAACTACCGGCCAGGGTGTCACGCTCACGGTGAAGATCCAAGGGGGGTCCGAATTGACGTGGCCCAGCTACAGCGGAACATGGGGAGTTTTCCATTTCTTTGCCGATGCAGACAAAACTCAGCAGAATGGGAGTGTTTACAACGTGGAGTGGGTTCTGCGCGTCGCTGGGGGGCGCCCCGTAACAGCTCCTAATGGAAAGCCCGTAACCGTGCAGTTCGACATGGATACCCTCGGAGCCCCTCCCATTTTGCAGAAGGGCTACTTCTCGACGTTGCGGTGTGTATCCAGTGTGTCGAAGTAGCGAAGTTCCTGGGGCGGAGGAGGAGTGCTCTGTACCGCCCCAAAGACGAGGGTTTACCAACGCTAATGTGCTGTTCCTGATAGATTACAGTTGATTTCTCTAGCTTGATTGCATAATGCTATTGGATGCGTACCGTTGGTAAGAAGGCGTGGCAGAGGGCACCTTTTGCAGCATTGAAACTCCATGGATAGTCCTTTGGAATTCGCTCATTGAGGTGCTGAGCGAAGGAATTACTTGAGGAGGCGGAATGACCGACAGTGAACTTCTCGAGCGCATGGACAACGCTCTCCAACAAATCAGCGAAGCGATTGAAGAGCGGGGGGCGCTACTCGAATTGGAAAAAAGGCCTGATTTCCGCTGGGCCGGCATGGCTCGTACGCCGTCCGGCAAGTTGATGATCCAGACTCAGAAGACGGGAAAACAAGCTGCCTCAGACAGCAAGAAACCCGTCGTGGAAGCTTACGCTGACCTTACCCTCGAGGGGCGATTCATTGCTCGTATTCTCTTCTTCGCGGCCCATACCGAGGTAGAACTCCCCGGCGGGGCGCGAAAACCGCTGGATCATTCGGGCGTTGCCAAGATATTCAGCTCCATGTAAGGGGTCAGGGCGATGGGCTGCCGGTCCGGACCGGGGCATAATCCTTCCGATCTGATGTCTCTTTTAGCCCCACGGGCCACTATGGTTGCAGCACAGTGACCGGGAAGGATTGCCATGCCTGATCCGCCGCCGCGCGCCAAGTTCAATCCAACCATCAACCCCCAGTTCAATCCCAACTTCAACCCGAAGGGGAACGCCTCGCTCAATCCTCTTTATAATCACACGATTCACCCGCTCCGAAACCCCCAAATCAGTCCGAAATTCAACCGTTCCTGGGATCCGCTCTTCACAGCCTCCCTCAATCCCACGGCCAACCCTGCGCTCGACCTCAAGCAGACCTCAAGTTATTCCGGGTTGCGCCGTTGGTCCCCCGATTCGGAATTGACCGGTTACATCGTGAACACGCCTCATAAGGCAGTGATCTTGCTTTTTGATCTCAACCTTGAGTGGACGGCCTTCGCCATTGACAACAAGCGGCAGGGATACAACGTTTTCGACCTCGCTGGAGAGTGGAAAGGCTATATTCTGAAAAGCGCTGCGGGTGGTCTGAACGAGTTTAATCTGGAGGGTGATTGGGTGGCGTTCATCATGTAGCTCATGGCAATTCAGTGCTTGGATGCCGGAAGCAATGGGCGTACAATCTTTCTGGTCATTCAAATCCCAATTATTGAGGCAATTTCAAACTTCAGCGGAGAGGAGCATTCCCATGCCGGATCGTCACTCCCTTGGCGAAATTCATCTCGACGTGACTGCGGGCCGTGAAAAATTCCAAGCACAAGCTGGGTCGGAAACCCCGTTCCGAGTTGCAATTCTGGGGGACTTCAGTGGTCGCGGGAATCGCAAGCTCATCGAAATTGGTGAGGCCTTGGCGAATCGACGGCCCACCCTGATTGACCGGGACAATTACGATTCCGTATTCGCAAAGATGTCGCCCCATTTGGACCTCCTCATGGGTGGAAAGGGCGGCATCCCATTTACACTGGAGTTCAGCGACTTGGAGGATTTCCATCCCGACAGTCTCTTCCGGCGGGTCCAAATGTTTCAAAAGCTGCGTGACACGCGTGAAAAACTCAGCGACCGGGAAACTTTTGCGCAGACCGCGGCCGACCTCGGCATGAGTGGGACACAGCCAGTCGCGGCTGGCCCCGCCCCAACACAGCTTCCCAGGGATGCGAGCGCAGACGTCGAGCAAGCTGTGTCTGGTAGCCTACTCGACCAGATGTTGGAGGAGACGGAAAAGAAATCTGACCAGGTGCGTCCCTTCCGCGTTCCCGATCCATGGACTTCCTTGGTGCGCAGCATTATTGCTCCGCATGTTGTACCCAAAGCTGATCCTCAGCAGGCCGAAACGCTGGGACTGATCGATTTGGCGACGAGCGCACAAATGAGCGCCCTTCTCCACTTGCCCGCTTTTCAGGCCCTCGAGTCCGCGTGGCGCGCGGTTTACTTCCTGGTTCGCAACCTGGAAACAAGTTCCCAGCTCAAAGTATTGCTGATCGACCTGAGCAAGGAGGAACTCGCTCGAGACCTGGCTTCCTCACAGGACCCGAGTTCCACAGGGACCTACCGGTTGTTGGTGGAAAAGACGGTAGGAACTCCTGGCGCGGAGCCCTGGGCCGTTCTTGCGGGGAATTACACCTTCGACGCCTCCCGCGAAGATGCTGAGCTGCTCGCTCGGATGGCGAAGCTGGCGGCAGCGGCGGGCGCTCCGTTCATCACCGGTGCAAGTCCAAGTCTTTTGGGTTGTGATTCTATTACGGACTTGCCCGACCGGCGGAAATGGACAAAGCAGCCCGCGCCAGAAACCGTCGCCGCCTGGAAAGCGTTGCGGGGTCGCCCGGAAGTAAGTTATCTGGGGTTGGCCTTGCCCCGCTTTCTCATTCGTCTGCCTTACGGTAAGGAGACCGAGTCCACAGAACTCTTCGATTACGAAGAGATCCCCGATACGTCCGCCCATGATGATTATCTTTGGGCAAACCCAACCTTTGCCGCGGCCTTGCTTCTGGCCCAGACTTTCACGGATCAGGGGTGGGAATTCCGTCCGGGGACTCTCTCGGAGATCACCGGCTTGCCCATTCACATTTACACGCAGGAAGGCGAGTCGCGGACCAAGCCGTGTGCCGAAGTTCTGATGACCCAGACAGCGGCAGAGGAGATGATGGAGAAAGGGTTTATGCCGCTCGTTTCTTTGAAGGACCAACCGGTTATTCGCTTGCTCCGTTTCCAATCGATTGCCGACCCGCCGACGGCGCTCGCCGGACGATGGAACGGCTAGAAATGTAGGCAGCAGGCGGCGAGCGCATGGTGCGAGCCGCGGCGGGTAGATGGATCGCCGGCGGCGCTACCGCCGAAGCTCTCGCTCGACTCGACTCACCACCTCCTGCCATCCCCCGGCAGTGGTTTGGCGAAACAGCCGCGCCGTGGGATACCAGGGACTATCCTCGCGTTGCAAAAACCAGCGCCAGTCACAGCCTTTGTTCAACAGGACCCAGACGGGTTTGCCCATGGCACCCGCCAGATGGACGACACTCGTGTCGACGGAAATGACCAGGTCGAGACTCGCGACAATCGCTGCCGTATCGGCAAAATCCTTCAACTCCGCCCCCAGATCGATCAAGCGCGCCTCCGGCGGCAATTGCTTCACCTGCTCGCTTCCCGGGCCCAACTGTAAGGAGTAAAAGGTTGTGCCGGGCACATTCAACAGAGGCGCAAACAGTTCAAGGGGAATTGAACGTAACCGATCGCGATGGTGGGTAGGGTTACCGCTCCACGCCAGTCCGATGCGCCGCGTATCCCCCTGGAGCCGCTGTCGCCACGCCTCCATCTGTGCCGGGTCCGGGTAGACATAAGGGGCTCTTGCTGGGATCGTCTGCAATTCCGTTCCGAAGGCCAGAGGGAGGCTGAGCAGAGAGCACTGCCAGGTGAACGGTGGCAGCGTCTCGCCGCGACTTATCACGTGGGACGCACCGTCGGTTCCCGAGAGCAACCGATGCAACTGGGGCTGGATTTCGAGCACGACCTGCCCGCCCCGAGCCGCGACCAGCGGAACATACCGAAGGAACTGGAGTGTGTCCCCGAAACCTTGTTCGGCATAAAGCAGAATGCGCTGACCAGCGAGCGGCTCGCCTTTCCATCGGCGCTGGACCAACCTTCGGTCATCGCCAATTCCGACCTCCGAGCGGGATTCAAATTCGGCCCATCCGGCTTTCAGATCACCTTGCAGCAGATGGATCAGTCCCAGATTGGCAGTCGCCTCGGCGGAGTCAGGCTGCAAGGCGCGCAGGCGCTCGAAACAATCGGAGGCTTCCGCCACCTCGCCCAGTCCGTAAAGAACGAATCCCAAATCCGCGTGGGCGGGAATCAGCGTAGGGTCGAGCTTAATCGCGTCACGGTAGGCGTCCGCCGCGGAGATGAGATCGCCTTTACGTTCGAAAAGGTGTCCGAGGCTTGCAATCGTCTTCGCCGAGCGGGGATTAAGCCGGAGGGAGCGGCGAAATGCTTCAATAGCCGCCCCAAAGTTGCCGAGATCGGTGAGAACCACACCAAGATCGTTATAGATCTCGTATCTCTTCGGATCGAGAGCCGAGGCGCGCTGGTACAGCTCGGCGGCGGGCTGGAGGGCGCCACCTTGAAGAAGAACTCTTGCCAAGTGGCAGTAATGGTCGGGAGAATCGGGCTGGAGAACCAGTGCACGCTGATAGGAATTTGCCGCAGCTTGGAGGTCCCCGAGCCGTTCCTGGGCCTCGCCGAGTTGGTGGTGAGCGTGCGCAGAATCGGGTTGAAGCTCTACCACGCGCTTGAAGCAATCAATCGCTGGCTGAATCTTGCCCTCGGCCAGGAATGAGCCTGCGCGGTTGCTAAGTGTCGGTGGGTCGTCGGCGAGGGTCGCGCTGAGCGACCGAAGCCACTCTTGAGGTGAGCCTGCCTCTCCTCCTAACAAACGCGACATTTGCCGCGCCTCGGAAGACGTTGGGTCCGCCTTCAGAATCTTGCGGTAGCAGGCCTCGGCCAACTCAATGCGACCTTCCTGATGATGCTTCAATCCCTTCCTGAGAAGCTTTTGAAGGCGGTGCTGAGAGGAGACTGCGCCCGGCATTTTACGACCTCGATGGCCTGGAGACGGATCCGCAAACTTCGCCAGATTCCTGATTTAGTTTTCGACCCTCGAACAACAGGCTTCCTGGTGGTCCCGGAATTCAACGGGGCGGGGCGCCTTTGAGCTTCACGATCCTGTCAATCAGCCCACTCGTCGAATACCACTCGGCCAGTGGAATCACGACCACCTTCCCTCCGGCGTCTTCAACCTCCGCCCGGCCCACGATGGTCTCAGGCGTCCAGTCCCCTCCCTTGACCAGCACGTTCGGCATGATGGCCTTGATGAGATTAAGAGGTGTAGGTTCGTCGAAAATAACCACGTAATCGACTGCGGCGAGCCCGGCCAGCATTTCGGCGCGCTCGGCTTCGGGAATGACCGGCCGCTCGGCTCCCTTGAGCTCGCGCACGCTCCGGTCACTGTTGAGGCCGACAATAAGAGTGTCGCCGAGGCTCCTGGCCCGTTCGAGCAGGCGTAAGTGGCCTACATGCAGTAGGTCGAAGCAGCCGTTGGTGAAGACGATCTGAGTGTCTACCGGCCGCCGGGAACGGATGGAGCGACAGGTGCCAACCGCAGTGGGGAGATCAACAACCTTATTGTTGTTCATCTTTCTGTCCCTACTGCCCGAAAAACTTCTCCAGGTTCTCGACCTCGTGCTCGGCCAGGGCCATATATTTCTTGGCCGCCCCGGGGTCTCCGGCATTCATCGCCGCGTCGAACTTATCCATGTACATCTTCATGCGCGTCTGCGAGGCCGACACATCCGCGCGTAAGTTGCCGCCGCCGCTCGACGCCACTTGTTTGCGCAGGCTCTCCACGCTATCGTTCATGGCTTGGGCGCGCACCGCCAGCTTGTTGTGAAGATCCCCCAGTTCCTCCATTTCCTGCGCCGCTTCGGCGTTATTCGCCGCCGGCGCCGCGGGGGCTGCGACCTGACCGCCCGGGGCCGGTTCAGGTGTTGCGGGCGCTGAGGGAGTCTGCTCTCCCCCTGCCGCCATATTGGAAGAACTAACTTGGTTCGGCGGCGGCGACTTCTTGCTGGCGCGCATCATGCTCCCACCGGGATTGCCCGGATTCTGGGCGGCCGGCGTCGGGGAAACTTGGCTCGGGGATGCTCCCGCTCCCCCCGCCGGGGACGCCACATTGCCTCCCTCGGCTGCGCCCGCGGCGGGGCTTGTGCCGACGCCGGATGGCGTTGTCGCCGTGGGAGAACTCGGCGCTCCGGGATTGGCCGTGGTCATCTGAGCCGTTTGGTCGCCGCTGGCATGGGTCTTCAGGAAGCGGGGGATTTGCGTC
>JBEKLF010000167.1:0-19087 GCA_050010335.1 Terriglobia bacterium
CTGCTCGTATTCCGTGGGCTCCATCACGATCACTTCACCCCTCATCAGCGAGTGGTTGGTGCCGCAGTACTGGTCGCAGTACAGATCGAACCTGCCGGTTTTGGTCGCCTGAAACCACAGCGTCGTGTACATTCCGGGCACCACATCCTTCTTGACGCGGAATGCCGGCACGGAAAAGTCGTGGATGACGTCCTCGGACGTCATCGTCAGCTTGATGGGCTGGTTCACAGGGACGTGCAGCTCATTGATCTCCTCCACGCCTTCGGGATGCTGCAATTTCCACATCCACTGTTTGCCCACCACGAAGATTTCCGTGGACGCGGCTGGTGGGCGTGAATTCCGGATAAACAGGCTGGTGCCCCACAAGAACACCACGACACAGATCCCCAGCGGGATCAAGATCCAGGCAATCTCCAGAGGGAGGCTTCCTTCGATCTGTTTCGGCTGGTCCTGCTCCGAGCGCCGCCGGTAACGCAACGCGAAGTAGACGATGGTGAGAAAGATGACCGCCGTGAAAAAGAGGTCAATCGCGGTGAGGAAGTAGTAGAGGTAATCCACCCCTTGCGCAATGGTGGACGCTTGATCCGGCCTGATTTGGAACCCTTGCCACATGTTGTTCAGTCACCCTGACGACTTTGGATTTTAGATTTTGGATTTTGGATTACGAACCACCGCTCGCTTTGAGCTTCCCCTCCTTAATATGCAGGGGAGCAATGGGTGGTTGGGTCTTCCATCAAAAATCGCCAATCCAAGATTCAAGATTCAAAATCCCGAGTCCAAACTCCAGATTCAAAATCCCTAATCCAAAATCCAAAATCTAAAATCAAGTACGCTCGTGCCGGCCGCCTCGCGAAAGGGCGAAAATCAACGTTCCCATGGAGAGGAGGGTAATCACCCCGGCAATTTTCAGTACATGTGAAACGATCATGTTGTACTTCCCCGCAACCGGATCGTACTGGCAGCAGTAAAGCAGAACGGCATCGACGGGGTTCCCGATCTTCTCGTTGGATGCCTCGACCAACGCCAGTCGGATATCCCTGGACGGATAAAGAATCCCGTAAAAATAGCGCGAAACCTTTCCTTGCGGTGTCAGCACCACGATTCCGGTGGCGTGCGCGAACTGTCTGGTTTCCGGAATGTAGTTGTAGTGAAATCCCACCGCTTGGGTGAGCGCGCGAATCGAGGGCTCCTCGCCCACCAGGAAATGCCAGCCCTGTTTCGAGCCGGGCCGCCCATAAAGGCCCACATAGACGGCTTTCTTGCCCATGGCCATCTCGGGAGTTTCGGTGGGATCAATACTGACGGTCACCACTTCGAATTGTTCGCCGATGTTGAACTTCACATCCCGCAGCGCATTCAAAAGACCGTTTTCCGCCATCGTACACAGCATCGGGCAAGTGTAATAAACCAGCGAGAGGATCACAGGCTTCTTGCCGAAATAAGAACCTAGGGTCACGATCTGGCCGGTTTCATCGCGAAACTTCAAATCCAGCGGCACTTGATTGTTTAATCGCTGGTCAATTCCCACGCCACGCAACTGCGGGGGTAAAACCGAAGCATTGTCCTGTCCCGCCGCCCCCACCGCCAGGCAGAAGAGGAATAGGCTGAGTTGGGCCGCCACACCCACGCGGCGAACGATATCCTTTCGGCGATTCGGCGCGTTAACCCGCTGCGTCTTAGAGTTGGTAACGACACGCATGTTTACTGTTTCCCCTCCGCGCCCGCAGGGTTGGGCGCAGCCTCGTGATTCGCCGGTAGAGCCGCTGGCCGTGGCGCTTTCGCCGGGCCGCCCTCCGCCGGTGAACTGCCATGGACCGGGTACCCTTTTTGCAGGAGCAGATCCATCGCGCGGTCCACAGGAATCCTTACAATGCCGGCTTGGGAATCCACCCACCCGTAGCCGTCCAAAATCTTTTCCTGTTCGTCGCGGTAATGCTTCAAGTCGAGAGGCGCAGTGGTTTGCAGGCGCGGCTCGGGGGGCACGGTGCGGACGTCTTCAAAGGGTGAAGCGGGCGGCCCCAGGGGCTGGTGACTGACAAAAAAGTGAAACACCACGGCGCTGCCCAGCACGCCCAAAACGATCAATCCCACCACTCCCGCGGCAAAGGCAAACAACCGCCCCACGCTCACATCAGAGTCCTCATAGCCGCGTTGTTGATGTTCCGGTCCTTTAACAGGTTCAGACATGTAACACGCTTTCTCTTGTTGCTTGCACTGATCCCTAACCCCTAACCACCTCTACGCATGCTGCATTATTTCCTTCAAGCGTGGATCGTGAGCCGGCAGCAACGGCCACCCCTTCAACTGCGAGGCGAACCGCCACAGCCACAGTCCGCCGATTCCAAAAATCGCCAGCCAATCGGTAAGGTGGAATTCGGGTCCGGCTGGGTTAAAGGCCGGCGTCATGAGCCAGAAGATATCGACCAAGCTCATCACGAGGAGGCCCGCCGCCACCCAACCCAAAATCTCCGCGCGGCGCTTCACAGAGCGCGTTAGGAGCAGCAGGAAGGGCACCGCGAAGTGAAAGATGATCAAGATCAGCGCCACGCCGACCCATCCTCCCCGCGCGCGGGTCATGTACCACGGAATTTCTTCCCGCAGGTTTCCACCCCAGATAATCAAGAACTGCGAAAAGGAGAGGTACGCCCACAACATGGTGAAGGTCAACAGCAGGTTGCCGTAATCGTTGAGCACCCGCGAGGAGACCAGGCCAGCGAGCGATTTCTCTTTGGAGAGTAGAATCACCGTCACCGTCACCATCGACATCGCCGCCAGGGCTTCACTCACCATAAAGATCATCCCGAAGATGGTGGATGTCCAATGGGGTTCAAGCGACATCACCCAATCCACGGAAGCAAAGGTGACCGTCAACCCGAAGATGAGCAGGCCGGGCGCACTCAGTTTCTGGAGGCGTGAGGTCAAGTCGGCATCACCCGTCTCATCCTGCTCGTGCGACCACTTGTTCAGGAAGTAGGCGAGTGAAAGCCAAAGGGCAAAGTAAATCACTGTCCGCGCGATGAAAAACGGCACGTTCAGATAAAGGTGCTTATATTGCAGCAAGGAATCGGCCTGAACTTTGCCAGGATCGGCCCAACTGTAAAGCACCGGCAAACGGAACAAAATAGGCAGCACCAACACTGCCATCAAGAAGAACGTCTTCGTTCCGGATTCGAGCGGACGGCGCAAGGGGAATCCCCATGTGCCCCCGACCATATGATGAAGCATCAGGATGGCAGAGCACCCGAGCGGCAATCCGATCCAGAAAACGAAGGCCAGAAGATAGGACCGGAAGAACTGCGTGGGGTCGCGAAAACCCAACGCCGCGCAGAGGACCAGCGCCACCAAACCGCCCACCAGCGCGGGTTTCTCCAGGCGTTCGACTCCGGGTATGGATGTTTCAGCCGTGTTCATTTTGCTCCGCTTGTCAGTTGCTGCCGCTCTCGAGCCGGCACGTCATCGAGGGTGGCGTGCTGGCTCAATTGCAGCGCGCGGATGTAAGCCACGATCGCCCAGCGATCCTCTGGCGTGATTCTGCCCGCGTAGCTGTACATGGCGCCGTAGCCGTCCGTCATCACTTCAAAAAAATGTCCCGCCGGCGCCTGGCGCAGGCGCTCAATGTGGTACGAAGGCGGGGGCGGAAATCCCCGTTGCACAATCATTCCCCGTCCGCTTCCGGTGTAATCGTGGCAGGGTGAACAATAGATGTTAAAGCGTGCGCGTCCACGCTCCAGCACCTCGTGCGTGACGGGAAAGGGAAACTGGTCAGCCACCACCCCGTTAACGCGGCCCGTGTAAAGCAGTTCGTCGGTGCGCATGTGACCGCGCGCCACGGTGTCAGGGATCTCGGGGCGGTCAGCGCGTCCATCCTGAAAGAACCTGCTGCCGTCGTCGGGTTTCAGTTTCGGTTGCACGTGCATATCAACGCGGCAACCCCATGCGCACACGACGGCCAGAGCCACGAGCGCCCATCGCGCGCCCGCCTGAGAGGTTCGATTTTTCCAGCCGCTAAACCTCAATATCCGATACCTCACGGGGATTCAAAGTTTGTAAAAACTCCCGAGTCTTCTGCGCATCGAATTTTGTGTCTCGCGCCTTAATGCAAAGAAAGAATTTATTGCGCGTGGCCAACTCGAAGCGCGGCGCGTTAAACACCGGGTGGTAAGGCGTCGGCAATCCGTTCAGCGCCAGCATCCCAAAGACCGTCGCCAACCCTGCGCACAGAATGGTCAACTCAAAGGTGATGGGGATAAACGCCGGCCAACTGTTGTGAGGCTTTCCGCCGATGTTCAGCGGATAACCGATCACATTGGGCCACCATTGGAGAAAGAACCCGCCGGAGCATCCGATCAACCCACCGATCAAACAGATCAGGGGCACACGCGTTTTGTGAAAGCCAATGGCCTCCGCCAACCCTTCCACCGGGAACGGCGTGAAAGCGTCCATCTGGCGATAGCCCTCCGCGTAGGTGCGGTGGGCAGCGCTCAGCAGATCGTCCGTCGTGTTGAATTCGGCCATCAAGCCGTACAGCGGGTGTCGTTTCATCGCGAATGCTCACAGCTTACGGCTCACAGCCGACCGTGACTGTTAGATGTGAGCTGTCGGCTGTCAGCTAGCTCACCACTAGCCCTTCTTCTCTCCTAAATCATGCGCCAGCCCTCGCATCTCAAAGATCGAGATCATGGGCAGATAGCGAATGAACAGCAGGAACAGGGTGAAGAACAATCCGATCGTACCCAAAAACGTTGCCCAGTCCCAGCGGGTCGGGTAGTACATTCCCCACGATGAGGGCAAAAAATCGCGGTGCAGGCTGGTGACCACAATCACGAAGCGCTCGAGCCACATGCCCGTCTGGACGATCAGGGAGATGATGAACAGCGCCCCCACGTTCCGCCGAATTTTGGAAGACCACAAGGTGCCGAGCGGGATCACGATGTTGCAGAGGATCAGGCTCCAATAAACCGGCGCGTACGGGCCAGTCATCCGGTTCATAATCATATAACGGTCGTAGGAGGGTCCGCTGTAAAACGCCATAAAGGTTTCCATCATGTAGCCGTAAGCCACAATCAGGCCGGTGGCCATCAGGATCTTCGCCATGTTGTCGAGGTGCCGCAGCGTGACGAAGTCTTCCAAGCCGTAAAACTTGCGCAGAGGTATGGCCAGCGTCAAAACCATCGCAAAGCCGGAGTAGATGGCCCCGGCCACGAAGTAGGGTGGAAATATCGTGCTGTGCCAGCCCGGAATCACTCCCAGGGTGAAGTCGAAGCTCACCACCGTATGCACGGAAACCACCAGCGGCGCGGCCAACCCGGCAAGCAGCAGGTAAGCCATTTCGTAGCGGTGCCAGTGCATCGCCGAGCCGCGCCAGCCCATGGCCAGAAAGCCGTAAATCATGCGCGGCAGGCGGTCCTTGGTGCGATCGCGCAACGTGGCCAGATCGGGGATCAAGCCCACAAACCAGAACAGCAGCGAGATGGTGGCATAGGTTGACACCGCAAAGACGTCCCACACCAGCGGGCTGCGGAACTGCGGCCAGGTTCCCATAGTGTCGGGATAGGGCAACAACCAGAAAAACAGCCACGGCCGGCCCAAGTGCAGCAGCGGAAACATGCCCGCGCAGGATACTGCGAAAAGCGTCATGGCTTCTGCGAAGCGGTTGATGGATTGCCTCCACGCCTGGCGCATCAACAATAGGAAGGCCGAAATCAGCGTGCCCGCGTGCCCGATTCCGATCCACCAAACAAAGTTGACAATGTCGAATCCCCAGCCGATGGGGATATTGACTCCGAAGACGCCCACACCAATCGTTAGAATGATGCCGACGGCCAGGTTAAGAAGCATGAGCAGACAGAAGGCAATCGCAAACCCCAACCACCACCCTCGCCTCGTCTTTTGCAACAGGACGATGGAGCTGATCTTGTCTGTGATCGTCGCGTAGGTGTGCCCCGGAGCGAGAACCGGAGTGCTCCCTCCTACCGGCGGCGTATTTTCGAGTCCCTCAGCACCCACCGCTTACTCCTTGATCTCCGGATTGGGATTCCACAGCTTGGCCAGATAGGTCGTGCGCGGCCGCGTGTTCAAATCTGTCAAGAGCCCGTAATTCCGCGATTGCGCTTTCGTCTTCGCCACGCGGCTGTCGCGGTCGTTGATGTTTCCGAAAACGATGGCCTGGGCCGGGCACGTCTGCTGGCACGCGGTCAGGATTTCGCCATCCTTCAACTCACGGTTTTCTTTCTCCGCCGCGATCTTCACCTTGTTAATGCGTTGGATGCAGTAAGTGCATTTTTCCATCACGCCACGGCTGCGCACGGTCACATCCGGATTGCGCAGCGGCTCCAGACTCGGAGTCGTCCAGTCGGAGAAAAGTTCGAAGTTGAACCGCCGGACCTTGTACGGGCAGTTGTTGGAGCAGTACCGCGTGCCGACGCAGCGGTTGTATATCATTTCGTTCAGGCCCTCGGGGCTGTGCACGGTGGCACCCACCGGGCAAACATACTCGCAGGGTGCGTTCTCGCAATGCATGCATGGAACCGGCTGATTGTATATTTCGGGATTCGCCATGCCTCCCTGAAAGTAAGCGTCAACGCGGATCCAGTGCATTTCCCGGCCGCGCGAAACCTGGTCCTTTCCCACGACGGCAATGTTGTTCTCGGACTGGCACGCCACCACGCAGGCGTTACATCCAATGCAACTGTTCAAATCGATAGACATGCCCCAGGAGTTGCCATTGTACGGATACGCGGGATAGATGGAAGGCCCGTCTTCCTCCCCTTCCTCACGGATCATATCGGGGTCCTTGCGAAACTCCTCAAGCGTCGCCCCACGCACCAGCTTGCGTTGCAGCGCCGCCACGCTCTCCTCTTCGCGCTCTTCGCCTTCCTTGCCCATGATGTGGTGGTGCTGCGTCGTGACGAGCTGGTAAGTCTTCCCCGTCTTCTCGACGGTGGCGCTGCCGATCCAGGGGTTCGCGGAAGTCGAAAGCGAGTAGGCGTTGAAGCCTTTGCCCGTGCCCACGTGGCCGGCCCGGCGCCGTCCGTAGCCAAGGTGCAGGGTGAGGGAATCATCGGCATGGCCGGGAGTAATCCAGATGGGGGCTTCCACTGATTGTCCGTACGATTTCAACTTCACTACATCGCCATTGGTTACCCCCAGCTTCCGGGAGCTTGCGGGGCTGACGAGCGCGGCGTTGTCCCAAGTCAACTTGGTGATCGGCTTGGGCAATTCCTGCAACCAGCCATTGTTCGCAAAACTGCCATCCCCGATGGAGGGATCAGGGCGCAAGACGATTTCGATCCCGCCCCCATTCATTGCGGCACCATTTGCCGTTGCGGTCGAGAGCGCCGGGTTGCGCTTGACCGGCCTTGGAGCCAACGCTGAATCTGCGATAACGCCGCTATTCAGCGAGGTTTGCCAAAACTGTTCGAAATCGGCTCCCGGCTTCTGCCTCTGCCAATAGCCGCGGACAACGTCGTGCCCGGATGTTTCCTCCTGGCCTGCCAGCACCGCCAGGATTTCATGCGCCGACTTCCCGTCATACAATGGGGCAATAAGAGGCTGGATAATACTAATCGTTCCGTCATAGGCGCGCGCATCGCCCCACGCTTCCAGGAAGTGCGCCTCGGGAATGTGCCAGTGGCAGAGTTCGGCAGTCTCGTCCTCATAAAGGCTGAGGTGAATGCGCGATCTTACTTTCAAAAGGTTTTCGCGGAAACGCAAATCCGCCGGGGCGTTGTAAACCGGATTCACGCCCAGCATGAGGAGGGTGTCAACTTGGCCGGCTTGCATCTCGGCCACCAGTTCTTTGAGCGATTCGAGGCCGTTCACGGGGTTCGCTTCCACGGGGCCGGTGTAGTGCACGGTTTTGCCCACATTGCCCAGGACTTCGTTCATGGCGTGAGCCAGGGCGTGGACGGCGGGCGGCTGTTGGTCACCGGCAATCACGAGACAGCTACCATGGTGCTTTTGGAGGTCGCCGACCAGGGCAGAAATCCAGTCCGCAGGCAAGGCAATTAAGCGGGCTCCGGTTTTGACTCCCCCCTCTCCTTCAAGTTTCTCCCCACCTGCGTGCGAATGTTCTGCCCCGTCGGGTCCGGTCTTGACGTCCAGCCTCGCCGACAGAAGGCGCGCGAATAGCTCCACATCACCAGCGCGCAGCGGCAGGCGGTGATCCGCCATCGCTCCGGTAACGGTGGCCGTGCTTTCCACCACGTAGAGGCGGTTCATGGTGGACTCGGGTCCTGTGACGCGCCGCTTATCCGCGAAGTCCCGCGCATACCGCACCGCGCCAGGCCCGGCGCTGAGAAAATCCGCGTCCAGGGAGACGATCACGTCCGCCTGATCCAAGTGATAAACGGTGTTGACGTACTCGCCGAAGGCCAGCTTCGAGCCTTCGCGGACCGTGTCGCGGCTGCCCGGCTCATATTGATGCCACTTCGCCTGCGGGAACTGGGCGAGCGCCGAACTGATTTGATCCGCCAGCGCCGGGGAAGTCACCGCGCCCGTCAAAATGCGCAACCCCTCACCCTTGCGAGTGAGGAGCTCGGCGCGATCCTGTTCCATCGAGGTGAGGAACCGGCTCCAGTCCCCGATGCGGCCGCGGTAAATCACGACTTGGGCGCGATCGGGATCGTAAAGCGTCAGCACGGAAGCCTGCGCGAACACATTGGCGGCTCCCAGGCTCGCGGGGTGGCTGGGATTTCCTTCCACCTTCGTGGGCCGGCCCATGTGGCTCTCCACCAGCAACCCCGTGGCGTACCCCGCCATGGGCATGGCGGTGGCATAGAACAGAGGTTTGCCGGGGACAAAATCCTCCGGCTGTTGCTGCGCGTAGGGAACGATTTTTCCCGTGGGTAGCTTGGTGCAGCCCGTCAGGCCCGCGAGTGCCGCGGACGCCGCCATCAGCTTCAGCGCGCTGCGGCGGCTAACGCCTTTTGCTTCCGCGCGCGGATCGTGCGGAAACTCGCACGCGAGGAAGTCGCGGTACTCCGGCGTGCCCGCCAGTTCTTCCAGGCCGCGCCAAACGCGCTTTTCCGCCGACTGGTCGAGCTTCGCCTGGATTTGCACCAGGTCGAAGGCGTTTCCGCTATTGGGATTACGGATCATAGGAAAAAAGCTGTCACCTCCCTACCGGTGACACGTGTAACAATCGGTTATTTGCTTCGGCTCCTTGATTTTGTATTCCTTCACCAGCCGCCGGCCCAGAGCGAGTTGATCGGGCGGTTCCACGTAGTCGGCCTTGAAAACGTCGTCGCGGCGGCGCACGTGGCGTTCCGGATGATTGTGGCAATCGATGCACCAGCGCATATAGAGCGTATTGGCGCAGTAGGTGAGCGGCATCTCGCCAATCGGCCCGTGACAGGTGGTGCAGCCGATCCCTTTATTCACATGAATGCTGTGGTCGAAGTAGACGAAATCTGGCACGGCGTTCACCCGCGTCCATTCCAGCGACACATCGCGTGCGTAACTCGCGCGCACGGGCTCCAGCATGGAACTGTTCAGCCACAACTTTGAGTGGCAACTCATGCAGATCTGGGCGGTGGGAACGCCCGCGTAGGAGGACTTTTCCACCGATGTGTGGCAGTACCGGCAATCGATGCCGTCGTCGGTGACATGATGCTTGTGGCTGAAGGGAACCGGTTGCTGCCGTGCCACATTGACGTCGGTATAATAAGGAGATTGGTTCACGGCAAAAATCAGATACCCCAGTCCTCCCAAGATGAAGACCGCGCCATAGATCGTCACCTTGGAGATCGTGTTCGTGCTGCGATGGAAGATTTGCGCCATCGAAGGACTTTGCCTGATGCCCCTCGCGAGAATCCACCCCGGCAGGTACCCTTGCCCAGGCAATTCTTGCTACGGGGTAGTTACTTCCCCGGAAAGGCGTTATTCAAATGTTTTCAGCCCTGCTTGATTCTCCCGGGAGATCAATCTCGCCCCGGATCGTGCCGTGCTTTACATCTGTCTCTTGCCCATTACCGCGCCGCGGTTGTTCGCCACACTATGCATACCGGAGGCCCCCCGGGAAAGAACACTGGGGAATGGAAGAGATTCGGCCTGGTGTCAAAAGCCAAAGGAGTATTGTGACCCAAAGCAATTATCCGGGACCTATGCGCAAAGGGAGTCCTGAAGATTTCTGGTTCACGACCATCATCTTCACCTTGCATAGAATGTGCCCCAGAAGTAGAGAATTATATTTGGGTCGGGATTTATTTGTCAAAAGAAAACCGCCCGACCGCTATTGACGCGGCTGGCAGCATCTCGCGATCTTGAGGTGCGGCAAGCCTATATCGCAGTGTGATGCTTTTGGATCCCGCGAGGGCGCGCTGGACAGCGAATGCACGAGGCTTCTCACTTTTGCCTTTTGCGCTTTGCCTTTTGACTTTCTTCTGCGGCTGGGTCTTACCCTTTCTCGATCACCACCGCCGTGCCGTAGCAAAGGACCTCCGTCGCCGACCCTTTGCTGACCACTTCCGACGCGTCGTAGCGGAAGCCCACCACGGCGTTCGCGCCCATTTCGGTGGCGTGCTGGAGGAGCAAATCGTAGGCTTGCTGGCGTGCTTGTTCGCACATCTCGGTATACGCTCCAATACTGCCTCCAATAATGTTCTTGAGGCCGCCAAAAATTCCTTGAATAATCGTCGGCGATCTCACGATAATTCCCCGCACGATGCCCTTATATTCGTGAATTCGGTATCCTTCAAACGTGAACGTCGTCGTTACCGGTAGTGACATTGGGTGTCTCCTTTGTTGGTCCTACTCTTGTTTGGTTATTCCCTTCCTCTTCTGGCTGCGGAAGTCATTATTTTCCAAAAGTGAGCAATATTGTACAGATTTCAAAAACTCGCTTCGGTCAAAATGTCTGAATCATACATGCGGTGGCACCCTAGTTGTGCGATCCGAATCTCTAAGAATTGATAAGCGGCGGATGACCTTCCGCACCCTCCCCTCCACGGCTGCCAGCCTTGAAGTCAAGTTGCCAAAGCCAATTGGCACCTCGGTTTGGTCGAGGTGCCCTCCCCCCTTTTCGGCCCGAGAGAGGTTGGTGCTCATGATTGGATTGTGCATGGAATCGGCATCGACCAGAAAGAGGCTGTGAGAATACCGTAGGCCGGCGCAGACTTTGTGTTGGAGGAACCTCCTTAGGAGAAGGAATGATGCCATGATGCCATTTAATGAGAGGCCACCTCGCAGGCCAATCCCATCCTCCCCTTCCCCTCAAAGGGTCCTTCTGATTGACCAGGATGTGAAGGATCGAACCCATCGTGAAGGTTAGACGCGTGCCGCATCTTGCGATTGGGGATATTGTATGTTTGCTGGAGTGGATAGCCCTCATTTCCAAAAGGGCACGATGGACCAAGCCACAGCTCCGGATTAAAGGCGCTTCCGGCGAAACGGCGAGAGGCTACCTTGTCGTGTTAAACCTCCGGCATCGCGCAAGAGCGCCCAACTCCCAGAACATGAAAAGGAGGACCCCATATGCCCGAGTTATGCGCAAAGTGTGTTTTGCTCGTGGACGATGATCTTTCCATACGTGACCTGCTTTCGAGGAATTTGGAACAAGCGGGTTTCCGAGCAGTCCACGCAGAGAACGGGATTGACGCACTTGTAAAACTCCAGGATACGCTTCCCAAGGTCATTATCTCCGACATGCAGATGCCCCGCATGTCAGGATTCGAGTTTATTGGAGTGGTGCGCCGGCGCGACGCTACTATACCGGTCATCGCCCTCTCGAGCTCGATTCCAGATGAGCCTCCGCCGGAGATCAAGCCTGACCGCTGGTTCGAAAAGAGTACGCAACGATTTCCCGAATTCCTTCAGATCGTCAGTGATCGGCTCGAAAAACCCCTGATGCCGCTAACCTTCTGCAGGTGGTGAATACCCCTGCTCGCGCATCGCCAAGCTTCGCCGGTTACTTCATGCTGGACTGCACGGATTGCCTGCGCACCTTCAGGGCGACGAGTACACATGGGAATATGACGGCGGAGCAGACCGCCGTCTGCGTCTACTGCCAGGCTTGTGTGCCATTTTTGATCGAAAGCTCAGAGGGCTTCGGCTTTCCCTGATGAAGATTCGGGTACCCCAAGAGCGGGGGGGCGGCGTTACCTACTTGGGGAAGGGGCACTGCTTCGCAGCGCAGACCGATCGCCCTGTGCCAGCCCCAGATCTCCAGGTTTCGTCGCGACCGCGATCAGACGCCGTGCAGACAGACCGTATTTGTCTCCATCAAGGGTCCCATAGAGTCTCACATCGGCAAATCCTACCTGCTCCAGTCTATCCCTCATTTCCTGACCGGAATAGAGTGTGTGGTGGAACTTGAAACTCTTAGCCCTGCCTTGGCGGAGCAGTATCCATTCGTTTCGAACCCGGGTCCAATCATCGAATATCTCATGGTGCTGCACAAGCATCGTGCCGTCAGGCAGAAGCTCCGCTGTGGTCGGTTGGAATATCTTCGCAAGCTGTTCCTTCCCCACGACGTCCATGAGGAACACACCGGCAGGGCGCAGGGAGGCAAAGAGGTTTCGGAGAACGGCCAAGTCCTGTGTCTTGTCGTCGAAATAGCCAAAGGACGTGAACATACTCAACGCCAAGTCGAAGGAGTCAGGCCGGACAAAGTCGCGCATGTCCATCTCGACCCACTCGATCCTAACCTTGGCAGCTCTTGCCCTGGCACGGGCCTTGTCGAGCAGGTAACGGGTCTTGTCCACCCCGGTGACGGCGAATGCCTCTTGGGCGAGTGCAATGGCGCAACGGCCGGGGCCGCAGCACATGTCGAGAGCAGTCTTGCCGGTCGGCGCCGTCAGCGAAAGGACCTTCTGGATTTCCGCAGATGTGTCAGCGAATCGCTCTTTAGGAAACATGAAGGGGTAGAGATCCCGCCAGAACGTATCATCGTCGAACCATTCGCGCTTTCGTTTTATGGCCATCTTTGTCTCCCGCCGGAAAATGATCAGATTGATCCGCGGGGCGGCACAGAACTCCCTCATTGAGATCTGCGGCTTTCCCTTGGGCGTCATGCGTTGACGGCTAGTGGCCAAGTGAGGTGCTTGGCTTCCACGCGGTTTATTCGTGGCCGCCGTGCTGGCGCAGCAATTCCGCCACAGCCTTGTTGCCATAAAGCGCTGCCCAGTGCAACGGCGTCACGCCTGCGCTGTTCGTGGCATCGACGTCGGCCCCGTTGGCCAGCAGCAATTCCGCCACGTCCTTGTGGTTAGAAGCCGCCGCAAAGTGCAAGGGCGTCGCGCCTGTGCTGTTCTTGGCATTGACATCGGCCTTGCTAGCCAGCAGCAATTGCGCTACGTTCTTATGGCCCCTCTCTGCCGCCCAATGCAGCGGTGTCCATCCATTTTTATCCTTGGCATTGACATCGGCCCCGTTGGCCAGCAGCAATTCCGCCACGGCCTTCTGGCCACTATCCGCCGCGTAGTGCAATGGCGTCCTGTATTGGTTGTCTTTGCTGGAAACCAAATCAGGATTGCTTTTGAGCAGCGCCTGGACCTTTGCCAAGTTGCCAACCCCAGCCGCGTCATAAATCTCGCCTGTGACCATCGCGGTGTCAGATGTGCCACGCTTTCCGGATGCGGTCGGCGCGGGCTGAATCGGCGTAGAGATCTCCTGGCCGCCTTGCTGGGCCGGCAATTCCGCCACGTCCTTATGGTCAGAAGCCGCGGCCACCAGCGAAGGCGTCGGGCCGAGGTTGCCCTTGGCATTGGGCTCAGCCTTGCTGGCCAGCAGCAATTCCGCTACGTCCTGGTGACCGGCAGACGCCGCGTCGTGCGAAGGGGTATCGCCCTTGTTGTCCTTGGCATTGACGTCGGCCTTGCTGGCCAGCAGCAATTCCACCACGTCCTGGTGGCCAGCAGACGCTGCCACGTGCAACGGCGTCGCGCCGAGGTTGTCCCTGGCATTGACCTCGGCCTTGTTGGCCAGCAGCAATTCCGCCACGTCCTTGTGGCCATAAAGCGCTGCCCAGTGCAGCGGCGTCGCGCCTGTGCTGTTCTTGGCATTGACGTCGGCCCCGTTGGCCAGCAGCAATTTCGCCACGTCCTGGTAGCCATAAGCCGCCGCCCAGTGCAGAGGCGTCCGGCCGTTTTTGTCCTTGGCGTTGACATCGGCCTTGTTGGCCAGCAGCAATTCCGCCACGTCCTTGTGGCCCCCCTGTGCCGTCCAGTGCAACGGCGTCCAGACGTTTTTATCCTTGGCGTTGACATCGGCCCCGTTGGCCACCAACAATTCCGCCACGTCCCTGTCGCCGATACGCGCCGCCCAGTGCACAGGCGTCTGGCCGTTTTTGTCCTTGGCATTGACTTCGGCCTTGCTGGCCAGCAGCAATTTCGCTATGTCCGGGTGACCAGCCGACGCCGCGTAGTGCAAAGGCGTTATGCCCGCGTTGTCGTTGGCATTGACCTCGGCCTTGCTGGCCAGCAGCAATTCCACTACGTCCTCGCGGCCAGAAGCCGCCGCACCATGCAAGGGCGTCCAGCCGTTTTTATCCTTGGCGTTGACATCGGCCCCGTTGGCCAGCAGCAATTCCGCCACCTCCTTGTGGCCACCCTCCGCCGCGTAATGCAAGGGCGTCTTGTCGTGGTGGTCCTTGCTGGAAACCAAATGAGGATTGCTATTGAGCAGCGCCTGGACCTTTCCCAGGTCGCCAACCCCAGCCGCGTCATGAATCTCGCCTGCGACCATCGCGGTGTCAGATGGGCTACGTTGTCCGGACGCCGTCGGCGCGGGCGGCATCGGGGTAGAGACCTCCTGGCTGCCTTGCTGACCCGGCAATTCCGCTACGTCCTGGTGGCCGGCAGACGCCGCCGCCACTTGGGGAGGCGTCGCGCCGAGGTTGCCCTTGGCATTGACCTCCGTCTTAACGGGCAGCAGCAATTCCGCTACATCCTGGTGACCAGCCGCCGCCGCCACTTGCGAAGGCGTCGCGCCGAGATTGTCCTTGGCATCGGCCTCCGCCTTGTTGGCCAGCAGCAACTCTGCTACGTCCTTGTGGCCAGCAGACGCCGCCACGTGCAAAGGCGTCCAGCCGTTTTTGTCCTTGGCGTTGACCTCGGCCCCCTTTGCCAGCAGCAATTGCGCTACGTCCTTGTAACCATAAGACGCCGCCACGTGCAAAGGCGTCCAGCCGTTTTTGTCCTTGGCGTTGACCTCGGCTTTGCTGGCGAGCAGCAATTCCGCCACGTCCTTATGGCCACCCTCCGCCGCAAAGTGCAAGGGCGTCATGCCGAGGTTGTCGTTGCTGAAAACCAGACGAGGATTGTCGTTGAGCAGCGCCTGGACCTTTGCCAAGTCGCCATCACGCGCCAGGTCGCGAACTTGCGATGAAGCGTCCTGGCCGCCGTGCTGGCGCAGCAATTCCGCTACGTCCTTGTGGCCATGAGCCGCCGCCACGTCCAAAGGCGTCGCGCCGAGGTGGTCATTGGCATTGACCTCGGCCTTGCTGGCCAGAAGCAATACCGCTACGTCCTTGTGGCCATTCCGCGCCGCTAAGTGTAAAGGGGTCTGGCCGTCGTTGTCCTTGGCATTGACCTCGGCCTTGACGGCCAGTAGCAATTCCGCGATGTTCGGGTGACCCGCAGACGCCGCGTAGTGCAAAGGCGTATCGCCCTTGCTGTCCTTGGCATTGACCCGCGCCATGCCGGCCAGCAGCAATTCCACGATGTCCTTGTGGCCATTCCGCACCGCCCAGAGCAGAGGCGTCTGGCCGAGGTTGTCCTTGGCATTGACCTGGGCATTGCCGGCCAGCAGTAATTCCACTACGTCCGGATGCCCCGCAGACGCCGCGAAGTGCAACGGCGTATCGCCCTTGCTGTCCTTGGCATTGACCTCTGCCATGCTGGCCAACAGCAATTCCGCCACGTCCTTATGGCCACCATACGCCGCGTAGTGCAAAGGCGTATCGCCCTTGTTGTCCTTGGCATTGACGTCGCCGTGGTTGGCCAGCAGCAATTGCACTACGTCCTGGTGGCCATAAGCCGCCGCGTGCAAAGGCGTCGCGCCGGTGCTGTTCTTGGCATTGACCTCCGCCCCCTTGGCCAGCAGCAATTCCGCCACATCCTTGTGGCCGCCATACGCCGCGTAGTGCAACGGCGTATCGCCCTTGCCGTCCTTGGCATTGACGTCGGCGTGGTTGGCCAGCAGCAATTGCGCCACGTCTATGTGGTCTGAAGCCGCCGCAAAGTGCAAGGGCGTCGCCCCGTGTTCGTCTACGCTGGAAACCAAAGCAGGGTTGCTTTTGAGCAGCGCCCGGACCTTTGCCAAGTCGCCAAGCCCAGCCGCGTTATGAATCTCGCCGCAGAAGGAGAGGCTGCTCCAAGCCAGCGCGACCACCACCAGAGTGACGTCGGCGCGCCTGGGAATTGCAGAATGGCAGAGTCGGCTAAAGAAAGATGTGGTGTTCATGGTTACACCGCTATTCCAGCACGAAAATGTTCTTCTTCGCACAAATCTCCTTCAGGATTCTGGGCCATACCGTTACGCTGACCTCTCCCAGGTGCGCCTTTCTCAGCAATAACATCAGCGTGCGTGATTGGCCGATCCCGCCGCCAATCGACAGCGGAATGGTATTGTTCAAGATCCCCTGGTGGTACGGCAGCTTCATGAAATCGAGCTGATGGACCATTGCGAGCTGCACTTTCAGGGTTTCAGCCGTCACGCGGACGCCCATCGAAGTCAGTTCATGCCGCCGCTGGGTCACGTGGTTCCAGACAAGAATATCGCCATTCAAGCCGTGGGTGGGCTTGCCGGTTTCGGCGCTCGTATCCGTAACCCAATCGTCGTAATCCGCGGCGCGATTCTCGTGCGGATAACCGTCTTTCAACGGCCAGCCAATCCCGATGATGAAGATGGCCGGATACTCCTGGAGCACCCTCGTCTCCCGCTGCTTGCGCGGCAGGTCGGGGTACATGTCGAGGATTTCTTCGGCATGCAGGAAGGTCAACTTCTCCGGCAGATTGGGATATCGCACGTCGCACAATTGCGGGAACATTTCTTGCGCAAAGCGTTCCGCGCCCACCAGCACTCTCCAGATCCCGCCGACGATTCCCTTCAAAAAGGACAGGTTGCGCTGCTCGGCGGTCACGGCCCGCTCCCAGTCCCACTGGTCGACGTAGGCGCTGTGGTCGTGGTCCAGGAAATAGTCCTTGCGCACGGCCCGCATGTCCGTGCAGATGCCCTCGCCCACCTGGCAATGGAACTGTCGCAGCGCGACTCTCTTCCACTTCGTCGCCGCCTGCACTACTTGAGCATCGATGGGGTGCTTGTCGTAATCGTTGGAAATGTGGAATCCGACCGGCGTGCGCGAGCCGTCGCGGTCCAGCATGTCGTTCACGCCGCTTTCCACGTCGACGATCAGCGGCACCTCAACCATCATCAAGTTGAGTTCCTTACAGAGATGATCTTCGATGTACCGCTTTACCTGGAAAATCGCCTGCTGGGTCTCTTTTTCGCTCAATAAGGAGCGATAGTCTGACGGGAGAATCTTCTCCAATTCGCCGTAGTCACCAATCCCCGGGCCGGCGAGATCAGCTTTCTTGCTCGATGTCGCTCCGTTCATTGTCGTCATCCTTTCCTACTGCCTTCCAAGGTTCCTCGGTTGGCGAAAAGATGTTGGGATTAAACAACTTAATAAACTGCGATGCAAGGGGAAAGGGAAGGTGTCAGGTGCCGAAACGGGACACGGGATTCGGGACACGGGACACGGGCACGGGGTTACTTGTAGGGCCGAACGGCGTTCGGCCATGGGCCAGCGCCGCTGGCCCCCACGCGAACACGCGACGTAGCGCGGGCGTCCCGCCCGCTGGGGCGTGGGCATCCTGCCCGCGCATTTTTTGGCGGGAGCGGGACGCTCCCGCCACAGCGGGCGAGACGCGCTACGCTTGCTTTTGAATCCCTTTGGCGTATTACACGCTGAAGGTCATCGCCAAATCGTCCTGACCGAAAGGGAAGCGCCACTATCGATGTCCATTATCGCGAGTGCAATCGTTCAACATCCTTGTTTTCATTATGATAGCCTTATGCGGCGAAATAGATATCAAATTCGATAGAAAAGTGTTGACAAATTAGATGTCCCATGTGATTCTTTTGATGTCCACATGTGATGTCTGGACATTAACCGAGAGGAGGGAGACACTATGGCAAGGGCGCAGCGAGTGGTATTCTCGTTCGATGATCGAAGTCTGCAAAGTCTGCGGCGCATTAAGGAGCAGGGCCGATTCTCGTCCATGGCAGAGGCGGTGAGGGACTCCCTGCAAGTAAATCACGCGTTGCAAACCCAGGCCGAGCAGGGGTATACGGAATTGGTCGTAAGGAATCCCAAGACGGGAGAGGAGCGAGTCATCGTAATTCCAACGCTACACGCATCTTCAAGCTGAGCCCTATGAGCAACGAGGGAGTCATCAAGGATGAACAATCGGGGCGTTTAGATGAGGTGACGACTGGAGGAGAACCCATTGAGGGAGGCCACGTCGGGCCTCTTGCGGATGTCCCTTTTGAGGTCAGGCACAGAGCTCAAACCGCAAGGTTGCTAGCTATTGCGTTGATTGTCACACTTGGCGTCAGCTTCTTCCTTCATTACGGTGTCACCGCATATTTCCTTGCTAAAGGATAAGGTGGATGCAGTAGAGGGTTTGTCGCGTGCTTTCAATGTTTGGCTGCCCGTGATCTCCAGCCTTGCCGGAGCCGCGGCCACTTATTGTTTCACTCGAGGAAAAGAAAGATGAATCACACTGCACATTTGCAAGAGGTAGCGGGTAGCCACGGACAGTGCCTTTCTGTCCGTGGGCTCTTCCCTTGATGACGAACCTCCCGTCGATTGTGGCCGCAATGATTGCGTTTCCCGTGGGTTCTTGAAGGCATGGGGTGGAGTGGTAATCTGCGGGCGTGTCAAACGTCCACCGCCTGCGCCTCACCGACCGCATCTTCTTTGTCGCGCGACGAGAAGAAATTCAATGAGCGTCTGGAGTACAGTAAGCGTCAAGGGAGGTACATGTAGCGAACGCTCTGTGCTGCTGACGAATTGGTTGCACCCTTGGCGTGATGTGTTTGGTGTCGAGGGAAGGCCTACGGTATAGTGATGGGCATGAGGTTT
>JBEKLF010000168.1:0-18812 GCA_050010335.1 Terriglobia bacterium
GACCTTTAGCTTCGTCCTTCATCTTATGGTATAGATACCATAAGAACGCAACAACAGCAAGGCCTTCTTGGGAATGCGAAAATAGGAAGGGATCAGGAGAACTCCGGCGGAAGCGTCGGACATGGCTTGCTTATTGACTTCACTTGCAGCGGTCCAATTGTCGTCTCCGAAACTCCTGGCCAGTCCCTGCCTACCGTTTGCCGTCTACTGTCTACTGCTTTCTTCCGGTTTACACCAGCACCTTATCCACCACATTGCCGGCGACGTCGGTGAGGCGGAAATAGCGTCCTTGGAACTTATACGTGAGCTTGGTGTGGTCGACGCCCAGGCAATGCAGGATGGTGGCCTGCACGTCGTGGATGTGGACGGGGTCTTCGAGGATGTTGTAGCAGAAGTCATCGGTCTTGCCGAGCGTGATTCCGGGTTTGATGCCGCCGCCCGCCATCCACATGGTGAAGCAGCGCGGATGGTGGTCGCGGCCGTAGTTGGTATCGGTGAGCTTGCCCTGGCAATAGACGGTGCGGCCGAACTCGCCGCCCCAGATCACCAGGGTGTCGTCGAGCATGCCGCGCTGCTTCAGGTCGATGACGAGCGCGGCGGAAGCCTGGTCCACGCCCCTGCACTGAAGGGCGATGTCGCGCGGCAGGTCGTTGTGCTGATCCCAACCGCGATGGTAAAGCTGGACAAAGCGCACTCCACGCTCGGCGAGGCGCCGCGCCAGCAGGCAATTGGCAGCGTAGGTTCCGGGCTTGCGCGAGTCCGGCCCATACAATTCGAAAGTGGAAGCCGGCTCCTTCGCGAGGTCCATCAGTTCGGGCACCGAGGTTTGCATGCGGTACGCCATTTCATATTGCGACACGCGGGTCTCAATCTCGGGGTCGCCATACTTTTCCGCGAGCAACCGATTCAATTTGGCAATACCATCGAGCATGCGCCGCCGCGTGGTGGGGCTGATTCCAGGCGGGTTTGAGAGATAGAGCACGGGGTCACCCCCGGCATGGAACTTCACGCCCTGGTATTTGGAAGGCAGGAAACCATTGCCCCACAAGCGCGAAAACAGCGGCTGATCAGGATTCAGGGCGTTGGCCTGGGAAATCATGACCACAAAGGCCGGCAGGTTCCGGTTTTCGCTCCCCAAACCATAGCTGACCCACGCTCCCATGCTGGGGCGGCCCGGCTGCTGGAAGCCCGTCTGAATAAAGGTAATTGCCGGATCGTGATTAATAGCATCAGTATAGACCGTCCGGATCAGGGCCACATCATCCACAATCTTCGCGTGGTGGGGGAGCAGTTCGCTCAAGTGCGTGCCGGAGCCCCCCGCGGGGGCAAAGGTGAAGATGGAAGGCGCCACGGGCAGGGTCGACTGGCCGGAAGTCATGCCGGTGATGCGCTGCCCCATGCGGATGGAATCCGGCAGGTCGGTGCCCTTCATTTTGGCGAGGTTCGACTTGTGATCAAACAGGTCGATTTGGGACGGCGCGCCGGACTGGTGCAGGAAGATCACCCGCTTGGCCTTGGGCGCAAAATTGGGAAAGCCCAGTTGTCCTCCCGTCTTGGGGTCAATTCCCTCAGCCGAGGCAAAACCATCACGCGCCAACAGCGACGCAAGGGCCGGGATGCCAAGGGCAATACCTGCCGTGCTGCGCCGGAAGAAATGGCGCCGAGTCATGGAAAGCGCCAGGTCTTTTGCGGTAGTTCTTTTGGGGTCCATCATGAGTCACTCTTTCGTAATCGTCTCATCGAGATTCAAGATGATGCTGGCCACGATTGTCCATGCCGCAAGTTCTTTTGGGTCGAGCTTGGGATCGCTCTTGGAGGCACCCACGTTGAGCAATGCCGTTGCCTCACTATTGTGCTGGCGGTAATCGGCCAGCGCTTCCTGCGCTGCCTCCACCAGCACGGCACGTTCTTGGGGATCGGGAATGCGCCCTGTGGTCAGGCGGAAGGCGTAGTCGATTCGCCCCGTTGCCGTTTTCCCGCCTTGGGTCAACATACGGGCGGCGAGAAAGCGCGCAGCTTCAACATAAGTCGGATCGTTCAAAAGCACCAGCGCCTGGAGCGGGGTGTTGGTTACGGAGCGGCGCGCCGTGCACTTTTCCCGGTCCGGCGCGTCGAAGGTGACCAGCGCCGCGGGCGGCACCGTGCGCTTCCAAATGGTGTACATGCTGCGCCGGTAGAGGTCCCTGCCGGTCGATTCCGTGTAGGTCTGCCCGGTGAATCCCGAGCCGAAGGCCATCTCTTCCCACAGGCCCTTGGGCTGATAGGGGTAAACGCTGGGTCCGCCGATGCGATTGTCGAGCAGGCCGCTGGCGGCGAGAGCGTTGTCGCGGATCAACTCCGCCGGCAGGCGGAACCGCGGGCCTCGCGCCAGCAGGCGATTCTCCGGATCGCGCTCGGCAAGCTCCGGCGTCACCCGCGAGGACTGCCGGTAAGTGGCCGAGGTTACGATAAGCCGCTGCAGGGGCTTGACGTCCCATCCTGTGCGCACGAATTCCGTGGCCAGCCAATCAAGCAGGAGGGGATTGCTGGGCACCTCACCCTGTGATCCGAAGTCTTCCGATGTTTTGACAATCCCGGTGCCGAAGTATTCCTGCCAGAAATGATTCACCGCCACACGCGCCGTAAGCGGATTGCCAGGATTCACGATCCATTTGGCGAGGCCGAGCAGATTCATGGGTAAGCCCGGCGCCATAGGCGGCAGAAATGCGGGCACGTTTGCCGTGACTTTGTCCTTGGGGTTGTCGTACTGGCCGCGGCCCAGCACAAAAGTCTCGCGAGGTTTTTTCATCTCGGCCATGATCATGACCGAGGGGATGGCGTCTTCCAGCTTGTCCTTTTCCTTTCGCTGATCTTTCAGTTGCGCGTAAAGTTGGCGTTCCTTCTCCGGCGAGCCGTATTTGAGGAAATACTCGGTCAGCCTAGTCTGACGATCTTTTTCCAGGATCTTTTCCTTATCTTCCTTGGTTTCGGCTTTGTCCTCCATCCCGATTTGGACTTCCTCCGGCGGCTTCTCGGGCTGAAGTGCGGCAATCTCCTGCGCCGGGCGACCGCCGAGCGCCATTAGCAGCGAACGCGCTGGCAGGCGAATGGCAAGGTCCTCCACTTCGGAATCGCTTAGCCTGCGATTGTAGACTCGAAGGTCGTCCATGCGGCCCTCGAACGGCGTTCCCAGGCTCTGGTCGCCGGCTTCAAGCAGCGCTGCGGTGCGAAAGTCGCCGCTCAGATGGTCCTTGAGGATGGCGGTTCCGACCCCCTTGCCATCCACGTAGAATCTAACGCCTGCGGCTTTCCCCGAGCCGTCGTATTCAATCACCAGGTGGCGTAGTGAGTCGATTTGTTGCAGGTCTTTGGTTTGGACTTCGATCGCGTCATCCGGCCAGCGGTTGGCCATGCGCACGACGATGTGCGCAGCGCGCGTCTGGCGCCCATCGAACACCGGCTTGTCGTCAGCCAGCTCCCATCCATGCCAATGCTCTCCGGCATCGCGTTTTTGCAGGATATTGGTCGCCATAACACCGCCGGGCCTTGCCCACAAGCCGAGCGTGAACGGCTTGCCGCGCTCTAAATCTCCGTTGTTGCCGAAAGCCACCTGCGTTTCGGAGCTGAAATCCGCCCCCCTGGCAACGGCTGCCTCCTCATAAACTACTTCGCCACGCGCCGCCTTCCCATCATGGTGGAACCCCGAAGCATCGGTCAGGTCCCCGTCGAGGGGATAGTAAGCCGCCAAGCCCTCGCGGGTGGGCTCGGGGAGGGAAGCGAGCGCCGACTTCTGCCAATCGTTCCGCTGTGCCAGGATTTCCCTTTCCGGCAGGGCCGCAAGGGTCCTGGCAATCTGCGCTTTGATTGAATCAAGCTGCTGTTGCTGCTCGTGCGAAGGCATGGGCAGAACCGGCACGGCGTTGCCCGTGAAGCCATCCAGGCCGCGCTCCGGAACCGTGTTGAAGAAAGCGAAGAAGCGATAGAAATCTTTTTGCGTGATGGGGTCGAATTTGTGATCGTGGCAGCGCGCGCACCCCATGGTGAGGCCCAGGAAGGCGGTGGACGTGGTGCTGACGCGATCGACCACGTACTCCACGTGATACTCCTCAGGAATGGCGCCTCCCTCGAGAGTGATCATGTGGTTGCGGTTGAAGCCGGAAGCGATCTTCTGGTCCTGGGTGGCGTCGGGAATCAGGTCACCCGCGACTTGCTCGATGATGAACTCATCGTAGGGCATGTTCTGGTTGAACGCTCTGATCACCCAATCGCGCCACGCCCACATGTCGCGCAAAGAGTCAATGTGATAGCCGTGCGTATCCGAGTACCGAGCCATATCGAGCCAAGGCATGGCCATACGCTCGCCGTAATGGGGAGAGGCCAAGAGCTGGTCTACGCGCTTCTCATAGGCGTCGGGGGAAGTGTCGGCGAGAAACGAGTCAATTTCCGCGGGGGTCGGAGGCAATCCTGTGAGGTCGAAATAGACCCTTCGCAGAAGCGTGGCTTTATCCGCTTCGGGAGAAGGCTTTAGGCCTTCCGCCTCGAGGCGCGCCAGAACAAAATTATCGATGGAATTCCGCAGCCACGCCTTGTCCTTTACCTCCGGCACCGTAGGACGTTTGGGAGGGACAAAGGACCAGAGCATATCCGACTTTGCTCCCTGGTCAATCCACTCCTTGATCAGCTCAATTTGTTTTGCCGTGAGCGACCGGCCGGAATAAGTCGGCGGCATGCGGAAGGAGTCATCCGTGGAGCTGATCTTCTGGTAGAGCTTACTCGGGGCGGCGTTGCCGGGAACGATGATGCGATAGCCGCCACGGTCAACAAACAAGCCTTCCGTGTCGTCCAGACGCAGGTTCGCCATGCGCTGGTTTTCATCCGGCCCGTGACATTTAAAGCAGGTGTCTGACAAGATGGGACGAATGTCGCGGTTGAAATCTACCTTCTTTACGGGCGTTTGTGGCGGAGTCACCGACGCGGTTTTGACGCTGTTGAAGAACCAGATAACGGAAGCGAAGATACCAAACGTAAGAAGCAGCCGTGTTCGCAAGCTGATTTCCCCCAACCCCAAATGGAACGGACACCCTGTGGTGTTTAAACTATACCGAAAAGGCTGGGGCAAATCCACTGCGACTTTATGTCCTGCCGAGCTGGCGCAAACTTGCCCGGGATGAAACCAAACCATCCCTTGCCGGGCTTCCTTCTGTTACAATGCCGCCGAATCTTTTTGTGCTTTGCTGCCGGGGAATCGCTCAGTGGCAGCAAGGCCTTCCAGCGGTTGAGGTGAGGCGTAGTGGAACAAGATTTGGATCTGCTTCGACGGTGCCTCGCCGGCGAAAACTCCGCCTGGGAAGGCCTGCTCAGGGTCTACACCCGAAAAATCTATAATTTTTGCTACCGCTTTACAGGCCGGGCGGAGGAAGCGGAAGATCTGACACAAGAGGTTTTCATTAAGATTTTTCAAACCCTGGGGAGCTTTGACGCTGCGCAGGGTTCGTTTTCGACCTGGTTGCATCGTGTGGCACGCAATCACTTAGTGGACCACTACCGGCGCACCAAAAAGGATCGAGTGACAGGATCCATCGAAGAAGACTTGGAGACGTTCGAGGAAAAGCCCAGCCCGGGGGCCAGCCCCCATGGCCAAGTGGAAGCCCGAGAGCGAAAGGAGCAACTCCAGCGGGCGTTGGACCGGCTTTCGCCGGACCTACGGGAGGCGGTGGTGCTGCGGGACCTGCACGATCTGGACTACATGGAAATCGCCCAGGTGCTGGGGGTCCCCCAGGGTACGGTTAAGTCACGAATAAATCGGGGTCGATTGGAACTTGCGCGGGTCTTAAAGCGTATGGAAGGATTGAGAGGCCCCGCAGAGGCGGGAAGCGAGCCATGACACACCTGGAGATTGAAAATCTCGCGAGCGATTACCTGGAAGGGCTTCTGGAACCCTCCCTTCGAGCCTCGGTGGAAGCGCATTTAAATGGATGCGCGGAATGCCGCGAGTTGATGGGGGACGTTCGCCACGTGCTGGAGATGTGCCGGGCGGCGGAAGATGTGGAACCCAAGCCCTGGCTTGTTTCCAAAATCCTGCAGGCCACCATCGGTGAGCGCAAGCCCACTTGGGGAGAGCGGATCTCCGCGTACCTCCGCCCAGTGCTGCAACCCCGGGTGGCATACCCCATCGCCATGACGGTGTTCACTTTTTCGATTCTCGTGAACGCCGCCGGGCTGAACTTGAGAAGATTGCGATTTGAAGATCTAAATCCCCGTACCTGGGTTGACCGGGCCAACCGCCAGGGACACCTGATGTACGCGCACGCTGAAAAGTTCTATTACGACCTGCGCGTGGTGTACGAGATTGAGTCGCGCTTCCGGCAATTGCGCGGCCAGTCGCATGGTCAGGAGGAAGTAACTCCCAAACCTGCGGCGCCCGCGGGCGGTTCCTCGCAGGGCGCGCCTGTAGACCAAACCATGGCCTCCAACGGGGGGACGTGGATCGAGGTGGCCACCAAGAACGAACAGGCTTTTCCAACTGAAGGGAACCGGACCGGATTTACCGGGGCGAGAAGGAGACCAATCCCATGAAATGTGCCAATCACCCACTCAATGACGCCAACGTTTATTGCGGACAGTGCGGGCGCGCACTCTGCAAAGACTGCAAACGCGACGTTAGCGGAATGGTTTACTGCGAGAGTTGCCTGACCGCCCGCTTACAAAGTCCTCTTCCCCCTTGGGGGGGAGTCGGGGGCGGGCCGAGTCCCGGTTTGGCCCTGGGGTTGGGATTTATCCCCGGCGTGGGGGCTATTTACAACGGCCAGATCACTAAGGCCATCATGCAGGTCTTGATCTTTGGTTCCCTCATCGCGCTGGGTGACCGTGTCCACGGCCCCTTGGACACGATCTTCGGGCTTGGCGCGGCGGCGTTCTACTTTTATATGGTCATTGACTCCTTCCAGACCGCCAAGGCGAAGTGTATGGGCAAGCCTGTGCCGGAGTGGTTTGGACTAACTGAGGTGAAAGTGAATGCTCCGATCGGGGCGGCGTTACTGATCGGGCTGGGAGTTCTCTTCCTGCTGGACAACCTGGACGTGCCGGTGTTCAGTCAGATCAGCAAATTCTGGCCCATCCTCCTGATTGTGGCCGGTTTCCTGGTGTTGCAGCGTCGAATGGCGGGGCCCAAACCCCAATCTCCGGTCAGCCCGCCCCCGCCGGAAATGCCCGGGGACGGACCGAGCAATATTCCCGGGAAGGGGCTGTAAGGAAGGTGTCAGGTGCCAGGTGTCAGGGGCTAGGGAAAAATCATGCAGCCAAACGCCACCTGCACTAGCCGGAACTACGGAGAAGAGCAAACATGGCAGCATTTGGCATCATCATTGGGTTGATCGGCGCGGCCGTGGGCATCGTGATCGGGGTGGTGGGTGGTTTGGTGGGAATGGTGTTGGGGTTATTGGGGGGCTCCCTCACCCTGCTTACCCACCTGTTCCCTGTGGTGCTGGTGGCGCTCGGAGTTATTTGGTTAGTAAAGGGATCAAACCCAGGAAAAGCGGCAGCAATGACGGATCCTGATGTTGCCAACCGACCTCAAAGCCCCCGCAACCCGCAGTAATGTCACCGTCAGTGTATTCGTGAAGCTTGAACCATCTGGAGGAAGACATGGTCTTTAGTCCTTTTGTCGTTCCCCTGGGAGCCTTTGTGATGGTGGTCATCATCGTGGCCATCGGTTCTATGAAAAAGATGCGCGAGAAAGAGTTGGAGGCGCATCAACGTCTCCGCATGCAGGAGATGGAACACGAGCGCAAGTTGAAAGAGATGGATATCGAGAAAGCCAAGATTGAGCTGGAGAAAACGCGCGCCGCAAAGTAATGGCTGAAATCCACGCCCGGCGCCACCTGATTGCAGCAGTCCGAGGAGACTTATGAATATGGATATCAATCCGATGTTGATTCCGATTGTGGGAACGATTTTCGGCACGGCTATGATCGTGGCCATTGTCGGCATCGTCCATTGGTTTAAGGCGCGCGACAAAGAACTGCAATACCACCAGGACTTGCGCATCCGGGAAATGGAACACCAGGCCAAAATGAAGGCGCTCGAAATCGAGCTGGAAAAAGCCAAGCAGAAAAATGCCTAGCACCTCCCATGTCGAGGCGGAATGGGATGAGGAGGGAACGATGCGCGATCTTGTGACGATCCTGAGTGGCAACGGAATGTGGGTGATGATTATTGCCGTGGTGGCCGTCGGCAGTTGGTTCAAATTTCGCGAGAGGGAATTACGCAGCCACGAAGAATTGCGCACCAGAGAAATGCAACACCTCCACAAGATGAAGGAGCTTGAAATCGAGCTGGAAAAAACCAAGGCGCGAGCTTCTTCGGGCTTGGCCGCCTGAACGACGTGAACACGGTCCTAATGGGATAGGAAATTAGAAGCAGACGGAGGTTTGAGATGGAACACTTCTTGTCCCCAGCCCATCTATTGGTTCTATTGCTTATTTCAATCGTCGTGATCGTCCTGGGCACAGTGGCCATAATCGCCTTCCGCAAGACACGCGAGAAGGAACTACAGTACCACCAGGACCTCCACTCTCGAGAAACGGAGCACCAGGCCAAAATGAAGGCGCTCGACATCGAGATGGAAAAAGCTAAAGGACGTTCTTCCACCAGATAATCCACGCGACGAGTGTGGCCGCTGCGGCGGATCGGGAGGTTATTGCTTATGTCACCATTTCTTGTTCCTTTAGCTGTGTTCGCCATGGTCGTGGTGATCGTTGCCATCACCCAGCTCGCTGGGATTCGCGACAAGGAATTAGAGGTCCACGAGAAGCTCCATATGGATGAATTGGAGCACCAACGCAAAATGCAGGAACTGGAGTCGGAACTTCAGCGTATAAAGCAAGGGACCTAACGCCGCTCGCGGCGTACGACCCGCAAGCATAGGAAAGAAATTATGGGAGCGACACCACCATCACCGGTCTACTTTCGAGGCGGACTCATGTTTCCCGTTCTCCTCATCGTGCTGGGAATCATGTTTCTGTTGGATCAACTCGTACCCGGTTGGGGAATCAGCAAGACCTGGCCGGCACTGCTGGTCGTAATTGGGATCCTAAAGTTGATCGACGTAACCCGGCCACCCCGTCCTCCTGAGGGGCCCAGGGTCTAAGAACGTAGTAGGCAGTAAGAGGTAGAAAGTAAGCAGAAGGCATTAGGCACCAAACCGGAGGAGGGACCGGAGGCAGCACAGACCAGTTCTTCGGGCGTGCGGCCGTGAAGATCAGTGGCGGGTGACCGGCTCACGTGCCACTTGTCACTGGTCACTGCTCTCGGGAGGCAAACATGAGCGTCTACACTTATCGTCGTGGATCAATATTCTGGGCGCTGACCCTGATCGGCGTGGGCGTCATTTTTCTCTTGCAGAATTTCAATCCCTCCCTTCACCCCTGGCAACTGATCGCCAAGTACTGGCCCATCCTCATCATCTTCTGGGGACTGTCGAAGCTCATCGATTACGTACAAGCGCAGGCCCATCCTGAAACCACCCCACCCCCACTTTTTTCCGGCAGTGAGGTGGTGATGCTGGTCCTGATTCTCGTGCTGGGCACGCTCATCTCCAAGGTCGTCCTGCACCCCTGGCAACAATGGGGATGGCACGTGGACGACGATGACATTTCCACCCTCTTTTCGAACACCTATACTTACGACCAGACCCTTTCCCAGCCCGCCAAGGGCGAGCCGCAACTGGTGTTGGACGACCAACGTGGCAGCGTGGATATCCGCGGCGCTGACCAATCCAGCATCGACGTGATGGCGAAAAAAACCATCCGCGCCGAAGACGAGGGCGCGGCCAAGAAGATGTCGGACGCTCTGAAACTCGAACTCGTGGACGAAGCCGGGCACTACCTGCTGCGCTCGAATCGAAGGTCTTTGGCTGACGATGGCCGCCGCATCTCGCTCGACCTGAGCCTGCGTGTCCCCAAAGCCACCAGCAGCCAGGTCAGTTCGGAGCGTGGTGATATCCAGGTGGACGATTTGAACGGCACCCAGACGCTCTCCACCCAGAAGGGTGATGTGCGCGCCACCAATGTCCAGGGCCTGGTGAAGATCCACAAATCCGGCAACTCCACGGAAGTTCGCGGAGTGAAAGGCAGCGTGGAACTCGACGGTCGCGGCGACGATATTGAGATTGCCGACGTCTCCGACACCGTCACCGTGCACGGCGAATTCAGCGGCGCCATCCAATTTCGCAATGTGGCCAATACTTTGCGCTACGATTCTTTACGAACGAACATGACCGCGCAAAAGCTCTCCGGGAGCCTAAACATGGAAGTTGGTTCCATGGAAGTGAATGGCATCGATGGCCCCCTTGAGGTGACGACCCGCCAGAAGGACATCACCGTCAACAATTTCAAACACACCTTGCGCATCACCGACAGCGACGGCCAAATCACACTGCAAACCTCCACGCTGCCCACCCACGATATCCAGGTGGAATCGAAAAATGGCGCCGTGGAACTGACCCTCCCCCAGGGGTCGAGCTTTCAAATCGAAGCCGGCTCGCGTCACGGCGAAGTGGAGTGCGATTTTTCCGGGCCGGGTCTGAAGGTGGTGAAGGAGGGCGAAATACCTTCCATTTCCGGGAGCTTCGGCAAAGGCGGGCCCATGATCCGCATCAATACCGAGTACGGCGCCATCCGCATCCAGCGCGCCGGCCGACATCCCGCCGAGCCGCCTGAGGCCCCGGACCCTGACGAGCACCCTGGCAAAGCCCAAACCTCCTCGAACCACCCGAAACATCCGTACAGGCCCGTTGTCCACGTGCACAGTGCCAACAGCGGCTCGCGGCCCGACGGTCTGGTGAAAATTGGAGAACTGGTGAGGTCTATTTCAGATTTCTGAGGACGAGGAACTCTTCAAGGGGGACGGATTTTCCCGCTTTGATCTCAGCGTCCAAGGCCTCAAGCAGATTCAAGCCGGCTCCGCCTTCGGAAAAACCTTCCTCGATTTGCTTGTCCCAAGCCTTGGCGTCCAGTTCGTTGAGCCAAGCAGCGAGCGAGGTCTTCTCACCTTCAGGAAGCTCGGGTATCGCTTGTTTGATGGCTTCTAGCGTCATAGGTCCAGCCTACCTTCTATAATTCATGAATGCATGCGGACTTGAGTTACGGCAGTGGCTAATATGACCCCCTACGGGAGTTCCGAATTCGGGATCACCCCGCCACGCGTTGAAGTGTCTCGAAGAAATCCGGAAAGGAAATATCGACGCAGGAACTGTCCTTGATGACGGTGGTGCCTTCCGCCACCAGGGCGGCGATGGCGAAGGCCATGGCAATGCGGTGGTCGGCGTGCGGATCGATTTCGGCGCCGCGCAGTTTTTGGCGGCCGGCCACGCGCAGGCCGTCGGGAGACTCCTCCACCTCAGCCCCCATGCGGCGCAGGTTTTCCGCCACGGCCGCCAGGCGGTCGCTCTCCTTCACGCGCAGTTCCGCAGCACCCCGAAACGTTAACCCCTTCTCGGTTTGCGTGCCCATGACGGAAAGCACCGGCAGTTCGTCGATCAAACCTGGCACGAGTTCTACCGGAATCTCACCGCCCGCGAGTTGGCTGGAATCGACATGCAGGTCGCCCAGCAGTTCCCCATTGAGGATTTCGAGGTTCACCACCTTGGCGCGCCCCCCCATGGGGACGAGCAGGTCGAGCAGCGCTGTACGCGTGGGGTTCAGGCCCACGTTGTGTAGCATCAGGTTGGAATTCGGCACTATGAGCCCGGCCACAATGAAAAACGCCGCGGAAGAAATGTCGCCAGGAACGTAGAGCTTCTTCCCTTCCAGGCGCGCGCGGCCGCGCACGGCGATCGTGCGCTGGTGGCGGCCGATGTCCGCTCCCATCAACTCCAGGGCGATTTCCGTGTGGTCGCGCGTGGGAAGTTTCTCCACCACCTCGGTTTCGCCTTCGGCAAACAGGCCCGCAAGTAAAATGGCGGATTTCACCTGCGCACTCGCCACCGGCATTTCATAGCGAATGGGCGTTAAGTGGCCGCCTTCAATCTCGATTGGCGTGCAGCCTTTGTCCGCCGTCTTGATCCGCGCGCCCATCAGCGTGAGCGGGTCGGCCACGCGCTTCATGGGGCGGCGCGAGAGCGATGCGTCTCCCACCAACACGGAGCGAAACGGCTGCCCGGCAAGTATCCCGGAAAGCATGCGGACGGTTGAGCCGGAATTCCCCGCGTCGAGCGGCGCCGAAGGCGTGCGCAGACCATCCAGGCCAACCCCCGCGATCTTCACGACGTTATCTTTGCGCTCGATTTTGACGCCCAGTGACTTCAGGCAGTTGAGCGTGGATTGGCAATCGGCACTCGAGGAAAAGAAATGGATTTCACTCTCCCCCGAGGCAATGGCCGCGAGCATCGCATAACGATGGGAAATGGATTTATCCCCGGGGAATTGCACCGCGCCTTCCAGCTTCTTCGCGGCGCTAAGTTTCTTCGACTTCGAGCGAAATAGGCTCATCGCATTATCATACCGGAGACAGCTAGCTGCTAACAGCTCACAGCTAACAGTCCACAGCTCACAGTAAAAACGGCCCTCCGGTTCGCTGTCGACGTTGAGGCGTGAGCTGCGTGCGGCCAGCCGCCTCCCGCGGGCTTCCTTTGTGCGGCTCATATGGCTCACAGCTTACAGCGAAGAGCGAACAGCAAAACCAGCGGCCCTGCTGTTGCCTGTCGGCTGTCAGCTGTTGGCTGTGAGCTGTCAGCTGTTAGCTGTCAGCTGTTAGCTGCCTTTCCTCTGCGCCGCTTTCTTGCCGTCCGGCTTCGGCATGAAGATGTCCTGCCAGGTCAATCCGCACTGCTTGACCATTTCTAAAGCGTACTCCATGCGCCCCAAGTTGGGGTCGCCATTATTTGTGCCAAAGGAGAATTTCACCCCTGCACTCTTTGCGCGCTGGATGAACGCGGCGCTGGGAATCCGGTAGCGGTTGTTGATCTCAATCGCCACGTCGTTGGCTTTGGCGGCATCGATGACCTTCTGCATCCTTTCCGGTGTCCACAGGCGATCGTAGTCCTTCGCGATCACATCCGGCAGGAATGTGGGATTGGCGTGGATGTCGATGGGTTCGTGATTGAGGATGCCAAGGATGCGGCTCACGAACATTTCCATGAACTGCTCGGGGTCGCGAATCTCGCCCACCTCTTCGGGAATCCACATCCGCCTGCGCACGCCTTGGTCATCGGAGAAGGTCATGCAATCGGTAAAGATGTAATCAAACTTGGCAATGGCCTCCCGGGAAAACAGCGTTACCCACTCGCGGCCTTCCCCCTGTAATCCTATAAAAGCGGGTGTGCCTTTCATACTGGCCAGAAAATCGAGCACCCCGGCGTCAGTGGTGATGGGAAATTTCAGGCCGCCGTTGACGGCGATTCCGTACATGATCCCGAGGCGCCGCGCGTTGGCCAGCGCTTGCTCGAGCGTCAGTCCACCCTTCAGGTGAGTGTGGTAATCCACCACGGGATATCCGTCCTGGTTCATTTGCAGCAACTGGCGGTACACGTCATCCACCCGCGGCAATTGGTCCGGAGGTGTCCGCAGGTCATCGGGCAAGGGCTTTATCACGAGATTGCGGAAAGAAACCTTGGGTACGTCGCCACAGCATTCCAGCGCGATGGCGCCCCCGCGGAGTGATGGCGCCACAGCAACCAGGGGTGGGTCAGGCTCGATGTAATCCACGATCTGCGTGCCGTTCAGCCAAACCTGCGCTTGCTTATCGCGCACTTGAGCGCGCACCTCGAACCACTCATCGTCATTCACCATGGCCTTGTAAATGTCGCGAATGCCGTAAAGCGAGCCGGTCTTGCGGCGGTCGCGATCATCACCCTCGCCGGCATAGGCGTTATTGATTTGCACCTTGAAGCCGGTTTTGAGCGGGCCGTGCGATTGAAATTCCGTGTGAAAATGAATGCCGGAACACGCCCCCGGGCGCGTCAGCACCTCCGCCTTCAGATCGAAGTTTTTGAAATTTGCGTTCCCGCCGCGGCCGGTGTAGAAAAGGTGCGCACGGGGTCCGGCAGCCACGATATTTCCATCTTCAACTCGGAAGGAGTGGCTGTGCTCTCCGGCTTTCCAGCCCTCAAGCGAATGACCATTAAATAGAGGAGTGCCTTCTTCGTCGCCGCCACGCAAGGCGGCGGGCAAAACCAGTAATGAAGCCAAAAGATTACGCCGGGAAATCGAAACCATTGAACCGTCCTTTCTGGGCTGCGGGTCGAGGACTGACAGTATAAACGTGTGCTCTCGCGACGCCAAATCCCGCCGCGTTGGGGAGAAGCTTCACCACGGAGGCACAGAGGTCACTGAGAAGTACTTCTGCTTGTGCGAATGGAGATGACGGATCACTAGTTTATCGAATCGCGTTTCTTTTCTGCGTCTATTCTCCGTGACCTCTGTGCCTCCGTGGTGAACTCCTCCTCAGATCAGCGGGGTCAGGCGCACTTTCCGAAACTGGACTTTGCCGTGATCCCCCTGGAGCAAAATCGGACCAAGCCCTTTTTCATTGGCGTCGAGTGCGCCACCCGTTATGCCCGGCACCTCGCCGTTGTCGATGATCTTCGTCCCGTTCAGGATTACCGTCACGTGGTTGGCGATCAGGGTGATCTCATAGGTCTGCCACTCGCCGGCCGGCTTGTCAGCCTTTGCGGATGGAACGATGAAGCCGTAGAGAGCCCCCTGGCTATGGACATCCATCGGGCGGTCATAGCCATCAAGAATCTGGATCTCGTAGCGGCCACGGAGATAGACCCCGCTATTGCTCTGCGGATCGACGTTGAACTCGACGTCGAGCTTGAAGTCCTGGAACTTTTGCTTGGTATAAATGTTGTTGGCTTCCTTGCCTTCGTTCATCAGGATGCCATCTTTAACAAACCAGCCCATCGGCCGGCTGGGGTCCTGGGAAAGCCAGCCGGAAACATCCTTCTTACCATTGAACAGGTCGACCGGTTTGCCGGGCTTTCTTTTCGGCGGAGTCGCAGGCCAAACAGGCCCGCGCTCTCCGCTCCACGAAAATGTCTCGCCATTGACGAGAGTCGTCCCTTGCAGGCGCGCGCTTTTGAGCGTGGCTTTCCAGACCTGCTGGGTTTGCTCCGGCGGATTTCCGTTTGGGTACCCGAAGCTCAGTTCGCCATTTTCAATCGTAACCTTAGGCAGATCGAACACCGCGCCCCCGCCGGCATTGAAGCGGCCTTTGAGCACTCCACCGTCCCGCGTCAACTCCAGCCAGCAGAACCTCTGCCCTCCTGATTGGGAGCCCGTCGCCGTGATATCCCATCTGCCCAGGAAAGCATCGTCGCTTTCCGGGCTCGCGAATGCCATGACCGCCCATACCGGGGCGATGAATACCAACATTAAGACTACTGCGAACGTGCGTGAACGCATAAATGTACCTCCTGGAATTGTAACTATCGCCGTGCTTGCTACAAGCCGATATTGACCAGCGTGTAAGAACGCGGCGGCAACTGGAATTTCATTTCCGCGCCGGCTGCCGGAGCCTCTAGATTTTGAGGCGCCACGCGCTTGGGGTCTGTGAATGCATTCACGGCCTTAAGATCAGACCCCGTCAAAACGTGGCACGTATTCACCCGCCGGGGAACAACTTCATGCCATGAGACAGTGAGATCGCGCGCCGTCTCCAGGTCACGATTCAAGATGAACAGGCTGACGCTGTTGCTTTGTGCGTCGATAGTCCCTGCCAAATCGAGGTAGGGCACCGTGATCTTTTCGCCCGCTCGATTCCCGCGACGCGTGAAGGCCGTCACTTCATATGTGTCCGACTGGGGGACCAGATCGAGCGCCTTTCCGCGGGCATATTGAAGGGCCCAGACATATGGGTAGTAAATCGTCTGCCGGAAGAGGCCGTCTTCATTGGTCATGATCGGGGCGATCACGTTGACGAGTTGCGCGAGGCAAGCCACCCGCACGCGGTCCGAGCGTCGAATCAGCGTATTGATCAGCCCCCCCACCAGCAGGGCGTCTTCAAGATTGTAAATCTCTTCCAGCAGGTGCGGTGCTTCCTGCCGGTGGCCATCGTCGAATTTCGGTCCCCGGGCGCGATACCAAACGTTCCATTCGTCAAACGAAAGCCACAGGCTCTTTTCCGACCGCTGGCGGCCGCGGACCAGATCGCAAACGGCGGCAATCTCTTTGATTTGCCGATCCATCGCCAAATTCAAGGCCAGGTATTTGCTCGAGTCGCCTCCAGTTTCCTCGTCATTCCCGTAATACCGATGAAGGGAGATCGCGTCCACTTCGTCGTAGCACTGTTCGAGCACTTGCTGGTCCCAATCGAGGTAAGTTGGCATGGAGGTGTTGCTGGAACCGCAGGCGATTAACTTCACGGTGGGATCGATGGTCCGCATTTGGCGTGCCGCGTCACGAGCCTTGATGCCGTATTCCGTGGCCGGAATGTGCCCGACCTGCCAAGGGCCGTCCATCTCATTCCCCAAGCACCAATACTTCACGTTGTGCGGTTTCTCATAACCATGGGCGCGCCGCAGATCGCTCCACTTTGTTCCCTTGTCGACATTGCAGTATTCGAGCAGGGCGGCGGTCATCTCCGGCTCCTCGGTTCCGAAGTTCGTCCCCATCAGCGGCTCAGTCCCCGCCGCCCGGCACCAAGCCATGAACTCGTTGACGCCGAATTGATTGCTCTCCAGAGCATTCCAGGCGAGGTCCAGCACGCGCGGCCGCTTTTCTTTGGGCCCGACAGCGTCAAGCCAATGGTACGACGATACAAAATTCCCTCCCGGATAGCGGATGATGGGAACGCCCAATTCCTTGATTTCCTTGAGCACGTCCGTCCGAAAGCCGTTCGCGTCCGCGAGCTTGGAACCCGGTTCGTAGATCCCCTCGTATACTGCGCGCCCCAGGTGCTCGATGAATGACCCGAAGAGGTTCCGGTCGATAGCGGAAATTGATCGGTCGGGGTCAATCGTGACGCGGGCCGCGCTTGCGTCGGCAGGCTGAGCGGTTAGCTCGCTCCCCGCAAGCGACAACCCGCTGATCGACGCTCCCGCGGCCAGCGTGTTGCTTAGGAAATGACGCCTGGAAAAGTGCCTCATTTGTCCCCTCCCGCAGTGGCTTCATAAACGGAGAACCTACACTTTAAGCCCTGCATTGTATCCCCTAAAGGGTAAGCGCTGGTACCACGAATATCGGGTTGGCGCAGCGGATTCGAAGACGGAAAAACTAAAAGAGCTTCCATGCCAAGAGGCCGTTGATTGTGTGTAACCGGGTGATATTGTAGAACGTCAAGGTTGACAGACTGCATGATATCTTCCGGGAAGAGGAGAACGATCATGAACACCAATGGGGCAACCCTGAAACGCACGGCACTTGTGATATTTGCAGTGCTTTTCATTTGCACCAGCCTGTTTGCAAAACCGAAGGAAAAATTGTTCAACAACACGCCGCAGGAAGTGTTCCAGGCCGCCTTGCGAACTGCACGAGAGCGCCATGTCGTAACATTCGTCGACGAGAAGAATTTGATGGTGGCATTCGAGACCGGCGCGTCAGCGCTTTCGGCGGGCTTCAATGCGAATGCGTCGGTAGAACAAGAGGCGGATGGCAAGAGCAAGCTCATCATCAATGTTCAGAAGAAGGAAGTCGGCAATAACGGCGGTCCTTCATTCGGCGCGGGAGATCGAATGGCGGACAAGTTCTTTCAGCAGGTCGAGGAAGAGTTGGCGCGCCAATCGCAGCAGAAGGCCGCGGCCAAGCCTGAGGCGCCGCACGTCGAGCCGCCGCCCGATGCCCGCCCCACCACGGCAGTTAACGATGGTCCAGGTGCGGTCGCTGTATCCACAATCCCGGACGGGGCCGACATATCGGTTGATGGGAACTTCGTTGGGAGCGCCCCCGCCACCTTGAAACTCACGCCGGGCAAGCACCTCATTTCAGTCAGTCAGCATGGGTATAAGGCGTGGAGCCGGGAGTTATCCGTGCTCCCCGGCTCTGACGTAACGCTCAAGGCCACGCTGGAGAAAGAATAGGCCGCACTCTTCCGCCGATGGCGTGGTCCCACCTCCACGTCGTTTGTCCGAGAAGTCCACGCTAACAGGCATGAATCTACTTCCAGCACATCTTCAGGAACTCAGCGAGTCCTCTTTGATTCCTCAGATAATACTCCACCGTTCCTGAGTGGCATTGGTGTCGTGGCCCCATAGCCCTACCTGAGGCAAACCCTTTTGATTCTTTCGGAAAAATCCGGTTCCGATGCGCGCTCCTGTCGGCTGTATTGAGTACATCCCCCCGTATTTAGAAGGAGGGCCGGGCTTCCACTTTTCGAATTCATCCGAGAGCTTACGGCGGGTGATATCCCGAGGCTGCGAGCGGCCACCGAGCTCAGTGCGTCAGCGCTCAGCGGCGTGGAGGACAGTTGATTCCTAGCGTCTGCGCCAGCCCGCAATTATTGCTGAAGTTCGAGATATCCCAAGGTCAACTGGGTGTTATCCGTTTCTATTACCACGGCCCGTGTGGGGTCCACAAAATAAAGGGTGAAGGCGTCTGCCGTGGTGACGGACGCAGCATCGAGGCCGGTGAAGGCGCCCGTGAAGACTCCGTTCGCTCCGGCGGTGAAACTGCCGGACACCGGGTAGTCTATGGCTCCGTAGCCGAAATCCACGAATCCTGTCAGGGTGTTAGTTCCATTGCCCGCTTCGACGTTAACCGGACCCAGCGCGGTGGTCACTCCTAGGAGCCCGTCGGAGATAAGGTTTCCAAGTCTTTACCCTTTGCCGGCCTTGGTCTCATTGAGTCGGATGTTGGGCCTTTGACCCCGGCCAAGCCGACTGGAAGAGGACCTCGCCA
>JBEKLF010000169.1:0-18777 GCA_050010335.1 Terriglobia bacterium
GTGGACAACTGGCCGTCGGAAAGGCCGTCAAGAGCCGTGCGGGCGGATCGGATAGACCTGTTGACAGACCGAGCGCTGGTCGGCCGCCCAGCCTGGTTTCTTACTGTCTGAATCGCAGTTCTTCCATCGGCAGCATCGGTTCCGAACCAGGCTTGTGCAATCCTTCCCGTAGGTTTCACCTACGGCTAATGATATTGTTCCCCTTCGGGGAACAAAGTCGATCCCTATCCAAATCAATCTTTACTGTTGGGACGGTTGCGCCATCCGCGCCATTAGGGCGGCGGCTTTCTGCATAAACACCTGATACTTCTCCTTGGCCTTTTCTGGTTCTTTGGCAACGCCGGCAATGAACATGGCATTGGCCACGAATTCGGAGGTCAACTGGTCGGGAGGCGGCACGGGCTTCACGTTGGGGGGCACAATACTCGGACCCGCGTAGAATGCTGCCTTGGCCAGCAAGCCGGAGGCGGTTTGGGGCTTTTCCTTATCCGCCAATTGCTTGGCCGCCCAGCGATTCTCATCATTGGGAGCAGCCACCCATCGTTCGGCGGCGACCTGAACATCCGGGAGGGGTTTGTCCTTCTCGGCCGCCAGGACATGCCGCAAACACAGGCAACCCCACCCGATCGCCTCCCGTTTGGGGAGCAGATAGGCCATCAGGCGAAGTGCGTCTTTAAATAAGTCTTTCTCCACCAGGAGGGCTATGAACTGCTTGGTCGCGGACCGATCGGTGAGCAGAGCCTTGGCTTCATCCCCCACTTTCGCGCGGTCGCAGAGCTGCTGTAATGGCGATGCCGGTGTTTTCGCTACATCATCATTGCCCATGTTTTGCGCCTGTCGTAAGATTCGAACCCACCAGCTCTGCGATCACTCCATGGAAGATAAACCGATTGTACCCTGATCTGCCCCGCCAGAGAAATTCCATCAACCATTAATCGAGACGATAGCGGCACTCACACTCACCTCGGCGCCGCCAGATATTGAGACCGTAGCATCTCCGGTGATGCTCACCGTCGGCGCGCTGATCGTCACTCCCGAGGGGGAAATCTTAATACTGCTCGGGCCCACGGTGAGGGTGATTGATTGCATGGCCGTGATCGAGCTCTGGCCCAGACTCACATCGATGGAATGATTTCCCATACTTACGGTCAGCGAATCGTTGCCCATGCTGATGGTGGCGCTGCGGTTGCCCTGGGAGACCGTATGGGAGTCATTGCCTTTGTCTACCGTAATCGAACGGTTCCCGGTCTGAACGGTGAGCGATTCGTCGCCATAAACCGTGTGAGTGCGTTTCCCATTGCCCCCCTTGGCCCCTTCTATCGTAACTGATTCGTTGCCATTCGTAACAGTCTCGGTCCGGTTATTGTCGACGATGATGGTCTGATCGTTATAGACGTGGTAGTTTTCATCGTTCTGGACCCGCACCTTCATGTCCTTCTCGGCGCGCATGTAAAAGACTTCCGAACCCTTCGTGTCGTCGAAAGCCAGCACGTTGGCATCGTGTTCGCCTCCGCCCTTGGTGCTGTGCGTGCGCCAGCCGCTTACATTCATCTTGTCGGGCAAGGCGCCCGGGGTGGTCTGGTCGGCGTTGTACACTCGCCCGGTAATCACCGGTTGATCGGGATCACCTTCGAGAAAGTCGACGAGGACTTCCTGCCCGATCCGGGGCAGGAACATCGCTCCCCAAGTCTTCCCGGCAAAGAGCTGCGACACGCGGATCCAGCAGGAACTGTTCTCATCCTTCGTTCCCTTTCGATCCCAAAAAAACTGCACTTTAACCCGGCCGTATTGGTCTGTGTAGATCTCCTCACCCGAGGGTCCCACGACCACTGCCGGTTGGGGTCCCGGGACGGTGGGATGGGGAGTGACGCGCAACGGCCGAAAGGTCACGGAGCCAGGAATACATCGAAAGGAATTGGAGTAATGTTCTTCCGCGGCCCCCCGGCGAGAGCCATAACCACTGGTCACGGCGGTATGCTCGATGTCGGTCAAGAGGTAGGAAGCATTCATGTCGTCGCGATAATGCTCCGTCAAGGTGAACTTATAGCCGCTCACCATGCTGCGCGCATCGCTGGTACCATGGATGACCTTATATAAGGCTTCCTCTTCCTCCATCCGAATTTTCGTCAAGGACGTCCCAACGCTGGGAGTCAGGTATTTCCCAGGATAATCGTAGGTATCATATTTGCTGTTCCCGCCCACGCTGCACGCGTCGTCGGTGGGGGTGGTCGCCAGGAGACTCGCACTCGGGGTTTCAAAGTTGTAATCGGTAAGGGTAGATTTACCCGTGCGCAACTCCTGCTCGACCTGCCATCCGTCCACCACGTCCTTCTCGAGAACGGCGTGGGTTTTAAAGTAGAAACGGAATTCGTTCTGGCCCGGACAATTCTCGTGGGCCGTGGAATCGTCGGCAAGCACCAGAGTGTGTTTGTCCTTCTGATGCTGAAAGAAGTAGAAAATGCCATACTCTTCCATGAGCCGGGATACAAAGTTGAAAGCCGTCTCGCGGTATTGGACGCAGTACTCTCGCGTCAGGGAGGAGGAGTGTTGGGTCTTATCGGAGTAATCCTGAAACCCCAGGTCGGTGAAAACCTTCTTGATGATATCGGGGATACTCATGTTCTGAAAAATGCGGCAATCTGCGGTGCGCGTCAGAAACCAAAGCCAGGGGACCATTTCAGCATGGTATAAGGTAAAAGATTCATCCGTGCCCCCCTGGCCAAAACGGCTGATAAATCCATTGAAATAACGGGGTGTGCCGTCCGCCTGGATGACCTCGATCGTCGCGCTCTTCCCAATGACTTGGGTGAAATCGATGCTGGAGTTTTGGGAAAGAAGGTCCAGATCGAAGCGAAAGAGACGCGAAATCCCTTCGGACCCCCTAAACCCTTTCAGGAGGAGGTCGTCCGGTCCAAACCCAGAAGGCGGGATGAACGTAAATAGGCTGGTCTCACCGTGTACCCAGTTCGTTCCCATGATGTTGCTCCTCCCGGTTGCATTACGAACGCGCCATCGCCCGCAACATGCCAGTGCGCCATCCCGGCTGATTCTTTACAGCACGCCCGTGACAACGGTGGCGCATACATTGACTTTTATGTATGCGCCACCCCCTGCCAATTAGAATATCCCAACCGGGACAATACACTAGCTGTATACGAACGCCCCGTCGGCTCCGATGCCAACGTGGACACTCGCCACCTTCTCGCCCTCCGCCATTCGTCCCAACAACTGCCGGGAGATATCCGGCAGCAGGGTGTTGGTAAGAATGTTGTCCACATTTCGCGCTCCGCTCTCAACCTCTGTGCAGCGGCTAGCCACGGTGTCGACAAGCGCTGGGTCGTAGGTGAGGCGAATCTTGTGGTTCTCTTCGATGCGTTTCTGGATTCTCCCCAGCTTCAATTGGATGATCAGCTTGAGTGAATCTTCCCGGATGGGGTAGAAGGGAATCAGCACCATGCGTCCGAGAAAAGCCGGCTTGAAGATCTTATTCATCTCGGGCCGCATCGCCTTGATGATCCCTTCCGCCGAGGGCATGGTTTCCTTATCGGCGCATAGCTTCATCATCTGATCGGTACAGGCGTTGGAGGTGAGGATAATGATGGTGTTCTTGAAATCGATTTCGCGGCCCTCGCCATCCTCCATGTGGCCTTTATCAAATACCTGATAGAAAAGTTCCAGAACGTCCGGATGCGCTTTTTCCACCTCATCGAGCAATACCACCGAGTACGGGCGGCGGCGGACGGCTTCCGTTAGGACTCCGCCCTCGCCGTAACCAACATATCCGGGAGGCGAGCCTTTCAAGGTTGAAACAGTGTGCGCCTCCTGGAACTCCGACATGTTGATGGTGATGAGGTTGTGCTCCCCGCCGTAAAGAAGATCGGAGAGCGCCAGCGCTGTCTCCGTCTTTCCCACTCCGCTCGGGCCCACCAGCATGAATACGCCGATAGGCTTGTTGGGATCATCCAGGGCGGCGCGAGAGGTCTGCACGCGTTGGGCGATCATATCCAGGGCATGGTCCTGGCCGATGACGCGCTTACTCAACAGGGAGCTCAGCGAGAGCACGGTGGCGATTTCATTTTTCAGCATCTTTCCCACCGGGATGCCGGTCCAGGCAGCGAGCACCTCGCCCACAATCTGGGCGTCAACGGCCACCCGAAGCATGGGGGTTTCACCTTGCAAAGCGGCAAGCTCCGCCTCCACCTTGGCGAGTTCGGCACGCAGCGCCTCAGGATTGGCAGCCGGTGCGGGCGCGGCGGGCTCCGGTGCCGCGGCCGTGGCAGCACCCGTGGCGCCAGCAGCCTGCGCGGCGGGCTGGGGCGCGGCGGGCGGCGCTGGAGCCAGACCCGGGGCAGTAGCAGGCGGCGTTACCGCTCTGCCTTCGATTTGGGCATGAAGATCCCTGATCTTGGAAACGAGTCCGAATTCCTTGGTCCAGCGCTCCTTCAGAACCTTCAAACGAGCCTCGACCTCAACCTTCTGCTTGGCAATCTCCGCCAGGCGTTCCGCATGGTCGGCGCCGATGGCCATCTCGCGTTCCAGGATTCCCCGCTGAACATCCAGGTCATCGATTTGTCGCCCTGCATCCTCGATGGGGGGCGGCGTGGCGCTCTGCCCCAGCGCCAGGCGCGCGCAGGCGGTATCCAAAATGCTGACCGCTTTGTCGGGCAACTGCCTCCCCGCCAGATAGCGATGGGAGAGGCGTACGGCAGCCGTCAGCCCTTCATCCATAATGCGAACCTTGTGATGCTTCTCGAGCGAGGGCACAATGCCGCGCAGCATCACCGAACATTGCACTTCGACCGGTTCCTCAACCTTGACCACCTGGAACCGCCGCGCCAGGGCGGGATCTTTTTCAAAATACTTTTTATATTCGGACCACGTGGTGGCGGCGATCGTCCGCAATTCCCCACGTGCCAAAGCCGGCTTCAACAGATTGGCGGCATCGTTCTGCCCGGCCTGGCCGCCGGCGCCGATCATGGTGTGGGCCTCGTCGATAAACAGGATGATGGGTATGGGAGAAGCCTTCACTTCTTCAATCAGACCCTTGAGGCGGTTTTCGAATTCACCTTTGATGCCCGCCCCGGCCTGGAGCAGCGCCAGATCGAGAGTGCGTACCACCACGTTGCGCAGGGGTGGCGGCACGTCTCCCTTGGCGACGCGCGACGCGAAGCCTTCCACCACCGCGGTCTTGCCCACACCCGCTTCGCCGGTGAGGATGGGATTGTTTTGGCGGCGGCGCATCAGGATATCGATGATCTGGCGAATCTCCACATCGCGTCCCAATACCGCGTCAATCTTCCCGGCCTTGGCGTTTTCGGTGAGATTGACGGTGAATTGATCCAGATTGGCGGTCTTACCGCCGCCGGCTGGCCGCGGAGCGCCCGGAGCTCCTGCCGCGGCCGCCACCGGCTGCGCCATGTCCTCCTCAGACCGCTCCATGATGGAGAGGAAGTCCTTGCGCAGGACCTCCGGTTCGATTTTCTGAAGTTCCTTCGAGACCTCGCGAACGAGGCGGCTCAGCTCATCATTCGTCACCAGAGCCAAAACCGTGAATCCGGTCCGAACCTCGCCGGAACCGAAATCAATGGACCCGATCGTCCACGCTTCGGTCATCATTTTTACCAGCGACGGGCTCAGGGTGGGATTACGCGCATTTCCCTTCTTGAGTTTGTCGAGGCTCCGGTTCAGCTCTCCGGTAAGACGCGATTTGTCAATGCCAAAACGGTTCACAATACCGGCGAAGTCACCGTCCGGCTGGTCCAGAAGCTTGAGCACATAGTGCTCGACTTCAATGTCATAGTTCGTCCGAGCCAGGCACAGGCCCGCAGAGGACTCCAGGGTTTTCCGAGTGTACTCATTGAGTTTGCCGATCAGCGATTTTAGGTTGATGGTCATAGGCGTTTCCTTCCCAAAGTTGAAGTATCGTTTCCGAAGCATCTTCTTTCATCGGTTTCGTCTTGACATAAGTATGCCATCCGAGTTGCGGAGCGCTGTCCCCTCCAGCGCCCAGCTCACATGCCGGAACATCCCTGCGATCCAGTATCAATTTGATCTCAAAATCAATTTCTCCGTTGGAAAAGAAGTTGGTCAAGGCCCGGAGGGACTGGTAGGCGGACCCTTGCGGCAGGAACTCCTGGTACTGTTCCAGAGATAAGGGCCCCAAGGCAATACGGACACGGGCCGTCTGATCCCACACCTCATCACCCACCACCGCCCCCAACCCCAATTGCTCGGATTCGCCGAGTCCGCCTTGCAGAGCCGTTTGGGTGTTTTGGTCGAGCGGATACCAGCCACCGGCAAATTGCTCCACCTCGACGGGAACTTCAAAATAATCGCTGAGAAGATTCCGCAGAGCCTCGGCAGATCGCGGACGTTGCGCCAAAAGCCCTGAGTAATAGAGCAGCGAGTCATCGAGGAGGGCAAGCCGGTTTTGCAAGCCGGGAGTCCCCAGCCCAATCAGATCCATCAAATGGTGGGAAAAAGGGTCCAGTCCCTCACGCTCATAAGCGACCGAGAACCGGTATTTCTCCCAAGCCAGATAAAAGAGCGAGATAATTCGGTGGTTGAAAATATCGAAGAAATCGACTGCGGAGCGATCGCCCGCGCGCGTGCGCTCCCCCAACAGGGACGTGTAGTAGAGGGGCAGGACGCCTTCCGGCCCGGTCAAACCCATGAAGTTGACCTTCATCAGCCCCCCGCCGTCCTTCTTGGGCCATTCGAGGGAGTGCACTTCGCTGGGAGGAAAAGCCAGGGTGGAATTGGCGACGAACCGGACGATCTCGACGCTGGGAGGATTGAATCCCCCCACGGGTGATCTGTCTGGCATAAGGCGCTCCAGGAGGCGAACGGCTTGAAAGAACTCAAAGAGGAAGGGTTCCTCGCGGAGTTCGGTTTCCGCCGTGGAGACGCTTACATCAGGATTACTTGGCCGGCCCGCGGTGGCCATTCTTTCAGTACCCCCCTGCGCTGGCGAGTCTTGACGACCAGTTGGCTGAAGCTATTGAGCGAAGCGTACAGACCCAGGAAATTTTCAATGACCGAGGCAAACAGATACACGCCTCCCCCCGAATAATCTTCCTCGTCAAACTCCAGATGCACTTGGGTTCCACGGGCGAAGGCAATTCCACTATCGGAATTAATGCGCGCAAAGTGACGCTTGCTGCTTACTTCCGCGATTCCGGAGATTTGCTTGTCCAAATCGGCGGAATCGGAAAAATTGTAGAGGCGCAAAACCTCCTGCAAAGCTTCCTTGCCTCCCTCGACGAGGGAGAGGTAATTCAACGCCAGATGGGATATCAACCTCCACAGCGCATTCCTCCCCATGGGGGGCCGGAGAGTTGGGGTGGGCTTGCGCAGGGCGACGGCGCCCTTGAGCGATCCTACTCCCTCGACCTCGAAGTCACCGCTTTCGCTCCCAAACGGCAAGCGGGCAACAATGTCGCGATTGGTACAGGTGCAATGAGCGGTGATCACCTGGGTGTTCGGCAAGCAAGTTTGCATGGAAAGGTCGACCAGGAATACAGACACTTCCGAACCCTCGTCCCCCTTTCGGGAGGAAGGCCGCCGCGTGGAGTACCAAAATGTTTGATTCTTTTCCTTCAAGGTCCGGTGCCGGTAGGAATAGAAGGGTTCATAATGGGTCAGCTCATGGGTGACCGGGTCAGAACTAACCACATCCTCGATGGAGAAAATCTCCGTGGCCATCCTCCGCCGCGCATCCGGAACCACGGGATACTCCGAGCGCCTCTGGGTCAACATGATCGGCTCGGCCGTTTGAGGAAACAGATTGATAATGGGGGAACACCCTAAGAGAATCGCCTTGGCCGTGACTGCCACTGTCAATCTTTGCTGCCGCTGCTCAGCTTCAAAAGGGGAGATGAGAAAGATGATTTCCGCCCGCCCACCGCTAACGGTTTTCAACGGTTGTTCCAGATCATTCAGCTCAAAAAAGAAGAATTTCTCCGGAAAGGCGAAATACTCCTGCAAAAGCCTGTAACCCTGGAAAGATCTGCGCGGGTACGGCAACACGGATTCCGTTGGGGCGAACCCCATGGGACGCAGAGACTTCATGGTGAGTGTGTGGGCAGGCTTCTTGGGGTTGTCGGGGTCCCTGACGATGATTTGCCGGCAATTGTTGGAAAGCAGTTCGTACAGCGAATTCACCACATCGCCTTCACCGTTCAGATAGAACCGCAGGGATGACATTTGGAGCTTGTCAAAACTGACATCGGAAAAGCAGCGGAGTTCCACACGGAGAGCGGCGACAGCGTCAGGAGCACGCAAGGGAGGATTGAGTTTGTCGGGGGTGACCCACCGGGCATCGCCGACCTCAATGGGCCAGAGAGTGACGTCGTAGCAGGAGCGAAACTTGCAGGGAACCCCATCCACCGGCCGGGAAAACAGGAAGGAATCGCGGGGAATGTTGAGACCGGTGGTCAGCTTTCCCTGTTCCCGGTCCAGGCGAAACTGTGCGATCGTCATGGAGGGGATGGGCCGAAGAAAATGGGGGTAAAGGATGTTCAGCAATCCCTCGGTAATTTGAGGGAATTCATCGTCAATTTTCAGATGAACGCGCGCGGCGAGAAGGGCAAAACCCTCGAGCAGCCTCTCCACATGCGGGTCGTCGCACCGATTGGCATCCATTTGCAGGCGCGCGGCGATCTTGGGATGCTTCTCGGCGAATTCCTTCCCCATCTGCCGGAGGAAGGTGAGCTCGTTTTCATAATAATCGAGAAGAATATCGCGCATGCTAGGTGCTCTTTACCGTGTATTCGCCTTTCGACGGCTCCAATATCGTGTCAAAAAAAACCGGCTCGGGGGCGGGGTCCATGCGCAGCAAACCCTCAACGCTGAAGTGGATGCCGCGCAAAACGTCGGTGGTAGGTTGAATGTTCACCTTCACCGCCATCAGCCTGGGCTCGAAGAAGTTGATCGCTGTCTTAATGGACTTCGACAAGTATTCCTGATCCTTGAGCGATCGCAGGAACAGGCTGGTGGTGTCCGGGACGCCATAATTGTAGACGCAGCGCTCCACCTCCCGCAAGGATTCCGGGGGGGCTTCGATGGTGGAGCGGGTATTAAAGAGCCATTCCAAATCCCGCCGGAGCGCGGCCCGCAACTCGCGCAGCGACTGGGCCCTGGACATGGGGGGCTCCTGATTGCGCTCCGGTTCCTGATCGATGAGCCGATCCAACACCGACAATGTTACGGGGCCTTCTTTATCTAACGGTGGCATTAGCTTCCAAGAGAGGTGATGGCCTGAACGGGATCAAGGCGGACGACCTTTTGGAAGAGTCTATTTTTTTCCGCGTCGTCCTGTTGCACTCGCTGGCTGTTCTTCATGATCATCACTAGGGCTTTGGCAATCGTTTTGGGGTTTTCCCAAGTCTCCAGGTGATTGTTCTCAATGAGCGCTGCCAGGTCTTCAATGATGGGCTCAGCAATCCCCGTTTTCCCGGCCGCAGCGCAGATTTCGACAAGTTGCAATTTTCGGAAGAACTGGCCCCTGCCGGAAAGCTGCCTTTCGACTTCGTGCATCATGATGTCGATGGCTTTTCCTGCTTGTCCGGCCTTCAAAGCCTCGTTCGCCAGGTCGTAACTGTCCACGAATTTTCGATGCCACCCGGGCTTCGAATGATTTTCAATGACCGGAGCCTCCGCGGCGAGTGCGCCGTCCTCGGGAGGTGCGCCGTCGGGCGCAGGTGCAGCTTCCGGGGCTGGGCTCGGCGTTTCCGCTGCCAGTTCCCGCAACCATGCTTGCGTTTCGCTATTGGCGGCAGGAGTGTCATCGAGCAAGCTGACCTCCAGCACTTGCGGCACGTCGCGCGCCAGCGTTTTCAATTCACTGCGAATGGCGATGGCAATGCCGGAATAATCGCTTCCCAATCCCGCGCAGGCATCGACAGCGTACTTTTGGAGATCCAACCAACCGCGACTGCATGGCAGCGACATGGAGTTTTCCGTGGCCTCCAGCAGTTCGCTCCACTTTCCTTCAATGGCCAGTCGCTTGATATGCTGTCGCAGTTCGGTGGGCGGACCTTCCAGCAGGGTCATATCCTGTTTGCTTAGGGCGGCCCGCAGCTCACCCCAGCGCAGTCCCCTCATCATCAAGTAGGGCGCGGGGCTGGAGGGATCGAGTTTACGGAGGGCTGCCGCAGCGCTCGCCACCGCCATAATCGCTCCTCGACGCGCTGCTGGTTCCTTGTCGCCAAAAGGGATAAGAATTCCGGCGGCGGTCGGCCCTGTCCGCCCCCCTGTATCCATCGGAATCCCCGCGCCGCCCGCCTCGGCGCCTGCCTCACCGGCTGCCGCGACCTGGCCCTCCGCGACAGGGTCCGGCTCCTTCTCGCGCTTTTTCTGGAGAAATCCATGCACGACAGGCCGGATGTCCCCCAGCAATGACTCCAGCCTGCCCAAGGAAGGCGCCGCGTCGCCAAACTTCGTGTTGCAGGATTCCTTCAGTGGGGCGAGGATCTCCAGGCAGTCGTCAAGGTCCTTCTCGGCTTTTGCGTAAAAGGCCTTGGGGGTTTCTTCGAATAACTTGTCCAGGACTTCAAGCGCAACCTTCCCTTGCTCAATAGCTGCGGCACGGACATGCCTAACCTCGTCACTCTTCGTGGGGTCATCGTACCCCAGCTTGCGGGACTCTTGCACGTCGGTATAGCCGTACGGTTCCTTTTGCACCAGGCGAACGCTCTTCAGGGGAATATCGAGCTTGGTGGCAAGGAACTCGAGCGGTGCAGACCGCAATTCCGCATCGCCATCCTCAATCTCGGGGTAGAGCGTATCCCAGAATTTCTCCACCATGCCGTGGCAAAGGGTCAACCCGTCCTTGAGGCCGCTGAAGCCGTTTTGCTTCACCCATGCCTCAGTGAGCCAAGCCGCCAGCCACAAGTCCTTGGTCTTCTTGGTGAGAGCTTCTGTGGTGAGTTTGATGACCAGAGGATTGTCCGCCACTTTGCGGTCGCTCTCGGTCATCCCCGGGGGTGGAACATCTTCCTCGCGCCTGCCTTCCTTGATCTTGCTGTACATGTCGTCGTAGCGAAGGTCAGCACCGCTGGGGTTGGGGCCATCGATAGGGTTTAAAAGGTCGTCAACAAGGGGCATGGTTCTTCAATCTCCCGCTGGAGCCTGGTTGAACTCCAGTGAGCGCAGTTCGAGGAAGGGGATTTCCTCGTCATCGACCAGCCACATCTTCTGGCCGAAGGGGACCTCTTCGTCGTATCCTTCGCGTTGCTCCCACACGGTGGATCGTCCGAGGCGGACAGCATCATCGGCGTGCTTCCAGGAGAAGGGAGCAAGCACGGGGAGCAGGACCTCGCCGAGTTCAGCCCCTTTGAATGTGGGCGTGGTACGAACCGCCGCAGGCGTCCACAGGAGATCTCTTAGCCGCTTGGGAGGCTCGATCTGAATTGAGGCTACGTGTTCAAGGGGAAGCCACAAGTATGCGCCCGCCGCAAAAAGTTCGAGTCGGGAGCCAATTCGGGGATCGGCGTCCGAAAAAGAGCCGAACGGCTTGCCATTAAACGTGCCCGCAGGAACCGGCTCAGCCGTGTCCGGGCGCTTCGGATACTCGCCGCGGGTAAACAGGTCCTGCCGCTCTCGCTCGGCGTGGAGCGCGCTGCGGTAAAGCAGCACTCCGATCTCACTCGACGGCCCCGCTTGACCCAACACTTCCAGTTGCTTGTCCGCCCGCTCGTACTCTCCCGAGAAACATAAGAGCTCGAAGAGAAAGGTTCGGCGGCGCGCGTCCGTGGGATTATCGCGGACTTCAGTATTCAGGGCCTTGAGCGCGTCGGCCAACCGGCCGGCTCGTAAAAGCTCTTGTACGTTCATCTCCGGCTCTCCATTTTGGTAGCGTCTCCATTTGGTTTTTGTAGCGGAAATCTATGACCGCCGGTCAGCGCTCATGGTGCGCCGCTACAACAAACTGAGACACTACTCCATTTTGACAAACTTACCCGCGCCGAGTGGAAACTCGGGCAATGATCAGCCTCTGCCGCAGCAGTCAGGATCAAATATTATACCTAAACAGGCTGTAGTAATCCCCATCGAAGTATCTTCACGGTCCACCCGCCAGGTGGCCGTGAAGATACCTCCCCCTGTCAGTACCAGGGACTGCCGACGGTGTCACGAGGATTGCACCTGCTTGATGTCATAGGTTGCCGTTCCGGCCGAGGTTACCGTGCCATCTGCTGTCTTCTGTGTGTAGTATTGGTACTTGATTGTTTCGTACGCTATACTCATGCTCGCCGAAGGGAGTCCCGAGCTTCCCCCGCCTGTACTGAAACTGGAAATAAAACAATTGGTCAACGTTATGACCAGGTAAACGTAGGGCTTAGCATCGCCCCCCGTCTTGCGGCCAGTGAACGTGGCCGTGGGGACGACCTTTCCCGTCACCAGGTTCTTTATGATCTGGAAGCTGGCAGCTTCCAGCCCGAAGCTGCACTGGAGGTCGCTTAGCGAGGGCTTCCCCGCGGCGAGGCCCTTGCCGCCGAGACTGGCAGGATTCGACGCGCCCCAACTCCAACTTTCCAGCTCGATGTTGTTGGTCAAGCCAGCCGCTTCCGTTTCCCCGGTTACACCTTGAAGTAGTAGATAGTAATCACTGGGCATTGCTCACTCCTCCTTGTCACCGATTTGAATTCACGGGTCGACGGCAAAGGCGCACCCTGCCGAAAATCCCGCCAGAACTAAAAACTGAGAATCACCTCTTCGCCGGCTCCGGCAAAGTAGCTACCAGCCGGAGAGAAACACTGATCTCGTCCAATTGAAAGTGCGGGCGAAGATAACTAACGGCCCGGTAGCAGCCCGGCTTGCCCTTGATTTCTTCTACGTCCACCCGAGCCTCCCGCAGGGGAAACTGGGCCTTGGTGGCCTGATCGGCATTATCATCCGTGGTCACGTACTGGCTAATCCAGCGGTTCAGGAAGCGCGAGCAATCCTCGACTGACATGAAGCTGCCGACCTTGTCGCGCATCATCGACTTGAGGTAGTGAGCGAAACGGCAAGTGGCCATCATGTACGGCAGTTGCGCCGAAATGCGCGCATTGGCGGTGGCGGCATCGCTGTCGTATTTCTTCGGCTTATTGCAGGATTGAATGCTGAAGAATGCCGCCTTATCCGTCCCCTTGCAATGGACCAGCGGCACCAACCCCTGGTCTGCCAGTTCCTTCTCGCGCCGGTCGGTAATAGCGATCTCGGTGGGGCACTTGAGCGCCACGTCGCCCTCGTCGGTACTGAAAGTGTGGGAGGGAAGACCTTCCACCAAGCCGCCGCCCTCGACGCCCCGGATGGCTGTACACCAGTTGTATTGCGCGAACGCACCCGTCATCCTGGCGCCGAGCGCGTAGGCGGCATTTCCCCAAACGTATTTGCTGTGGTCCGTCCCATCCACCCCTTCTTCATAATTGAAGGCGTCTACGGGCACGGTATCTCGGCCGTAAGGCAGGCGCATCAGAACTCGGGGGCACGTCAGGCAGACGTACTTCGAGTCGTCGCTTTGCCGGAAGCCCTTCCATTTGGCGTATTCTGTGGTGTCGAAGATCCGCCCAATGTCCCGGGGTTGGTCCAACTGCGTGTAGCTTTCCATGTTCATGAGCTGGGGACCGGCCGCGGAGATGAAGGGGGCATGCGCCGATGCCGCCACCGCTGCCATCTTTTCCAGAAGCTCCAGGTCTTCCGGATGCTTGGTGAACTCGTAATCGCCAATCAGCGCGCCAAACGGCTGGCCGCCGAAGACTCCGAACTCTTCTTCGTAAACTTTCTTGAAGGCCGCGCTTTGATCGAATTCCGGGGCGCGCTGGAGGTCCCGCAGAAGGTCCTTCTTGGAGACATTCATGACCCGGATCTTCAGCATGGCGCTGGTTTCGCTCTGGCTGATCAGATACTTTATGCCTCGCCAACTACCTTCCAGCTTTTGAAACGTGGGATGGTGCATGATTTCGTTGAGCTGGATGGAGAGCAGGTGGTCAATCTGCGCAATGCGCGCATTGATCATCGCCTCCGTGTCTTTGGAGACGGTTACCTCACCCTCCAAAACCTGGGTGATGAACTCTTTCACAAGACTCTTGCCGCGTTCCCGAGTGGCGGCGTCGGTTCCTACTCTCCCCGTTTCGACAATCTGATCGAGAAGAGATCGTTCACCTACCTGCTCGGTAGTTTGTGGTTGTGCGGCCGCTTTTGCTTCGTTAGCCATTGCCCCCCTCCTTCTTCGGTTCGAGTTCCGACCGCAACTTATTTAACTTTTCAGTATTGGAGACGGCGTCCAGCAGGACCTCGTCCAACTTGTCGTTGGTCTGCAACGCGCCCTTCAAATCACTGAGACGGGTACGGAGTTCGAGCAATTCACGCAGAGGTTTCACCTGCCGTGCCACCTTCTCGGGCTCGAAGTCATCCATACTCTTGAAGTTGAGATCGACTTTCAACTGTCCCGCATTGTCGTCATCGCTGAGCTTGTTATCCACGGAAAATGCGACGTGGGGTTTCATGCTTTCCAAGACGTTGTCAAAATTATCCAGCGTTACTTCTACAAACCTTCGATCCTTCAGCTTGGGAAGCGGATCGATGGGTTGACCGGAAAAATCACCTAGAACTCCCATTACAAAGGGAAGTTCTTTCGTTTCAATCGCACCACCCGTCTCCACGTCGTAGGTAACGTGGACACGAGGGGATCGTACCCTTGCAAGCTTCTTCTGGACGCTCTCGGCCATGGGGCACTCCTTCAATTATTTAATTGGCGATTTGCCGCTGCTGAAGGATTATCAACAAAATGTCTTATAGATGTCAATAGGAAAACGATGGGTCAGTAATAAAAAAGGAGGAACAAGCCCGAAGCCTGGACTGGATTGCTCACGTTACGAATCTTTGCATGTTCTTTGGCATCTGTGTTCAGAGGGGTTTGAACTCAACGAAGACGCCCGGGAGGACAACACCCAATGGGTGAGAAACAGAATCAGCCCTTTCCGCTCTCTTTCAACGCTTTTATTATGGAGATCCCAGATGACACAGACACTTGCCATTGTGGAACGACTTCCCGGTCATACTGAAGTGATGGGCGCCTTTGCCTCTCTGGCGCTAGAGCTGGGGTATGACCCTCACCTGTTATTTGATAGCGCCGATCAATTCCACATGGTCGAGTATTTCCGAACACGCCTGCCCATCACGGACGATAAGATCTCTGATTGGTCCCTTATCACTGACCCCGATTCCCATTTTGATGTAATCCTTTTGAATACTTCTTTTGCATGGCTGGATTATGGACCTGTGTTACAGCAATGGAATGCCAATAAACGCTTCATCGTGGTGCATCACCACCCTGAAGATGTCGAACTGTACCCGTACGGGGCATCCATTTATTTGACCCGAGTAGCTGGCGAGGAAAAGTGGATTTTCCCTTTGTATTCCAAACCACCTGGCTCCCTGGAGTCGGGGCTGGAGGACGCTTCCCTGCCCCGGCGCGATGCCACGGAACTCCCCACACTGATAACACTAGGTCAATTCGAAGGCAAAGATATTGCCGGCGCCCACGCTTATCTGAAGGCCGGCGGTAAACTGGTGCACTACGATCGCTACCGGTGTCGATTCTTTTCGGCCGACGACGGGCTCTATACGCAGCATATTGGTCTGAGCGGCGTTCAATTGATGACTTCTCTTGCCCAGCGGGACAAGCCGGTCTTTCTCTGGTTACCGATTGTTTCACCCTCGGACTATATGGTGTGCAGGTTTACCGCCGCTCTGATCGTGGGTGTGGAGATGAACTGTATTATGGTTATGCCCGAGCGCTTGCGGAAATTGTATGGCTTTCCAGAAGATGCCGTCATTACGTACCATACTTCCGTAACCGAAATGGAATGTCTCGAGAAACTCCGTGCATCTCCGGCGAATCAAGCTAAACGGCGAAGGCAGTTGGGGATTTGGGCTGTCGAACGATGGAATAAGAACCTGGCTGTCTTTCAAGGATTGTTGGGGCGTCGGGGTGCATAGGCTTTCGGCGTTGTCCGTTCTTGATTACGATCCGGTCACCGAGGAGCGATTTGCGGCTTCGCGGCTTCGCCGCTTCCCGTGCGGAAATGCTGCGCCTACCCGTCGCCGGATCACCGACCAACCTCCTCCGTGCCGCCACTTCCCCGGCGTAGGCCGTTGCGACAATGTGGATTGTTGCCGGGTGCCCTCTGTCCGTACAGAACCTCAGATTGACCCAGATCATCGGCAAACACGAGTGTAGCAGACCTGTTCTTGAGGTCCGCGGTTTGTCCGCTAATGACAATAAAAAGCCGCGCAGCCGGACAGGTCCGCGCTACCTTAGCTTGGGAACCCCTCACATCTTTACTCGTGCCGCAGCGCTACCGTCGGAGCGACCTTCGTCGCGCGGAGGGCGGGGATGTAGCTGGCCATGAGCGCGACGGCAGTCAGGATCAGCAGGTAGCGCAGCGGTATGCGTACTCTGCGTTCCGCTGCGGCTCTTAATACGAACGTCCATCCACATCTTCATAAACGCGAAATGACGAAAAGCCGCAGACGAACGCAAAAGGCACGTACGTCTGCGCTGACCCCAAATACTTCCCACCTGCGAAAGTCGGGCTAGCTACTCGGCCCGTAGCACCTTCATGAGATCGATGGACGCGCCACGCCACGCGGGAAAGCCGCACGCGATGGCCGCGACGATCACGAGAATCAACGAGGCGCCGAAAAGATTGAACGGTGCGAACAAACTGCCTCCTCCCGAGGCAGAGATAATCGGGGCCAGGATCGCGCTAATGATGAAGCCTGCGACTAGCCCAATGCCCAGCATGACCGCCGTGGATGCAAGCACGAGTCGCACCACCGCGCCGCGCCCGGCGCCCAGCGCCATCCGGATGCCCAGTTCGTGGGAACGCTGCGTCACGGCAAAGGACACCACACCATAGAGTCCCGCGGCCGCCAGCACCAGGGCGATGCCCGCATAAAGACCAAGAATTTCGGTCATCAGGCGCTCGCGGCCCCATCCCCACGAATCAAGCTCCCCCTGGAGCGTGTGTGCGTAAACCACGCCTTCGGGTAGCCGGGCTCTGACGGAGCGAATGGCTGTCACCGGATCATCGCTGGCCCGAGCGAAGAGCAGTCCGCCGAGAGCTGTAGAAAACGTGTATGGGATGAAAACCGCCGGCCTCACCTGGGGGTGATCGAGGGGGCCGTTTGTAGCGTCGCCGACCACGCCTATCACTTCCATCCAATCATCAGGAGCTTTCCCGGACAATGACGAATTCATTCCAAATTTGTTCAGATTCGGGATGCGTACACGTTGCCCAATCGGATCGAGGGTACCCACGTATTGTTTGCAGAAAGCCTGATTCACCATCGCGACGTGCGCTTGACGCTGCACTTCGGCGCCGTCAAAAGTCCTACCCCGCAACAGCGGCACACGGAGCACCGAGAGCAATTGCGGACTTATCGCAGCGAACGCAACCTCCGGAGTGTTCAAGGCCGGCTTGCTCCGAATCTCGATCCTATGGGTGAATGCGATAGTCCCCGGCCACCAACCTATTGAAAACCCCGCTTCGGCCACTCCCGGCGTTTCGGCGACATCCCGCCTTGCCGTTTCCATTGCCTGGATTCGTTGCTGCGTCGTCGGTGCCGTGGGTGTCTGTTGGCGGACGGAGATAGATATAACGAGCACATGGTCCGGATCGAAGCCGTGTGGTGCGTGCAGCCTCGCAAGAAAGGCTTTGGCCGCGCCGCCAGCCCCGCCCAGGAGCAGCAGGGTCAAAGCCACCTGCCCGGCAATGGGCAGCCGGTGCATCGTTCGGGCGCGCGTGCCGCCCGCGACCTTCACGCTGCTAGACTGGAGCCAGGACGCGAGTTGCGGGCGTGAGAGCTCGAGCGCGGGAGACAGTCCGAAGAGGATTCCCGTGATTACGGCAGCCACGGCGCTAAACAACAGCACGGGAACATTCAGTTGAACGGCGGCTTCGTGCGGAAGCAGATCGGCCGGGAGCATACGGGGCATTACTTTTACCGCCCAGTAGGCTGCCAGTACGCCGAACGCCGCGCCGGCCAGAGAGAGCAGAACCGACTCTGTCAGCAGTTGGCGGATGAGCCGCCCGCGGCCTGCTCCCACGGAAGTTCGCACGGCGAACTCGTGCTGCCGCGCCGTTCCGCGCGCCAGCAGCAGAATCGAGACGTTGGCGCAGCCGATGATCAGCAGGACCACGGCGGCGGCGAACAAATTCGCGATGGTGCTTCCGGAGCTCCCCAGCACCTCCTCGTTTAGCGTCACGATCTTCACTCGACTGTCCTGGGGATAATGAACCGGGTCCTCTTTCGCAAACCGGTCCGCGAGAACTTGAAACTCAGCTTCTGCGGCGCGAAGGTTCGTGCCCGGCTTGAGCTTCGGGAACACTATCCAGTACTCGTGCGGATCGGCCGAAGGCGCGCCCGGCAAATACACGTCGGAGTCGAACCAGGTGAAACGAGGCGGCATCACGCCGATCACCATGTAGGGCGTGTGATTCAGCTCGATGGTCTTGCCCAAGATCTCGCGGCCTCCGGCGTAATGCTCCAGCCAGAAGCGGTAGCTCAGCACCGCGACCGGCGCCGGCTTTCCTCGCGGCGCGTCCGCCGGGGTGAACACTCGCCCCAGGAGCGGCGGCACACCTAGAACGTCGAAGACGCCTAGAGAATAAGAGCTTATCCGTAAATAACTATTGAAACGTCGGAGGGATTAAGGCAAGATAGTTGCCCAAGATGCCACAGATAAAATCTTGGGAAGTTTCCGACGAGTTTTGGGCGAAGGTTGAG
>JBEKLF010000170.1:0-18674 GCA_050010335.1 Terriglobia bacterium
CCCATAACCGCATCTTACAAGCCTTTCCTCCATTGTCAATAATCAACCCCACCCTCCTCCCCAAAATCTTGAGACTTGATCTGTGGGGAGCCAAAATCTATCTCCGACAGGCTCCTAGGACATCTTCTTCAACGACTTAACGCCTTCCCAGGACCTGATTCGGGTCTTGGGCTTCTATTCAGGCCCCGCATATACGCTGGTCATGCCGCATAGGTTCCGGCGATTCGATGCTGGTCTCGGGCTCGCGAGCACAGTTTGCTGCCAGTCCCGGGGTGGCATGCGGTCTGATTCCACCTCTCGAAGTTTCCAAACTCAAGTTGTCGTCTTGATTGACCCTACGACCTGCACTATACAACAATCCGGTCACGCGAACAACCATTTACTCGCGCATTTACTCACACGATTTACTCGCGGCACATCACCGGACAACGGTCAGCTTATTCCAAGGGTTTTTTCTTGGCCGAAACCCGAGCGGCACAGCGCGTCGTCAATTTGGATGAGGGCGCAGCCACCTGGCCGCCTAGTCCTTTACTTTGTACTCAGACTCAATCATTACCACGCCGGACTGGACAGCTTCAGGCAATTTCAAGAGGGGGCCCAATTCTCCCAGGTTGAAACCGACGCGGATTGTCCCCTTCACTCCGACGCGCGCGCCCTCCCTCGGGACACCGGAATTCGCGACCACCCACAGTGTGCCTGTCCCGTCATCAACTTCATAAGCCCCATGACCCAGGACCGAGTAACTCCTGACCACCTTACCGACCACAGCGACTTCATGGCTTGCATAGCGGTGTGGGTCGCCCATGATGTGCTTGATGGTCTTCTGTTCGCAGCCAGGCAGAAACAAAACCATTCCCGCCAAAACCACGAACGCCCAGCAGTAATGTCCAAGTCGTTTCCTCAAGGCATCACCCCCCGATCCAAACTGGAATTCTCATCTTGGCCTTCCAGCGCCTCGGATTCAACGCTCAGCACAGGGGCCCTGGAAGGATGTTCAAGAATTCGAATCCTGCTTGACCCGCTTGGGCCGGGCCAGCTTTGCCTACCCAGACTACACGCGCTTTAATGAAGCAGTTGGGTTCGGTACCCAGGAGGAGGCCCACAGGCTGGCCCAGGGCAAGGGTGGCCTCGGATTGCAGGCACAACCCTTGAGGGGACAGGTCAACCGTATTACCGAGGAATTCAGCCTCGTCACCCTCGATCACCAAAGTCACGGTCATTTGGACCCGCCTGCGCTCCCACCGGCGCTTGGCTGTTCGTTTGTCGTCAGGCATGCCGTCATGATACATGCAAGCGGACGGATAATCAACGGACCTTGTAGGGTCCGGCGACGCGACGGCCGAGCCCAGCGTGCCGGCAATCTGGATCGCCAAGTCCAGCAGGGTATCGATCTGGAGCGGCGCCCCTGCCACAAACTGATGTTTCAGCGTGCGCCCTTCCAGCAATCCAATGGTTAATGAAGGGGCGCCTGGCGTGTTGGCAGAATGTTGGCGTAAGCGATGGCTGTGAATTAGATTTCATGGTAATCTAGTGCAAGCAAAACGACGGAGAGGTGGCCGAGTAGCTTAAGGCGGCGGTTTGCTAAATCAAGCTACCAACTTCCAGAATTACTTAACTCATTGAAAACAAAGGGCACTGATCCTTCCGCCTTGACCCCATTTTTCCCTTTTTGACGAGGTTTTGTTGGCGTATGTTGGCGTGAAATTGGACGGTTAACCGTTGTGCTATAGCCTCCAGATGTCAACCAAAAATCATCGCCGAAATCGTCTCTCCGGTGCCTCCGATCTGCCAACAGACGAGGGCCCAGAATCCTCAAAAACCGTCTCTGCTGTCGTTCCTGGACGGCCTTCCGCCAACCTATTTAGTGGCAGGGTTCAGTTTACCACCCTGCCTAATCCTTAGACCACCCAGCCGCATCGCACTTAAACACAATACTCCCACTCGCCCCTTCCCGCGCGAGGCCAATCGCGTATTCAAAACCTGACCAAATCGTCCTTTCACTCCCAAAACCCAACCCCCTTGGCAGGGGGAGGAGTAAGTGTGCATTGCGCGAGGGCCGGAACGGTCAATAGCTCTGTTCACCAGGAGGCGTCTGGATAGGGGGCCCCTGTCCAAACGTTTCGAGCCCAGGGGGGGGTCTCCTCGAACATCGCTGTTGAGAGACCCCACCCGGCCTGTCCTGGAGGACACATGAATACAAATCGAATATTCACAAGCCTGTTTGGTGGATGGCTCACGGCAGCCGACAAGTCTGCGGCCACCGCGGTCACTTGCACCAAGTCAACCGTAGTGCCTCGCATCTCCGATCTGGCGCAGAAAGCCACGTTGGCAACAGGCGGGACCCTGGTCGAGGCTGGCAACAAGCTGATAGATTGCTGCACCCCCAAGTGACCGCTTTCTCATCCGCAGTTGATTTTAACTCGCCGTAGTCAAGACTCCTTCCAATTCATTCCTATGTTCATCGTGCCCATCTGGTGCCGGCTGTCAAACTTGGAACGTCGCTGATCGTCCCGCCTATATCTCCGTGAAATGATTCTATGCGGAGAAGGACAAAGCTTTCGCTCTCTTAGCCTCCCTCCGGCTCTCGGCATTCCCGATCGCGCAGCGGAGAATCCAAGAGAGGTCAGTCGTTGACGTTTGCAAGGTGGCGAAGTCGTATGCCCCGCTCTCCATCGCCATCAGGTATAAGGGGATGTCTTCATGCTGGCTCACCACGATGACGTTGCAGGGCATTCTGGTTTCCCCGGCTAGTTGCATTATCCTTCTCCAGTCCCCATCGAAGAAGTTGAGCGCACACACAACCACTTCTGGGTAAAGCTTACCGATTATGTCCTTCGCCTCCTCACACCTGCTCGCAGGGTAGAGGGCTACCTTATTGAGACCACAAGCTTCAGTCAGTGCTTCCCATTGCCATCCAGCGTTCGGGCGGGCGAATAAAACCTTGGCCATGTTTCCCCTCCAACTGGACTATTTGTCGATATAAGTTCGGAAGGTATATCTGGCGCGAATCGCTGTCAAGGAGTGTTTTCCAGGGATTTCAAGCGGGTTCAGCTTATGGGGGCTGGCATTTGGGTGTGGGCTATAAGTGGGACATGCCCTTGAAACATTCCGCGCACGGTGGAAGTGGCTGGACCACCACATGCGAGACGGTGAATACAGCCTGGAACTGCATGCTTGGGGACAGGGTATCCACGGTCAATTCACCGCGCAAGCCTCTGTCCTCGATAAGAATCCATTTCTCAATCCCAAGGAGGCAATCGAATCATGAAGACTCTCATCATCACAATCTCTGTCGTTTGTGCCGTGGTCGCATATTATTTCGGTCTTCGCTACTTCACGGGCCAGGATCTTGGCTTCACACCCGCCAGGAAGTACGTCAGGGGCCTCGCCGAGAACCTGCTTCATACCGAACTCACCGCCGCCCGCGAAGCAGGCACCAATTCCGCGGCAACAACCGAAAAATCGGCATAGCAGACTGCTCCGCTGACGCCTGTCGCCGCAACTCTCAGAGGCTTCAAAGGAGAGGCTGCATGTCACTCGTAACCCGTTGCCGGCTCTTCTGGGCTGCCTCGATGGCAGCCCTCTTGAGCCTGGCGTTTTGGAAGAACTCGCGAAGCTATCCTCGCAAGTCTCGGGTCTGGAGGCTTGGCAAGGCTGTCATCGATACCGGGCTGGTGGTGCTCATGGTCATGTACGCTCCGGCCCTGCTTCTCATGTACGTGGTAATCTGGCTGACGAGTCCGTTCCGGAACAACATCATCCAGGTCACCACCGCCTTCGCTGCCATCCTCGTGGTCACCCATCTCGCCGGCGTGGTCTTCGAAGCTGTTGCCGTGCTGGGTGTGTTCGCTATGGACCTACTGACCGGCCAAGTCTTAACTCGGACGGACAACCGCGAGAGAAACAAGCTGGCGAAGGCTGCTTGATGAATCGATCAGTCCGGTGCTGTGCGCTGCCACCGGTTACCTATTTCGTCCCCGCGACTTTCTGTCTCTTGCAATGTTAGTTATGAAGGTTTATGAAGGTTCACAGAGTTGGTCTTGGATTCTGTGGACCTAATCCGTGGGAATGGAAAAGCCGCAGGCTTACATATCGTGTCTACGCTACCAGCTAGTGCGAATATGCGCTTGCAACTGGTGTCCCTGCCGCGACTGGCTTGGATATTGACGCCGGAGGAATCATGGTCAAGAGATGCAGGCTCCCCGAAGTGATGGGCATCGGGTTTGTGCTCGTAGCCCTTATCCTGCGGCCGCTTGAACCGGCAGCCCGGGACCTTGGGCTCGATCGCGGGCGTGCGCAGGATATGCTCAAATATGTTGCGGAAGATGTGGAGAAAAACTTCTACGACCCGAACCTAAAGGGTGTGGATTGGAAATCACTGGTGAGTCAGGCGCGTGAACGGATTGATCGCGCGCGGTCTCGTAGCGACATGTTTAAGGCTATTTTTGTGTTACTCGCCAACCTCCATGATTCGCACACGTTTTTCTTGCCTCCGTCAAGGTCTTCCCGGGTTCAATTCGGGTTTGATGCAATGGCTTTTGGAGATGATGAGATCCGGATTTACAGGCTCGAGAAAGACGGAGTTGGCGCGAAGGCTGGTCTGAAAGTTGGGGATTGTATCCTGGGGATTAACAACTTTAATGCGGACCGAAAGACGTGGGACATCATGATGCTCGATTTTCGGGTCCTCCGTCCGATCCAGGTAATGGATGTCACGTTCGTGCGCGGGACCGAATCTCCACGGACCGTTCGCTTGGAAGGTGAGGTGAAAGAGGGGCAGATTATCAGAGATTTGACGGGCCAGGGAGTGAACGAGTTGAGACGTGAGGCGGCTGAGCGGGCAAGTGAAGAGGAAAAGGTGCGATCAGAGAATTACGATGATGGGACAGGATATTTGCGGGTGCCCAGCTTCACGGTGGAAGAGGGCAAGCTTGACGATCAGGTCAGAAAGATCAGGGAGTCGCGTGCCTTGATCATCGATTTGCGGCTGAATCGGGGAGGAAGCCGCGACGTCTTGACGCATCTCGCAGGATGCTTCGAGGCTGAACCGAGCATCCTGGCCGAAGTGGAACGAAGGAAGAAGACCGAACAGCTCAAGATAACGCCGCAACGCACCACACTCGGGATACCTCTCTTCATTCTTGTGGATAGCGAAACCGCCAGTGCGGCTGAGATGTTTGCGCGCCATTTTCAGCAAAACGGACGGGCGAAGGTGGTTGGCGACACGACTTCGGGACGCGTCAATGAGGCCAAGTTGTTTCCGCACAGGTCCGGAATCGATGAAATTGTTCCCTATGCCGTCGAAGTGGCTGTGGGCCGAGTGGCCTTTCCTGGAGGGGAGGAACTTGAAGGGAGGGGCGTGACGCCGGATCAACCATGCATCCCCACCTCGGATGACCAGGTGGCTGGGCGCGACCCATGTTTGGCCCTTGCGAAGACCCTCTCCCTAAAGTCTGTAGTCCCTGCCGCCAAACATCAGGGCTCGTAATTCCTTCCCCGTTCAAAGCCCTCGAAATGGTTTGTTGCCATGAGCGGGCGTAGCGCATCCATCGTTGAGGTCCTCGGCCTGACTGCTCACCGTGTCAATGGTGCTGTATTCCTGCGTTGTGTCGCCACTGCGCCGCTCCTTACTTTGCAATCAATTCTTCCTTGAATCGGTACGCCTACTCAAGCTGCGCAGATCCCTACTCCCTACCCCCATCGAGGTCAAAGATGAATCGTCTGGCGAACCTTGCTCTCAGCGTGAGTGAAACACTCGTTCATGAAGCTGGAAGGCTGTTGTTCGGAGTTGCTCTTGGCAGGGCGAAGGAACTTCTGGGTACGCCCCAGCGGCTCGGAACTCGCCATCTGGCCCTGAACCGTGCCTTGCAGAAGAAAGCGGTGGATGGCGCTCTGCTCGCAGGCCCACGAACTGGAAAGGAATACGCCAAGTTCATACTGAAGAAAGGTCTCCCCACCGACCAGCGGCCCATGTCCTTGGCGGTTGAAAATGAACCCCACTCCGTGGATGACTTCGACGGGGTTATCAAGGAAGGCTACGGAAAGGGTGAAAAGAGGCTTATTTACTCCGGCACAGCCGTCATCAAGGTTGGTGGAAGCCGCCAGCTTGGCAAGATCAATGTTCACGAACATGATACGGAGAAGGCAGGCTTCCATTATGACTTTGTAGCTGAAAGGATCGACCCGCACACGCAGTCCTTCGAGGTCAATATCGCCAACGGACTCTTCAAGGGACGCTATGCCTTCCGGCAAGCATTCGAGAAGAACCGGTATCCGGTCGCCCGCTTGAAGGATGAATCTGTCCTGGTGGCGAAGCCTGATATTCATCTGAAGCCGCCAGAGTTCCTCAAGACCCTCCGCCAGTCCGATCGCCCGGTCACGGTCGAATCGAAATATGATGGCAGTCTCGCAAACGTGGCCATCCACAACTTGCGTGCTGTTTATCGCAGCCATCGACCGGAAGGAGAGTCTCATTACGACAAGCTCCCGGCCATCGAAGACCTCCACAATCGCTCTCCCGTGCGGCTGGCCCGCAGGTTCTTCCCAGGCCCCGAGCAGGAAGGAACGTATTGCGGGGTGAGCTTCACCATTCCGACGGAACCGCCCGCGTGGGCGGAATCCTGAATGCCCTCCCCGATAAGTCCACCCGGGTTCAGCAGGAGAGAGGTCCGGTCGAGTTCTACGCCTGGGACATTGCGAAGTTAAAGGGCAGGGACGTCAGCCAGATGCCCTATGGACAGCGCCGTGAACTCTATGAAGGCGTGATTGGGGAGATTCGGCTGTTCAACAGGCATCTCCACGTTGTCCCTGCCATGCCGGAAGACGGCGATCCGGTGGAGTTCTATCGCGCCATCATCAATGATCCCCGTGGCCTGCCGTGGAGCGAAGGCGTCGTTGTGAAGTACCGGGATTCCGTGGACCAATGGTTCAAGGTGAAGGCGAATGACACCATTGATGTGAGAGTGACCCGTTGCATTGAAGGCGCAGGCAAGTTCGCTGGCAGCCTTGGCTGGGAAGTCGATCCGGAGCTGACCGAGCACTACGGAGACGTGTGCCGTGAACTCCACATTATGTTGATCGACGATGACATCGAGAACGTCTTTCCCAGTTCCTACGCTTGGTGGACGGCCACCGAGCGGAAGTGCTGGGGTGACGGTACCTCTGCTACCCGGCGCACGGCTGAGAAGCCTGGCGGACAGCCATGGACCACATGCGGTAGTGGATGCCCGGAGCTTGCCAGCGGGCAGTGCAAGCCGGGTGGAGACCTACGCTTCGTGTTGGCGGACTTCCCCCGGCTTGGGAGTGTCTGCCGCATCCACACGTGCTCTTACCGATCCATTCGCCAGATTCACTCCGCCTTGCAGGAGATCCAGACCTTTACGGGTGGTCGCTTGGCCGGCATCACCGCCAAGCTGACGGTTCGCCCGGAAGAGGCCACGAACTTTGACCGCAAGGAGAAGAGGAAGAAGACTTCCTCCATCTGGGCACTGAGTCTTGAGGTCGAAGGCGACGACATGCGGAAAGTCATCGCCAACCTTACAGGGAATGCCCTGCTGTTCGCAGAATCCCGAAAGCTGCTTGGATCAAATGGCAAGGTCTTGGAGGTGGTAGAGGACGAGCAAGAGCAGGCACCGGAGGTTGCGGCGGAGTTTTATCCACTGTCGGTGAATGGCCCTTCTGGGACCGAACCCACCAAAGCCGCTTCTCCTGCGGAAACGACTTCTGGCAGCGCTCCGCCGAACTCGCCAGGTGAGACTCAGCCCCCTGGGAACGTTTCCAGGGTTTCTGGCGGGAACGGGTTTACCAAACCACCCGCCAGTGTGACGCCCTCTTCGCCTGCGCCCCACAATGGTAACGGAAGTTCGGGATTCAACCAGCTCCGCAACGAGTTCCTGACTGCGGCACGCCGTGTTGCCACAACCAAGAAGCAAGCGATTGGCGAAGTGGTGGAATGGGCAAGGGGTGGCGCATTTAAGTACGGCGACGTCGGTCGCATGACGGAGGCTGACATCCCGAAGCTGCGAGCCACCGCTGAACTCATGGCATCAGCCTTCGCCGGGTCATGAGCTCTGCTCACGGCCTGCGTCCAGCACTTCGCGCACCTTGCGGGCCAGGCTCGCGGGCGTGAAGGGCTTCCGGAGAAAAGCTGTGCCCGCTTCCAGCACCCCGTGACGGGCAACGGCGTAGTCCGTATGCCCTGACATGTAGAGTATCTTCATCGTCGGTCGCAAGAAGGCGAGATGCTCAGCTACCTTCCGGCCGCTCATCCCCAGCAATACCACATCGGTCAGCAGCAGGTCGATCGCTCCTGTGTGCCGCTCGCCGATGTGGAGGGCATCCTCAGGGCTCGTGCTCGCCAATACCTTATAGCCGAGGTCTTGGAGAACGCTTGTCGCCAGGGCTCGAACCGCTCCTTCGTCTTCAACCAAAAGGATGGTCTCTGAGCCTGTAACCGAGCGTCCTCGCACTTCCGAGCCCTGAACCGATTCAGCAACTTCCTCGACCCGGGGCAAGTAAATCTTAAACGTTGTACCTTGCCCCAGCTCACTGTACACCCAGACGTACCCTCCACTCTGCTTGACGGTCCCGTATACCATCGCCAGACCCAACCCTGTGCCACTGCCTTTCTCTTTCGTGGTAAAGAACGGCTCGAAGATATGAGACTGGGTTTCTGCATCCATCCCGATCCCGGTGTGGGTCACGGCCAGCATCACGTAACGGCCCGGGGTGACCACCGTGTGTCTGTCTGCATAGGTATCGTCTAGCTCGACGTTCGCGGTCTCGATGACGAGCTTGCCACCCTCCGGCATGGCATCTCGGGCGTTGACGGCAAGGTTCATGAGGATCTGCTCGATTTGCCCCCGATCGGCTTTCACTTGCCCCAGGGCGGAGTCTCGAACCATCGCCAAGTCAATATCTTCACCGATCAAACGTCGCAGCATTTTCTCCACATCAGCGACGAGGGCATTCAAGTCCAGAACTCGAGGAGCCAGCACTTGTTGTCGACTGAAGGCTAGCATTTGGCGCGTCAGTGAAGCTGCCCGGTCGCCGGCTTTCATGATCTCGTGGAGGTGACCGCGCATCGGGTCGTCGGAGTTAAGACGGTCCAGCACTAGCGCGCTGTACCCGTTGATGATCGTCAGGAGGTTATTGAAATCGTGGGCGACTCCACCCGCCAACCTACCGACCGCCTCCATCTTCGCCGCTTGCTGAAGCCTTACTTCCAGAGTCTTGCGTTCGGTTACATCCTGTTTGGTGGCAATATAGTGGGTGACTTCGCCGTGGGCTCCCCGGACCGGGGCGATGTTCATTGCTTCATTGTAAAGCTTCCCGTCCTTTCGCCGGTTGATGAGTTCACCATGCCAGGTCTGCCCTTTCGAGATGGTTGCCCAAAGCTGTTGGTAAAACGCCGGGTCCTGTTTGTCCGATTTCAGGATCCTGGGGTTCTGTCCCAAAACCTCCTCCCGACCATACCCGGTGATCCGAGTAAAGGCCGGGTTGACATACTCGATGTCACCGGCAGGATTGGTAATCACCACGGCTTCCGCAGATTGCTCGATGGCCGTTACCAGGCGGACATGCTCAGCTTCCGCCCGCTGCCGCTCGGTGATGTCACGTGCGAAGGCGAAACTGTATTCCTTCCCGTTAAACTCCAGGTAGTTCGCAGTTATTTCGACCGGGAAAACCCTCCCATGTTTGGTACGGTGCTGGGTTTCAAAGGTCATCGAGCCGCGCGGTTTGATCTCCTCCCAAAACGTCCCCCAAGCTTCTTTCGGGAAAAGCGGATCTATATCCGGGATTGACAGCGCAAGGAGTTCCTCTTGGGAACACTCTAAAGAGCGGCAGGCCGCGTCGTTGACGTAGACGATTTGGCCTTGTGGGTCCATCCAAAAGATCGCGTCCGAGGCGTGCTCCACGGAGAATTGCGTCAGCCGAAGCGCCTCCTCCGCCAGCCTGCGTTCGGTGATGTCCCGGATTACACCCAGAATGAGCGCCTCACCACTTTCTTGAAGGAGGTTTACAGAAATCAATAAAGGGAATATCTCTCCTCCTTTCCTCCTGGCCCGTATTTCCATGTTTCTGACATAGCCCTTCGATTTGACCTCAGAAACCATTCTTGCCCGGTCAGCGGAATCAGCGTAGAGGTTGAGCTGGATAAAGGTCTTACCGATGACCTCATCGGATCTATATCCGAACACCTCCTGAAAGCGATCGTTGACTTCCATGATCAAGCCCTCGTCGAGCGTAGCAATATAAAAGGCATCTGCACCGGTCATGAAGGCTTTTCTGAACTTTTCTCCACTTTCCTTTAATCTCGCTTCTGCTTGCTTGCGCTCGGTGATGTCTGAAAGCAACCCGTCGGCATAGCGGATGCCGCCCTTCTCGTAAGTGGCGAGAGCCCGGTCGTGTACCCAGATCCAATTCCCGTCTTTGCGCTTCACACGACATTCCACGTCAAACGGCCGACCCTCGGTAAAGAGTGCGCGAAAGCCGTCCCTCACCAAGTGAACGTCGTCGGGATGGAGGGAGGTGAGATAGAGATGCGCGCCCTCCTGATAAACCTCTTGCTGGGAGTAGCCACTGACCTTTTCCATGTTCTTGCTGATGAAGGTAAAGTTGAGTTCGGAGTCCGCCGTCCAGGCGACGTCAGGGATACGCGACACCAACGAGCGGTATTTTCCCTCGCTTTCACGAAGGGCTACCTCCCCCAGCTTGCGTTGGGTCACATCGCGGGAGACGCCGAAAGTTCCAATGATGTTTCCGTTGGCGTCACGCAGGGGCAGCTTCGTGGACGAGACCCAGGTCTCCCGGCCATCTGGCCAGGTTTCCTTCTCCTCCTTGCCCACGATCGGCTGGCCCGTCCTGATTATTTCCTGCTCATCCCTGTAGGCATCTTGGGCGTGTTCTACGCCGAAGAAATCGAAATCGGTTTTGCCGACCGCTTGGGCGGGGTCGCTCAGCCCGAACAGTTTCGCGTGCGCCTCGTTGATACGCGTAAAGCGGCTCTCCCGGTCCTTGAAGTAGATTACGTCGGGGAGATTGTCCATAAGGGTGTGGAGGAGATGCCTTTCCCCAATCAGCGCCTTTTCCGCCCGCTTGCGCTCCGTGATGTCGTGGACGAGACTGAGGACAAATCTTTCATCTCCGGCGTCGACCAAGGTTTGGCTTTCTTCGACGGGCACAAGCTCGCCATCTTTCCTCTTAAGGGTGAGAAGGTGCAAGACCCCGCCCGCTTTGGACCCCCTTGCGAACCATTCCCGAAGCAGGGTGTGATCCTCGGAAGGATGGAGATCAGCCGCCGTCATGTGGGCGATCTCTTCATCGTTGTATTCATCCATCTCCGCAGCTCTACGGTTGCGTCCCAGGATGCGCAGGGTGGAAGGCTCAATGATGTATACGGCATCGGGCGCCGATTCGAGAAAGGTGCGGAACTTTTCCTCTTCCTGCTTCAGCACCCGCGTCAAGACGTAGCGCCGATGGAACAGCAGCACACCAGCCAGGAGGATGATCAGGAGGCTCCCTGCCAGCCCCTCCACTATGGCCTGTCGGCGAAAATCCTTCAAGGCTTCGGCGCGGTCGATTTTGTGGACAAGCCCCCAGCCGGTCAACGCAATGTGCTGCGTCGCCGCCAGCACCGGCACACCCCTATAGTCGTTGTAGTTCACAAAGGCCTCATGGCCTTCCAACGCGAGGCGCACGGGGGCGGGAGCGGTGGACAAAGGAAACCGCAAAGACTGGGAACCGACGGCGACATTGCGCAAGGGGGAGAAAAAGACGATGTCGTTCCCCTCACGACTCACCAGGAGTGTCTCGCCGGTCCGAGTTGGAGCCACCTCCCTTGTCACCAGAGGAAAAAACGTTTGCATTGCATCGGAAACCACAAGCACCGTTCCTACGGGTTGGCCCGCTGGTCGGCCCGCATCGGGCGTACCCGGTTCAGCGAACACGGGGGCACCGAAGCCCATCAGATTCCGGTTGGGCGCGTCGCCCACAACGTCGATTCGCGCGACTCCCGAGCGCGCAATAGCTCGGCAGCTTTCGGAAAACACGGGGTTCAAGGGGATGGACCGGCTTGACTGCGCCACCACGTGCGCGTCACGATCCAAAACGTAGACCCCGGCGTAGGAGTACCACTTCGCCATCTCGTCCAGGACCCCCAGCGATCCCGCGAGGCCGCCCGAAGGGTGATGGGGGAGCTGTCCGTCCTCGTGATCCGCACGCAAAACCGAGCGGACGGCAGGGCTGGCAGACAAGACTTGCGCATCTCCTTGGCGCTCCTTTAACCAGTCCGAGACCCTCTGCGCTTGATCGTCCGCAACGCTGGATAGCCGTGCCCGCCAGGAGGCCATCTCTCCCTCGTAGTGGCGTGCGAGGTGCCAGAGTAAGAAGACTCCCACCAATACTACCGCCAGGGTAAAAGCCAGGATGTAAGCCAAGGCTTCCTTGACGCGAATTCCTGGGCGACCGATCCCGATGGGGGTTAAGGGTTTGGTCGCGTGGAGAAAAGAATGTGCGATCTCGCGTGGCGACTTCATGGCATTAGTCCAAATAGAATGGTGTCAAAGAAGGCGTGCATTGAAAGACCCAAAGGCTTGGCGAATATGCCTCTGAGTTCCCGGACCTTCAAGCCGCAAGACGATAAGATAAGAGTATTCATGCGAGGGAGGTAAATTCGATAATCAACGGGACTGAGAGAAGGCAACGGCCGGTGCCTAGCTATTGTGGGGCAAGCTTGAGAGCGGTTCGTCAATGGTCAAAGGACGGAGGGCGCCACCTCTTCACCCAAAGTTGACAACAGACTATATAGCCGAGTTTTACTAGCACGTCAAGTGGCAACTGAACAGCAGCAACGGAACAAATGGCAACTCATTAAGATATCCTGCTTTGTGTTCATTGAGTGCTTATGCACGCGCTCGTCTGCGCAGTTTAACGTATTGAACATTCAGTTCGTGACCACCACCGGCCCGTCCATGTGACAGAAAACCCCATCATTTCACCACCAACATGAAGTTGTGGTGCCGTCCACCTGACTTCACGGAGGAGAGAATGCGGCGCCTTCGTTTAAATGCGCCCGCCGGCGTAGTGGCGGACTACTTCCACCTCTTTGTGAACCGCCGGGCTTACACCCTCCAGTCCAACCGGCCCCATGCGCTAAGCGCCCGGCATTATTATTATCGTCCCAAGGACAAGAAAACCGGCCAAGGGCTCAGCCTCACGCCCGACACAATCCGTCGTCACCTCGAAGGCGAAATCACCGTCGGCCTTTACGCCATCAACCCTGCGACCCAGTTCTCGAAGTGGGTGGCCATCGACGCGGACTATGAGGATTCCGTGTCAGACCTCATGAAGCTTCGCCTCCACCTCAAGCAGGATGGGGTGGAGTCGGCTCTTGAGAATAGCCATCGGGGGGGACATCTCTGGATATTCATGGCGGAGCCGCTCCCAGCGCGGCATTGCCGCACCTACGTTTGCAGCCTTGCGCTGCGATTGGGTATCCCGCTCAAGAGGGGCAGGAAGGAAGGGGTTGAAATCTTCCCTAAGCACGATTCGTTGAACCCCGGCAGTTACAGCAATGCCATCCGTGGACCGCTGGGCATTCACCGTGGTGCAGCTCAGCGCTTCTGGTTTGAGGGTGCCGGTGAAGGTCTTGAGCAGCAAATGCGCTACCTGAATTCGCTTCCCAAGATGACCGGTGATCAGCTTGCCCGATTGATTGCCGGGAAGCCCATCCCACCTCAGCTCATGTCACCAGAGCCGAAGGCTGAACCGGAGATCAGGCGACACGTGTGTAGTCCAGAATTCCGCATCCTCGATCACATCAACACCAAACTCCGCACAGTGGGGCACAACAATGTGACTCGCTGCCCATCCTGCGCTGAAGAGGGCCACGACCGCAGCGGAGACAACCTATCGATTTCAATTGAAGACCCACGCAAGTACATCTGCTGGGCTGGCTGCACCAAAGACATGATCCGGGCGGCAGTGGGCTGCCCACGACCAGTCCAACATGCTTTATACGGGCATAAAAAGGAGGCATCGAATGTCGAAATACAGTGTCAATCAGACGGTCTTGCGCGAGGAGAAATACCTCGTGGAGGCGCTAAAGGAGATGGGCTACGAGGTTGAGATCCATCCCGAGGGTGCGCCACTTAACTCGTATTACGCGGAGCAAGAGGCAAAGGTCGCAAACATTATTCTCCGGCGTCAGCATCTCCGTGGGACTTACGGTGATATCGGTTTTGCCCGTCAGCCCGATGGCCAGCTCACCCTCATCGCAGATGAACTTGACCAGTACCACGGCTACGGAGTCAGGTGGCTTGGTCGCGTTCAGCAACTCTATAAGGAGAAGCGAACCTTGGCCATGGCAAGTGCGAAGGGTTACACCCTGAAAGGACGGGAAGTGATCCAAACCTCGGAAGGACAGCAGGTGCGACTCCAATTTGTGGTGCGGAGGTAAGCCACCATGCAAGAGAAAACGACTACGGTCAATATCGATGCGCAAGGAAACTCCACACTGGATCTGGAGGGCTTTGCAGGACATGGCTGCGAGAAGGCTTTTGACGACTTCCGTGGCGGGGACATGGTGAAAGTGGAGCGGAAGAAACCCGTCTATTACACCGGCCACATGATCGAGCGAGCGAAGAGCCAGCACTGAAGGAGGCCTGCCATGCTGCTTCATGCGTTGATTCCCGGCAGCCGTGCTAATGGACCAGGCCTTCGGGCCGTGGTTTTCTTCCAGGGTTGTTCAATTCATTGTGTTGGTTGCTGGAACCCGAAGAGTCATCAATTTCATGGCGAGGAAATCAAGGTTGATGCCGTGGCTCAAGATGTGCTTCGGGCACGCCAAGAACATTCATTGGAAGGTGTCACCTTTTCCGGTGGCGAGCCCATGCAGCAAGCGGACAGTTTGCTGCGATTGATTCAATGCCTGCATCAGCAAGCCCCAGAGCTAAGTTTCGGCATGTTCAGCGGCTATACGGAACACGAACTTGACCAGGGTCAATATTGGATCTGGGGCGATGGTTCTTCCGAACAACACCGGAAACGTCTCTGGGAAGAAATCCGCAGGTGTCTCGACTTCGCCATCCTCGGGCGTTTCATTCAGGCTCAGCCAAGTAATATGCCGCTCTGTACAAGTCGCAATCAGGTTCTGCGGCTGTTCAGCCGCCGCTACAGTCCTGCCGATTTCAGCGAGCAGATGACTGAAGTCAGCATTAAGGAAGGCGGCAGAGTGGAAGTCACGGGATTCCCCACCTCTGGATTGCCCTGGTAGGAACCGCCTTTGGTCTTCTTTATTGGTCTCCCTCCTACAAGTCTCTTCTGATACCCTGCTGTGACACTCCACGCAAGCTGCGCCCAGGTCTACTCCTGGCGATGATGCTAAGGCGGCGCTCGTCGGCCATAACAAGACAATTAGTGTGACGAGATTTACACAGCATTTCATCTGAAGCCTCCTGAATTGCTTCATTTCTTGAAATGCGAAGCGCACGACTTTCACCACCTCGTGAGGTGCGCGTGCTGCGGCGGGAATTTCAGCAGATACCACCCACCTTGTCAAGCATCAGGACTTTATGCGGCTGGGTCAGAATCTCTGTCTGGCAGATATTACCGGCCGAGTTAAGGACTGCTCTCTGTCATGTCAACCACTTCTGCCCGGACTTTCCTTATCGGTCCCCGAAACCCGCAAACTGACGCGGCAAAACAGAAGATGTCCCTGTTCTTGGCTCAGGAGGCCGGCGCCCTGCAGATGCCTCCCCCTCTACCTGTGACGGTAAATGAGTATGAAAGGAGCACGCACATGATTCGATCTATGGAGGAGTTTACGTCGGCGTTCCGGGCCGCTCGTTGTGTCTCAACGCCGGTTGTTGCCATTCGCACGGCGGACCCCGCCAGCACAACGCAATTCATTATCGAGACTCTCAAGCAAAACCGGGAGCTTCCACCCCTACTCGGTTGGGATTTGGTCCGTGGCCTCTATGCCATCAGCCGAAACAGTGGCGACGAACTGGCACGCGTATTGGGCGAACGTCAGGCTGCGACGATTGGACCGGTCGATGCCTTGTTTTTAGCCCAGCAGCTTTGGGAGGATGGGCTGTTGCTCTACTCAAACGCTCACCGCTTCTGGAATGACCCCGGAGTGATGCAAGGGATATGGGACCTGAGAGATTCATCCAAGGCGACGGGAAGGATGCTGGTATTACTGGCAGCCCCCGGTGCGACACTGCCGCAGGAATTGGGTCAGGACGTTCTCATCCTTGATGAACCTCTGCCTTCCACCACACACCTGGAGCAAATCGTTCGGGAGACTTTCAATGCCGCCAGCCTGAGCGAGCCCGAGCATCCGGCAATCCTTAAGGCTGTGGACGCCTTGATTGGCCTGGCAGCCTTTCCAGCAGAACAGGCACTGGCGATATCGTTGGTCAAGCGCCAACTTAATACGGAGGACCTGTGGGAGCGCAAACGCCAGATCATTGAGCAAACACCAGGTTTGTCAGTGTGGCGAGGAGGTGAGACTTTTGAGGACATTGGCGGGGTCCAAAACGTAAAGGACTTTTTGCTGGCGGTGCTTCGAGGGATTGAACCTCCCCGTGTCATCGTTTTCATCGATGAGATTGAGAAGGCGTTTGCGGGAACGGGCACCGACCTCTCCGGGGTGAAGACGGAGATGACAGGGACGATTCTCACCTACATGCAGGACCGTGAGGTCTGCGGCGAATACCTGAATAAGGGCAAGCTCATTTACCTGGAAGGCCGGTTGCAGACCCGGAAATGGGCAGGCCCTGAAGGCGAAAAGCGCACGACAATCGAAGTCGTGGCCAATCAGATGCAGATTCTTGACCCGGTACCCAAGGACGGAAACGCTGCAAAGGCTGCCGAACCTGCGAAGCCGGCGGAGCCTGTCGACGAAAGCGACAATCCCTTCAACGAGCCGGGAAGCGAGGCGAGGGATCAAGTTCCATTTTGACGGGCTGCCCACGACAGTGGCCACATTTTGCGCCTTGCAGCGCAGCTTCCAGGGTGCGGTTCCCCCACGGCCACCTTGGACTCACCGGTCTCGCCATCTCCGAGACCATATCCTGTGCCCGCTACCCCGTTTCCGAAGCCGGCGGACCTGAACACCGTGACGTTCGCCCGTCCCGCTTCCCACATCGGGGCCATCCGGAAACCCAAAGAAGCCAAACTTCGGGACGATGCCTAGACTGTTACCTTGCGCTGTGCCCGGAAATCCTTGCAGACTCTCAAACACTCCCGTCTGCACTCGTGCCGCAGGGCGCTTCGTGGTGATCGTTTCCTCCGAGCCACCAAAACTACCGGTGCGAACAAGGGTGGAGTGAGTGCTGGTTTCATTTGCCAGAAACGGGGAGGCCCGGCCCGGCCCCGACGAAACCAATGTAAGATTCTCCTTTGAACGGGTTGCAGGGTTCTGAGGCAGAGGGCTGATCTCCGCTATCGCAATCTGCGCATCCTGAGTTGCAATGGCATTATTCTGCGACAGGGTAGCATCAAACGAACCCGTCGTGCACGGAGACGTTACCCACCTGCAATTGAGCCTCATGTTGCCCGAGGCTGCGCCCTTGTCCTGGATGATCAGCGCGGGTTGTCCCGGTGGGATTCTTGCGGTAGGAACGATTGGGTCATTCGCCCAAGCCATCCCGGTCGCCAAAGCGAGCATAACAATTGAACTGAAAACCACTACGAACTTCTTGTAGCTCATCTAAGTTTTCTCCCCGTCTACTTGGTGGACCGGGCGGATGGTTGATTCGAATTTCCCCAAGGCGCTTTCTTCCTAATTCCCGATTGCTTGCACGCTGGCGTTGTTCCATTCGCCATGAACCCGTCATCTAAAATGCATGTGTCAAGGGGAGGCATTGGCGCACAATCTCTCCCCTCTTCCTCCTATTTAACTGCAGGCACTATGCGCTTACACCCCGGTTGGGGTCAATTGACCATGTGGTCTAATTCTTTTGGGTGATATGCGCCTGACCCCCTCGCCCGTTGCAGTGAGGTCGGCGATTCTTGTGGACGTTTGCAAGGCTTGCGGAGTGCCTCACAAGCCGAAAAGCAGCGCATCGTTTTGATACTCTCGCGCAGGGACCCCGTATGAATGGTCCTGGCACTGGATCCCTCAGCGAATCGTAAATCCATCAAACCAGCCAAATATATTTGTCCTTAACTCGGAAACTTGCCTGAAAACTTCTATACTAAGAGCTTATCCGGAAATAACAATTGTTTGCCGCCAACAAATCATGGCCGCGGCCAAGGCCAACAGCGCGACGTAGCTTTCTTCGGTCTTTTCAAAACTCACTAAGAGCTTGCGAAAGCGGTTGAGCCACGAGTGGGTTCGCTCCACCACCCAGCGACGAGCCTTGTACCCTGGCCGCTTACGCTTCGCATCCGCTTCTTCTCTCCGTTGTTTGATATGGGGCCGATAGTGGCGTTTTTCCACCGCTTGCCGGGCGGGTGCTCCCTTGTAACCGGCATCGGCGCAGAGATGCTGGGGTGCTTTCGCACGCGGGGCCGGTCGGGCACGGACCCCTTGGTCGAGCGTCACCGCCAGGAGCTTCACGTCATGCACGTTGGCCCCGCTCGCGACGAGCGACAGCGGGACGCCACGCCCGTCGACTAACAAACTGCGTTTGCGCCCTTTTTTTCCCCCGATCCGTGGGGTTGGC
>JBEKLF010000171.1:0-18650 GCA_050010335.1 Terriglobia bacterium
CGGATCAGCCGTCCCAGTACCTGGAAGTCAGCTTCGCGCTGCTGGCCCTCCTTACCAGCCATGGAGGGAGTGATCAGGCCAAGCACCTGACTCAACTCGCGGTCCACCGGAATGAAAATCAGGTCGTACCAGTCTTCGCGACCCTCGGCCTGTCGGCGCAACCCCCGCTGGATCCACCAAGGCTGGCCCGACAGACGGCGTTGCACTTTGCGATAAGACAATCCACGGTCCAACAAATCCCAAAGGGGTTCGCCTTGTGACCATGTGATTTTATAGCGGCCGTCCTCCCGGCGGAACTCACCAGCCGCCAGCAGGTGGTGGGAGTCTCCGAACTCGCGCAGCATGCTCTCCAGCAACGCTCGCACGAACCCTCCCATCTCCCGCTCGCTGTGAGAGACGCCTTCAATCAGATCGAAAAGTCTGCGCTCCAGCATGGCGTAATCAACGGGTTCTTGGTCGAACCCTTTGTAGATGGTTGGTTCTTGCTTTACCGAGGGGTATGGGTTAGGACTCCGAACGTCGCGTGGGATTCCGAAAGGGGCTCCTGGTACCGCAGTTAGGCATTTCTCCCATTTCCTCTGTCCACATTACTTTGGATGCACAATTAGCGCCTGAGGATGCCCCCCGCGGTGAGGACGACTGTGAATTCCGTTCTGTTCTCCCTGGCCACTACAGTATAAACCGGATTTCGCTTTTTGGCGTCCCGGCGCCTGAGAGTATACACGCGTTTGTCTCCAACCGAGCCCTTTCGGTGCATTTTTGTCGGTGCATTTTCCCTCTCCGAGATGGTCCGAACGACTCTCTTCTGCCTTCCGCGAGTCCTGAACGCCTGCAGTCGTCGCCTGCTCCATCAGTTTTTCGGACACCGCCGCGTCCCGGGGGCGTTTTCGTCCGTTTTCCTACTACCCGAGCCGGGGTTACCACGTGGGAACCGGCAGCCGCGCGATCCTGCCCAGCATGGCTCCGAAGAGCCGCCGCGTCAGATGGCTCTCTGCCAGCAGTAGCCAGTAGTAGCGGGCATGTTTCACCAGCCGACCGCCCGTCTTCACCAGCCTCTGCTCCAAGCTGGTCAATGACCAGTTGTCGACCCTCTTGGGCAGCACCAGCCGCCGCCGCAGGTTGCCTAGGTTACGTTTTCATCGCGTTTAGACCCGCGTAAATACTGAGGAAGAATCACGCCCGAAAGTCGTTGGAAAGAGTTCATCCCGGAAATCAGGGATAGAACCTAAAACAATCTGCGGCAAGTTCGTTCGTGGTCACCGGTCCGATTGTTGTCCTGAAGTCGCGAAACCGATGATGTGGTCTGTGTATCATCTCTGACGGTCAGGCCTGGAGACGGGGAAACCGGAAAGACCCCCCCCCTTAAGTTAGCGCTTATGGGTACGAGGCCTGCCGCTATGGTCACCTGGGGAGGGCAACTCGGGCTGATGAGAAATCACCATGATGGCTTCTCTCCTGCTACAATGTCGCCCGGCCGCTTTGGCCATTCCGTTCAGCACGCACTTTGGCGCAGGTCGAAGGGAGAAATCATGGCTCGCATTTGCCGCTTGCTCATCCTCATGATGTTCATAGCTGTGCCTCTGGCGATTTCGGCGGAGATGCCGGAGGGCCGCCTGATGCGGTTCGCCGACATTTACAAGGACAAGATCGTTTTCAGCTACGCCGGCGATCTTTGGTTGGTCAATTCCTCGGGAGGCGTGGCGCGGCGCATCACCACGGACCCCGGGCTGGAACTCTTTCCTAAATTTTCCCCCGACGGCAAGTGGATCGCCTTCACGGGGCAATACGACGGCAACTTCAATATTTACGTAATGCCCGCGGACGGCGGCGAGCCCAAGCAACTGACCTTTGAACCCGATCCCGTCTCAATGCCCGAACGTATGGGGCCGAACAACGAAGTCATCACCTGGCTTCCCGACAGCCAGCATATTTTGTATCTTTCGCGTCGCGACACCTTCAATGACTGGTTCGGGCGCCTCTTCAAAGTGAGCATTGACGGCGGCCTGCCGGAGCGCCTGCCCATCGACAAGGGGGGCCTCACCTCATTTTCGCCGGATGGTACTAAGATCGCTTACAACCGCATCTTTCGCAATTTTCGCACCTGGAAGCGTTATACCGGCGGCATGGCTCAGGACATCGCCATTTACGATTTCAAGAACAATACCTATGAGCGCATCACCGATTACCCGGGAGCCGACACCTACCCCATGTGGCACGGTGATACAATTTACTTCGGTTCTGACCGCGGCCCGGAGCATCGCATCAATCTGTACAGTTACAGCCTGAAGAGCAAAGAGACGAAGCAACTCACTGACTTCAAGGATTATGACGTGGACTGGCCCAGCCTCGGGCCTGACGCCATCGTGTTCACGAACGGTGGTTATCTCTATACCTTCGACCTGAAATCGCAAAAGCCCAAGAAGCTCACGGTCTTTCTGCCTGGTGATCGCGACTTGGCGCGTCCCCACTGGGCGAACGTCGCCCGCTTTGTAACCGATATGGACATTTCCCCGGACGGCAATCGCGCCGCCCTCGCCGCACGAGGCGATATCTTTACCATCCCCGCGAAGGAAGGCAGCATCCGCAATCTCACGCAAACCCCCGGCATCCGCGAGAGGGGCGCCGCCTGGTCGCCTGACGGCAAATGGATCGCCTATCTTTCCGATCGCAGCGGGGAAGACGAAATTTACATCACGCCGCAAGACGGTATGGGCAAGGAAACGCGCATTACCACGGACGGCAAGATGTTCCGCATGCCGCCCGTCTGGTCGCCCGACAGCAAGAAGTTGGCCTTTGCCGATAAAGACGTACGCCTGTTCTATGTCGATGTTGAACAGAAGACTCCGGTGTTGATCGACCAGGGGAAGTACAGCGACATCACCGAGTACGTGTGGTCGCCGGACAGCAAGTGGGTGGCCTACGCCAAAGCAGAGGAGAACAACTACAGCACCATCAACCTCTACTCGCTCGTCGACAAGAAGATTACTTCAGTGACGACAAGTTTCACCAGCAGCACGACTCCCGCCTTTGACCCCGGGGGCAAGTACCTCTTTTTCCTTTCCCAGCGCGATTACAACGAGGTGCTGGGCGTTTACGATATGGAGTTTTCGAACCCCAAAGCTACACGGGTTTACGTGGTCACATTACGCGCCGACCTGCCTTCGCCATTCGCGCCTCAGAGTGATGAGGCCGGCAAGAAGTCGGATGAATCCGCGGAGAAGAAACCGGATGAGTCCGCAGGTAAGGACAAGGCCAAGCCCGAAGAGAAGGAGAAAAAAGAAGCGGAAGACGTCGCCAAGAATTTCCGCATCGACTTGCCCGGCATTGAAAACCGCGTCGTGGCCGTGCCTATGCCGCCGGCCAACATTGGCGTGCTACAAGTGGGCAAGAATGGCGTTTGTTACTCCACTTCGCCTGTCTACGGCCTTTCCGGACCGCTGCCGGGTGAGCAACCCGCCATCCACGTGTACGACCTGAAAGAACACAAGGATGAGGTGCTCCTGGCCGGCGCAAATTCCTTCACCCTCTCCTTTGACGGCTCCAAGTTGCTCTATGCCGGGTCCGGCGGCGGTGGAGGTGGCGGCGGGGAAGGGGGATCCAGGGCGCAGACATACGGGATCATCGATGCCAAGCCCTCTGGCTCCCCCCACAAGGTGGGCGACGGCGCCCTGAATCTCTCTTCATTGCAAATGCGCATCGACCCGCGCGCCGAGTGGAAAGAAATGTTCAACGAAGTGTGGCGGCAGGAACGCGACTATTTCTTTGAACCTTCGATGAATGGTGTCGATTGGACCAAGGAACGCGATCGTTACGCGCCGCTACTGCCCGACGTGGCGGATCGCTTCGACCTCACCTATCTGCTGGGAGAGATGGTGGGTGAGCTTTCCAACTCCCACACCTACGTGGGCGGCGGCGATTATCCCGACCTGCATCCCGTCAATCTCGGCCTGCTGGGCGTGGACTTTGAACTCGACGCGGCCAGCGGCCTTTATCGCTTCAAGAAAATCTACCCCGGAGAAAACTGGGACGCCGGCCTGCGCTCTCCCCTCACCGAGCCCGGCGTGGGCGTGAAGGAAGGCGATTACCTGATCGCCGTGAATGGACGCGACCTCAAAGCCCCGCAGGCGCCGAGCGAGTTGTTCGTAAACACCGCCGGCGAAAACGTGACGCTCAGCGTCAACTCCAATCCCACCTCGGCCGGCGCGCACAACGTGGTGGTAAAGCCCATCTCGAGCGAGTACGGATTGCGCATGCTCGATATGATCGCGACCAATCGCCATAAAGTTGACCAAGCCACCGGCGGCCGCGTGGGGTATATCTACATCCCCAACATGGGAGCGGAGGGGCTGAATGAGTTCGTCAAGCAATTCTTCCCGCAGATTCGCAAGGAAGGGCTGATCATCGACGTTCGTTATAACGGCGGGGGCTTCGTCGACGAGCTCATCTTCGAGCGCCTGCGCCGTATCCTGTCGGGCATGGATTCAGCCCGCAACTTTGCCAGCGGCACCATCCCTGCCGTGGTTTTTCACGGCTCCATGGCCTGCATTACCAACGCCTACGCCGCTTCCGACGGCGACATTTTCAGTTACTACTTCAAGCAGTATCACCTCGGCCCCCTCATTGGCATGCGCACCTGGGGAGGTGTCCGCGGGATCCGCGGCGAAATTCCGCTGCTTGATGGTGGTTACGTCACCCGACCGGAATTTTCCGTCTATGGACTCAATAGTAAGTGGGTGGTCGAGAATTACGGCGTGGCGCCCGATATTGAAGTGGATAACACTCCCGACCTTGTCATGAAAGGACAGGACCCGCAACTCGAACGAGCCATCGAAGAGGTGATGAAGGCGATCAAGGAGCACCCAAAGCGTCTGCCTCCAAGGCCGCCCGACCTTCCCGCCTACCCCAACGGCCCGGGCTAAAGCAGAAGGCAGTAGGCAGATGGGCAGTAGGGAGCGGGCAGTAACCAGAAGGCAGTAGGCAAAAAGCAGAAGGCAGTAGGCAGGGGGCAAATGGAGAGATTTCGATTGCCTACTGCCCATCTGCCTATCTGCCCACCTGCCACTATTTGCCCTCGATCATCCCCACGAGCGCCCTGGTGACGCCGCCGGCAATGTCAGGCCCGGCGGAATTGATCTCTCCGTACCAGCGGTCTTTCTTGTTCCGCAGCCAGGGCGGCTGATCGTCAAATTCGGCTTTGGGAATGATGTAACCGAGTTCGTCGTTGGCGAGCCCGAAAATGAATTGGTATTTGCTTTTCATGTGCGGGCGAATGGTCGGCTCAAACGGCGCGTCGGGATAATCGGCACCGGGGTAGCGAGTAATGCCCCCGTTCACGAGTTCAGGATAAATCTCGCCGGGCACCGTCACGATTTCCGCCACCACATGCACACCCATGAGGAGGCGAATATAGCTGACTTCCGTTCGCAGGCCCTTGCCTGTGGCGAACTTCAGCTTGCCCAGGCCGGGAACTTCCTTTTCCACGACCGTCCGATCGAGCTGGCCGTTCGTGTAGAAGGGCTTGCGGCCGCCAACGACTCCCGCCGCGCTTGCGACGCGAAAGTGATCGTTGTGCAGGGGCGCGAAAATTGTGGCTCCGCGGAAGGCGATGAAATCCACATTGGCTTCTTCACCGGCCTTCACGGCGCGCTCCGCAAGCTGGCCAAGGGTGTTGCCGAAAAGCTCGGCTTTGCGCCAGGTGTCGTCGGCAGCCACTTCGCCGGTGTCAGGATCTTGGAGCGCCACGGAACTGCCATTGGTTGAAAGCAGCCCGCCGATCGACCCATTCAGGAATATTGCCGTACCGCCCAAATGCGCCTCCACGTACTGGCACAGCCAGTGGGGGTAGTCGGCGGTAATCTCCGTATTCTTTCCCCCCAAGGTTTCCGGGTGGTCGCTCCAATTAATCAAGTTGGCAATAGGCTTACCACCCGTCGCGGCGGTCAGGCGCATCACGAAAAGATAGGGGTCCTTCACGTAAGGAGGCCGGCTGTCAGATTGCAAAAGCGCCAGCAGGGGGTGATCGTCGCGTCCGAGGGTGAGCCGCGCCGGCTGCATCGACCTCGCCGCTTCCACGGCGGCTTGGGCGATGCGCTCCCGGAGCCATGTCATGTATTTCTCATCGATGCCCGATTGCAGAGCCTCCGGGCCCCAAAGTCCCATCGTGTCGGGCCCCTCGTGGTCGTGCGTGGAGGCCACAATCAGGTGCGTCACTTTCGGCGCCTGGGCCTTCACCAGTTCTCGGATTTTCACGACGTCGTCATTGAAGAGGCCGATCAGGTCCGCAGCGCACACCACCAAGGTCTGGTCACCCGTGCCCAGGGCAAGGCAACGCGCGTAAAGATCGTCGTGGACCCCGGTTGCAACCCGGTTTTGATCGTAGCCTGCAATGTAAACGCGGGCGGCATGGATGTCGGGAGTGATCACGGTTTTGGCCGCACCCGCGCGAAAGTCTCCGGCGGCAAGCGGCATCGCGCTGGCGAGAATGACTAGAAGTAACGCAGAAAGTGAAGAAAGGCATTTCCCCATGAGACTGGTGGCCTCCTCCTAACGATTATGGATACAAGCTCCCTCAATGTGCGCGCAGGTGCAGGTCAGCGAAAGCCAGGAACTGGTCCCAATCGAATGCCGTCACCGCGTGTTTTCCCGCTCGAATATGAAAAGCGATGGTGTGCATGATGGGCTGATTGAGAGCCGGCATCTGGTCCGTGCCCAGGCCTTCCGCATGAAGCAGTTGATAGACGGGCCCCGCCGCGACCGCCGCCATAAACATGCCTCGCGGGTCTGCCCACTGGTCTTCTTCCGCACTGGTAATATAAACGGGGCGGGGAGCGATCAATGCGATCAGCTCGTCGGAATCGACCGGAAGCTTATCCACTTGGCCAACATACTTCCAAAGGTTCGGGCAGAACCAAAACGGAAAAGCCCCGGACATGCTTTCGAGCGTTTCGCCGTAGTTGCGCCGCCACGGCGAAGCGCCTCCTCTTCCCGAACAACTCGACAGCACCATGGCAAAGCGCTGGTCTTGGGCGCCGGCCCAGAGGACGGTTTTCCCCAATCGCGAGTGACCCATGACCGCCACCCGGTGGGCGTCAACATCCTTGTCCTTTTCAAGGTAATCCATGGCGCGGCTCAATCCATAAGCCCATGCCCCGATTGCTCCCCAGCCATCCGGCGCAGGCTCGGTCTGGCCCGGTGGAAAGAACTGTTGGCGAAGGCCGCCCATCTTGTACCCATCCTTGAAATCCGGTTCGATGTCCTGATAGCAAAGCGTGGCAAAGCCGTACCCCCGATCGAGGAGCTTCGCAATGTCGAACTCCTTATCAGTTCCGCGCAATCGTTCCGGCGCCTGCTGCTGCGCAGGCGGTTTACCGAGCCAAAGGTTCGCAGCCTTGACGCCGGGATCGTTGGTCACAGATTGATTGCCGGAGAAATTAATGTCCAAAATCATCGGAACCGACTTGGGCGCCTTGGTGGGAATGTAAATGAGCAGATCCTCGTGCGCTTCCGACTTGGGCGTGGGAAAATAGATCGTTACTTGCTTGCGGATGGCCTTGCCGCCCAATGCCGATCTGTCGACATCGGAAACCTGGAAGCGGATTTGCTTCGGGGGCTTTGGAGTGCGTCCATAGACATTCGTCTCCAGAAGCTGGAGAATCTCCGCGCGACGGCGCTGCCTCCACTCGTGTGCGGTCTTGACCGGCTTGCCGTCATTGAAAACGAGTGGGTCGGGAAGTGTGAAGGTTCCGGCCTTGGACTCGTCGTAATTGGCGGAAACGCCTTGGCCCATGCTGCCTAACGAAGGGGTCCATGCCGGGAAGCAGAAGCTCAATGCAATGAATAATGAAATAGTGAGAAGAGTGGAGGCGCGGGGCCGCATAGATCGAGGCAAGGCTTTCATGATTCTCAACTCCCCAATACCCGGAATTTCCAGCACGAAATTTTCGAGCGGCGGCCAGTATACATGCACGATCGCAACCGTGCCAGCGGACCTTGCTATTATTCAGGGGAGTTCAGGGCGATCCGGTAATTGCAGAGGGCTTGCTCTCCCCCGGCTGATTGTTGCAAATTATAAGGTGATGCGGGCACGGAAGCGTGCCCGGCCTGAGTCGGGGGTCTTCGAACTCCTAAAATGAAAACACAAACCATCGCGATCATCGGGGGCGGCCCGGCGGGCGCCACGACCGCCGAGAGTTTGGCGCAGGGCTGGGGGCTGCGCGGCGGGGGCGGTAGCGGGCATCGTGTGCTCGTCTTCGAAGAAAAGCTGGGCTGGGAAAAACCCTGCGGGGGCGGGCTCAGCCACAAGGCCTTGCGGCGTTATCCTTTTCTGGCACAGGCGGCAGGCGGCGGGAACCTGGTTCACGACGCGGAGTTTCTGGCTCACACGGGGGCTGCCATGCGCTTTCATCTGCGCGAGCCCCTGGCGATTTATTCGCGCGCCACGCTCAATCAGTTGCTCCTCCGGCGCGCCGAGGGAGCGGGTGCGGAGATAGTGGCTGATAGGATTCTGCGGTTGCAGCGCAAGGACTCGGCCTGGGAGATTACCGGCCGAGGGAAAACGTATCGGGCGGATTTTGTGGTATTGGCGGCGGGGGCACGCACCCGGCTGCGGCAGACGCTGGCAGAAGATCTTCTCCCCCGCGATTTTATGTTGACATTCGGCTACTACTTGCCCGTCACGTGCGACCTGCTGCGCATACAGTTTTACGAGAAGTTTGAGGGCTATGCCTGGGCCTTTCCACGGCAGGACCATGCTTCCGTGGGCATCTGCGCAAAGGTGGGCGAGGAACCCATGGCTGCGTTGCGCGAGAGGCTGGGCGGTTTCATGCAAAGGTTTGGCTATGCACCGGACCCGCAACGAATCTTCAGCCACTTGTTGCCGTCGCTTTCCGTGGAAGGATGGGAAAGCCTGCGCCTCCAGGGACAGGGGTGGGCGATGGTGGGCGACGCTGCCGGCCTGGTGGATCCCATCACCGGCGAAGGTATCTATTACGCCATGCGGTCCGGCAATCTTTTGGCGGAGGCTTTGCTCGAGGGATTGCCCGAACTTTACCCCGAGAGCGTGCGAAACGAATTCGGCAGGGCCTTGGCGCTGGGGGCGCGCCTGGCAAAGATGTTCTATCACGGTGAGTTTGTGGGTGGCAGTATTACCACCCGCATGATAGAGTTCGGGACGCATAGCCGCAAGTTTCTCGAGGTGGTGCAGGATCTCGTGGAGGGCTCGCAGTCTTACTTGGGGCTCATTGTACGCCTCCATGTGGGATTGGCCCGCGCCCTGGTGGAAACGGGCGTGGGCAAGCTGCTTGCGGGGTTCGAGTTGCCGCAGGAGTAACTGCGCGCGGGGCCAAAAACGTCAGGGGAGATTTAGGCGCTCTCCCCCAGCCTTGCAGTTCCCCCTACTACGTTGAGCAGAGGGGCGGGGAACTAACTGCTTCGCTCAGGATGACAGCGCCGGAGAAATTTCAACACCCGCATTTCAAACCGGGAACCAAATCCATGCCAACCAAATCCCAAGTGCTTTTCGCGAAGGCCCGGCAGCTAATGCCAGGCGGAGTGAATTCTCCGGTCCGCGCCTTTCGTGCCGTTGGCGGTGACCCTGTTTTCATCGCTAGCGGCAAAGGCGCAACGATGACCGATATCGATGGCAAGAGTTACATCGACTACGTGCTTTCATGGGGACCCTTGATTCTCGGCCATGCCCACCAGGAGGTGGTGGAAGAGTTGGCGAAGGTGCTCGAAACGGGAACCAGCTTTGGCGCCTGCACCCCCAGGGAAGTGGAGTTGGCGGAGCGCATTGTGGAGGCCTATCCCTCCATCGAACGAGTACGGCTGGTGAATTCCGGCACCGAGGCCACGCTTTCGGCATTGCGAGTGGCGCGGGCGGCGACCGGGCGCGACAAGATTCTGAAGTTCGAGGGCTGCTATCACGGTCACGGAGATAGTTTGTTGGTGAAGGCCGGTTCGGGAGTGGCCACCCTGGGCTTGCCGGATAGTCCCGGTGTCCCCCGCGCCCTCGCAGAACTAACCGTAACGGTGCCGTTCAACGATATTGAAGCTTTGGAGGAAGCCTTCCGCGCGCATCGCATGGAGCTGGCGGCGGCCATCGTGGAACCCGTGGTCGGCAACATGGGTTGCGTGCTGCCGCGCCCGGGTTTCCTGCAAAAACTGCGGGCCTTGACCGAGGAGCAGGGAACGGTCCTGATTTTCGACGAAGTCATGACAGGCTTTCGGGTTGCCTACGGCGGCGCGCAGCAGCTCTATAAGATTGATCCGGACATGACCACTCTCGGCAAAATCATTGGCGGCGGCTTGCCGGTGGGAGCATACGGAGGCAAAGCACGGTTGATGGACCTGGTGGCCCCCACCGGGCCGGTTTATCAGGCAGGAACGCTTTCGGGAAACCCCTTGGCCGTGGCCGCGGGGCTGAAGACACTGGAAATCCTTCGGCGCCCAGGGCTCTATGAGCGGTTGGATTTGCTGACGGCCAAACTGACGAATGGACTGATGGCCGAAGGGGCGCGTCAGGGCGTGGCTTTGACGGTCAACCGCGTCGGCTCCATGTTCACAGCGTTCTTTACTCCCAACCCTGTGGGTGATTACGCCAGCGCGAAGAAGTCGGACGCGACTGCCTACGGGATTTTCTTCCGCGCCCTCTTGGATTCCGGCGTCTACTTTCCGCCCTCGCAATTTGAGGCTGCATTCGTTTCGACCTCCCACAGCGAAGGCGACGTGGCAGCTACCTTGAGTGCGGCGAGCGCTGCATTCGCGGGTTTGCGGGCTTGATGCGGGCCGCAGTCTGGCTAGGAAGCTAAGCCCTCCAACCGGCGGATGCACTCGTCCAGAATCTCCCCCGTGCGGCTGGCTCCGACTCGCGTCACACCCAGAGCGCGGACTTCCAGCAGCTTATCCAAATCACGAATACCTCCGGCGGCTTTCACCTGAACGCGCGCGGGGGAGTGGGCACGCATCAGCTTGAGGTCCTCGATGGTGACGCCCCCGGAGCCATAACCTGTGGAAGTCTTCACCCAATCGACCCCCAGGTCCCCGCTGATTTCGCAGAGCTTGATCTTGTGCTCGTCTTTGAGGTAACAGTTCTCGAAAATCACCTTCAGCTTCTGCCCGCGGCCGTGGGTTACATCGAGCACGGCCTTGATATCCTGCCGCACATAATCCCAGTCTCCGCTCAGGACCTTGCTGATGTTCACGACCATGTCCAGTTCCTGGCCGCCATCTTCCAGCGCGCGCTTGGCTTCGGCAACCTTAATTGCCGTGGTATGGCCGCCATGGGGAAAGCCGATCGTGGTGCTGGTTTTCACCGTGCTACCCTTTAGAAGTTCTGCGCACCGCTTCAGGTAATAGGGCATGATGCAAACGCTGGCGCAATCGTAATCGAGCGCGAGGTGGCAGCCGCGCTCGAGTTCGATGCCGGTCAAAGACGGGTTCAGCAAGGAATGATCAATCATTTTTGCGATGTCATCATACGAATAAGTCATAACACGCTCCGTTCCTGAGAATAGGTTCTTCGAGGTTCAACAGGGTAAATCAATTGCCGAGATTTCCGCCTTTCATCGCCAGGGCAATGCCTCCGAGCGTTCCGGCGTGTTCCCCCAGCTCAGAAGGTTTCACCTCAATGCCTTCGGTGGGGAACATGTGGACGCGCTCGTGAATCGTCCGGCGAACAGTTGAGAACAGCAGATCGCCGATCAGGGATACACCTCCTCCCAGAACGATGAGATCGGGATGGAGGGTCACCACCACGTTGACGATGCCGATCCCGAGATACTCGGCGGCGCGGACGACGGCCTCCCGCACCGTCTCGTCGCCGGCGGACGCGGCTTCCGCCATCTCCCGGGTGGTTACTCGCGAGGCTTCTCCTTGGCAGAGGTCGTAGAGCTTTGGCGCGAGGCCAGTTTGCATCAAGCGGATGCCTTCGGCGGTGATGGCGGGTCCGCTCGCGAGAGTTTCCAAGCATCCACGATTCCCACAACCACAGCGTGGGCCATCCGGCAGGATAATCTGATGACCGAGCTCGCCCGCGGCGCCCAACGGCCCCAGATGGAGTTTGCCGTCGATAACTACTCCGCCGCCGATTCCGGTGCCCAGCGCGAAGAACGCCATCGTGCGGGCGGTGCGTCCGTGCCCGAAGGTAAGCTCTCCCAGCGTCGCCGTGCGCACATCGTTCAACAGATAGACCGGGCAGCCGACCTTGGGCGAAAGAACCTCGCGCACGGGAACGTCGAGCCACTTCGTGGGGAGATTGGGGAAGAATTTCGTGACGCCGTTTTTCACGTCTACAAGCCCAGGGCATCCCATCCCCAGCGCCGCGGGTGGGGAACCGGCCTTCCGGCTGAGCGCGTTCACAAGGCTGGCGATCCGGTCAAGGACTCGCTGTGGGCCTTCGTGGGATTCGGTAGGCGTGGAATCAGAACGGATGATCCGCCCGTAGGCGTCGCCGAATGCGCATTTGATGTTCGTGCCACCCAGATCCACACTTGCGTAAACCGCTGGCATTTGGTCCCCCCTCATCGGTACACTATCCGGCGCCATGCCGAGACCTCCAGGACAATTCGAATCGCCGTCGCTCGATCCTGCGGCCCTCATAAGTATAGCTTCCATTCCGCCGGCACGACGATGTTCTCTCGATCGACTTGGACTTGGAGCGGTTCTGCTCATCCTCGCACTCGCTCGCGCCACTGCAGCGCAATCGCCTGATCCGCATCAGTTGTTTCAGCAGGCAGACGAGGCCCAGCAACTCGGCGACACGGAACTGGCCATCCGCAAGTACCAGGAAGTCATTCGGCTTGATCCAAAAATGATCGCGGCGCGAGCCAACCTGGGCATCGTGCTTGTCTCGCTGGGCCGCTTCGATGAGGCAATCGCCCAGTATCATGCCGCACTCGCGCAAGCTCCGACCTCGGACCTCGTACTTCGTACTCTCTTTCTTGCCACTTGTCACTGCTTTTCAATAACTCCCTTTATTTTCATCAACATCGTGGAGAGATTGGTTTAACTCCTTTGTTTCCATCAACATCGTGGAGAGGCGGGAAACGGGCATTTTTTCTATATGTGTTTTCAATAATTTAAGGCAGTTTGCCCTCATTTTTTACTCCTTTTTTTCTCCATGACCCTGATCCGTGGTGATTGAATAACTCATTTAGTTTCAATAATATAGATTTTTGGAGGATCTTTGCCGTTCATTGCTAACCCCCTTCGTTTCTAGCACATCGTGGAGATCCGCGTCCCCTTTCTCGCCCCGGCTTCCGACCTTCAAGCTAACTCTTTGTATTTGAGCGAGATAAGCATTGTGACACTTTGACGCTAAACGCTAACCCCCTTTGATTTCCAGTACATCGTGGAGAGCCCCCAAGCGGCAGTGGTTAGTGGACAGTGGATCGTGGCCGGCCAGCGGTCAGCCTTCGGCCTTCGGCAATCGTAAATCTTCGATCCTGACACCCGGCACCTGGCACCTGGCACCCACCGTCCTCCTTTATCGCGTAGCCTGTGCATAAGCCCAACCGATTTTGGTCGATTACGCCTCAATCGGTGCATTTTCGTGTCTAAAAAGCCATGTTTTCCGCCGGACAGTTTGTCCGACGCCCCTGTGTTTTCATGCGTATAGTCGGATCATCCTTCATTTTTAACATCTTTTTGTGCCAGTGCCCCGATTTTTAGCGGTCTAACTTACCTATTTTCAAAGACTTGACTTTTTACTCGCATCTTCTAAATCTTCACTAACTAGCTGTATTTTCATAAATATAGTCGCCTCGCGTGGGGTTTTCCTCGAAATCCGCGTCGCAGGGTCGGCGTTTGCCCATCAAGAACATTCTTGTGAGCCGCCAAAATGGGGGGACTTCGCAAATTGGCAATCGGCAATCGACAATCGTAAATTCGCCGCCGGCGGGAATCTCCCATCCTCTGCATGAGCCCCGGACTTTCGTCCCTCCAATCCTAACGCCGGAATTTTGCCCTGCTGACTTCGTAGGTTGGATGGGCTCGGCTTTGAGAAGGTGGGAGACTTGCGCGCGGACATGACTGCACCCCATAGTAACACCTGGGTATTATATCAACTTAAACTATGAAAGTCAAGAGAAATCTACCAGTGTTGGAGGCTACAAAATGTCGCTGCCGGAAAGCAAGTGCAGCGCGGACCTGATTTGTAGGTCCGCGGCTTTTCCTTGCCCATCGGGGACATCGGAGGAAAGTCAAAAGGCAAAAGTCAAAACGCAAAAGGCAAAAGTGAGGATAGGTCTATGATTGCGGCTTTCTCTTCGGGGTCGGGAAAGCTGCGCGGGAAAGCACGCAAGAAAAGACGTAGCGCAAGGCTCGCTCTCCAGCCTTGCGGCTTTTCCACCGTGACGCGGTTTTGGCGGCGCAGCCCATGAGAATTCGGATTATCTTCTGGCGGCGCGGCAAGAGTCCGCACCGATGGAAAAGCCGCAGCGCCGGAGAGCGGGCACTGCGCTACCACCCTGGCCCCCGATGTCGCAAGGCCTTGCGCCGTAGGGGGACGGCTTGCCGCCCCCTCCGTGTCCATGGGTTTGTCACATCATAGGAAAAGCCCACGGCCACCAGAGCCCTGTGGCCCGCTGACCGTCGCCGCGTACGAGGGGTCGCATACATCCCGACAAAAGATGTCGTGACGCATGCGCCACCCGCGAGCCAGCTTGACAATACGTACAGGAACACTGTACGCTCATGATGGGAGGCGAATGCGATGCCGGTGGAGACTACTTACACGAGCTTGCGGGCACGGCTGGCTTCGGTCCTGGACCAGGTCGCCAACGATCAGGAAGTGGTGATTGTGCGGCGCCGGGGCGCCAAAGACGTGGCCTTGATTCCGGCGGAGGAGCTGGCCAGCCTGATGGAAACAGCCCATTTGCTGCGATCCCCAAGGAATGCCGAAAGGCTGCTGGCAGCGCTCCGGCGGGCCACTGGGCGCAAAGGCAAGCCGGAATCCGTCGACAAGCTGCGGCGGGAGGTGGGTCTTGGTGCGTCCCACTGAGCGCGAGGCCGTCTTCCACCCGGAGTTTCGTGACGATCTGAAAGATTGGGTGGAGAGCGACCGGAAGGTGGCCCTTCGGGTTCTGGACCTTGTGGAAGCGGTAATGAGGGATCCGTTCACCGGCATCGGCAAGCCGGAACCGTTGAAGTTCGTGCTCTCAGGCTGCTGGTCGAGGCGGATCACGCAGGAGCACCGGCTGGTGTACAAGGTCAGCGAAAATCGAATCGATTTCCTCCAGGCCCGCTACCATTACTGAAATGCGGGCCGCGCGGATCACGGCGGTCAGACCATTCTTGCCACTGATCACTTCGCCTGCCCTGGTGAACGAGAAGCGCGGGATTTCTCTCGAAATGGCTGTGAGGCTGTCGAAGGTCCTCGGAGACAGTGCCGAAACCTGGCTTACGCAGCAGGCGCACTACGACCTTGCACAGGTCGCGCCGACCGCATCAAGCTCAAGCGGCTGGAATTGATTGTGGGTTTGTCATCATAGGAAAAGCAGGTGTAGCGCGGACCTGTTTTGTCCGCGGCACTTCGGCACGGTCGGTCAGAAGACCCGCGGACCTTGAAAACCAGGTCCGAGCTTGCTTCGTGACAGAAGGGTCCCCTATACGGTATTGTAGAGGAAGAAGGAGCGGCAGCCATGACCGTGACTCTAAACCTCAATTCTGAAGTGGAGAAAGGCCTGATGGCGCGAGCACATGCCCGGGGTGTCTCGCTGGACGACTACATCCAGGAACTTGTCGCTAAGGAAGCGGGTTTGCCCGTAGCACCAGAGCCGCGCCCCATTCAAAAGCGGTTCGATAATCTTTCCGACTTCCTCCTCAATTCCCCCTTTGCCGGAGCCAATCTCGACCTCGATCGATCCAAAGACTATCCGCGTCCGGTTGATCTTAAATGAGCGGTTTCCTGATTGATACGAATGTTCTGTCGGAGTACAACCGGCCGGGAGGCCCAGATGCGGGCGTCAAGCGCTGGCTTGAGACTTCGGACCGCCAATCCCAGCATGTGAGCGTCATCACCCTGGCCGAAATTCAAAAGGGAATTGAACTGCTTGCCGAGGGCAAACGCCGCTTCCAGCTTGAACAGTGGCTGAAGCAAGACCTGGAAGCGTGGTTCTCTGGCCGCATACTTTCAGTGGACCGCCAGGTGGCGAGTCGCTGGGCATCGCTTGTGGCGCAGGGAGCGCGGGCCGGGAGGCCTCTTCCCACGGTCGATTCATTGATTGCGGCGACTGCGCTTGCCTACGATCTAACCATAGTTACCCGGAATACGCGCGACTTCGAGGGCATCGGTGCTACCCTCGTCAATCCGTGGGACACGCCGTAAAGTCTACCCAAATTCATTCTTGACTGTGGGCCACACATCTGCGCTTTGCTCCGGCCAGCCCGAAATGGCCGTAAGGCTGTCGAAGGTTTTCGGAGGCAGTGCCGAAAGCTGGCTCACGCAGCAGGCGCACTACGACCTTGCCTAGGTTCACCCCGACCGCATCAAGCTCCAGCGGCTGGAAATGAGCGTGGGTGTGTCATCATAGGAAAAGCCGACGTTCACGAAAGCGTTGGCTGTGGCTATGGCTTTACAACGGCCAGATCTGGCGGTATCTTAACTATTGGGAACAGTTAAGAGGTTGGATACGATGCACCGAGCGGACAAGAATGGAGGCGCGCCGATGAAGACCGTGACCATCTCCCTCCCCGAGTCGCTTAAGGGCTTTGTGGAGCGCCAGATTGCCACGAAGGATTACGGCAATGTCAGCGAGTACTTCCGCACCCTGTTGCGCGAAGCTCGGGCCCGGGACGAGGATGCCAGGCTGGAGACGTTGCTGGTTGAAGGCTTGACATCCGGGGAAGAGATTCCCCTGACCAAAGAGTTCTGGAGGGAACTTAAGAGCGAGGCCGCCGGGATTGCGCGTAAACACCGCGCCCGGAAAAAGCTGTGAAACCGATCATCCGCCCAGCAGCAAGGGATGACATCCTGCGCCAGTTCCGTTACTTCCTGGTGGAGCAGGACAAGCCGAAAGTGGCCGAACGCTTCCTGAGCTCCGTCCGGAGAACGATGCAGGGGATCATCCGGACGCCGCAGGGCGGCGCGCCCAAGCGTCTTTCCCGGGAAGCTCTCCAGGGCCTGAGATCCTGGCCCGTCAAGGGATTTGAGGATGTGCGCGTTTATTACCTGGCTCACGAGGCCGGGGTTCGGGTGGTCCGGGTACTGCACGGAAAACGCGACATCAATAACATCCTCGACAAAGAAAGCGATGACACGCCGCAGTAAGCGCCGCGTGGACTTGATTTAATGAAAAGGCCTTTTCGCCGTAGGGGGAGTCGCCGCGGCGACCCGCCCCCTCGTTCCGCATTCACCCTGCGGAACGCCGGGTAGGGCAAGCCCGGCATCTCGTGATTGCATTCATCCGTTCGAACGGCGCCTGAGGTTGTGTGACCCGGGGGTGGCCACGCACAATTCGTTTTGGGAATTGACTGCGGGTTCGTCATCGAAAGAAAAGCCCACATAAACGACCGTGTTGACCGTGGCTCTCTCTATCTATACGTCGCCTCATTACGGAGCAGAACGCCGAGGACATGAACCGTATGGGTCGAATGGAAGGGCTCAAAGATAATGCGGTAGCGGCCCGAGACTTTCCGGAAAAGACCCTTGTGGCTCTTACCCTTCAGTGGCTTTACCAGACCGCTAAAAGGATCATTGGCAAGGTCCCGAATATCGTTCAAAATTCGGGTGCGACGGTCGGGTGGGATCGCCTCAAGCTGTTTTGCGGCGTCGCGGTGAACGTTTATGAGCCAGGTCATACTCGAGTTGGGCCAGGGTGATACCCATTCCCGCCCGCATCTCACGGCGGGCTTTCGCAATCTGGGCGCTCTCTTCGGGGCTGAGGACGTCATCGGGATCAACCACGCGCTTCGGCTTGATGAGCACGCCATTCGCTTGCTTCCGAAACGCCACAAAATCGCCTTCGCGGATATTGAGCGTTTCCAGCATCTCGCGCGGGATCACCACCTGCCGGCGCTGACCTACGCGTCCGATCCTTTCCTCAGCGGTTGCTGTTTTCACTGCCATGCCTTCAGATTATCTGATTGTCAGAAGATGTCAAGGGCGTTCCCCACGAACTCTCGGCTCCCGGCGTCCGCATGGCCGTGCGCTGTAGGGGGAGTCGCCGCGGCGACCCGCCCCCTGGTTCCGCATTCACCCTGCGGAACGCCGGGTAGGGCAAGCCCGGCATCTCGTGATTGCCTTCACCCCTTCGAACGGCGCCTGAGGTTGTGTGACCCGGATGCAGCCACGGCCAATTCGTCTTAGGTATTGACCGGGGGTTCGTCATTGAAGGAAAGACACATAGTCACGAGGGCGGAGGCCACGGCTGCACGCTCCTGACCAGGGCGGGGTTGGCCGACGGATCTTCAGCTACGGCCGCCCAGTCATGCATGGCCGGCAGTCGGCTGCAACCCGTTGTGAGCACGAGGGAATCTCGTGGCCGAGGGGGGCCGCAGAGCCTTCGCCAGAGCCTCGGGTACGTCCAACATGAAGAAACGCTCTGCCGAATACGCGTAGTCTTCGCCGCTCTCGTCGATCACACGAAGGTACCCACGTCTTGCGGCGTCTTCGTCAGCTATTACCGCATACAACTTCCCGGCTTCGAGCGAGG
>JBEKLF010000172.1:0-18614 GCA_050010335.1 Terriglobia bacterium
AGCGCCACGACATGCGGTGCCATCGCTCCACAATGGTTTTGCGGGGCCGCGGTAGCGCCCCCGCAGCCGCTTTGAGCGGCTCACTGTTTTTAAAGCCTCCGGCTTTGCCGGAGGATACTTACAAATAAAACGGGTTAGAGGCGGATGACGGAAATCTTGATAAAATCTATGTCATTGAAATTAAATAGGTTAGTAAATTCCCGATGGCAAGGCAACGAAAAAACAGGGTATATCAAAAATGAAGGTATATCCCACGATGTTATTGAAAACAAACGGAGAAAACATGTCCGAAAGCCGCTATGCCACGATGTTGTTGAAAATAATAGACCTATAGTGTATATGCCACGATGTTGCTGATAATAAATCTAGTTATTTAAAAACACAAACGACACGTTACGAGATCCGAGTGACAAGCAGAGACAGAATCCGAGGGTGGAACGGAGGGCAGCAGACGCGGGAGCGTCCCGCTCCCGCCAAGAATGCGCTGGCAGGATACCCACGTACCAGCGAGCGGGACGCCCACGCTACATCCCGGGGATCTCCGCTTTCACTTTTGTTTCGCTCATCCGAAGGCGAGCCCGGCACAAACCTCTCCAGCGCCGCCAAACGGGAGTACTTCGAGGGGGTTGCGGGTATGCCGCGTGCAGTATATAGTGACCTTCGGAATCGCCTGATGAAGACTTCGGTTAGCGTCGCCTTGGGGGTCACTATCTTCCTGTTCGCGGTTGGGGTGGAAGTGTACGCTTTAGATGGCGGCACATCCTCTTCCAAACAAACCAGCCCTCTTTCCCAGGCAGCAGACCAATTCAAGGTCCTTACAAGGGATTTGGGGATGCGTCCCGAGAGCCCGCCCGACGCGCAGGAGCGCCACGGCCCTAAAATGCGCTGGCACGGGCGGATTTACGAAAACTTCCGCAACGACGTTCTGGATGCAATTCCGCACGAAGTAAAACAGAACGGGGAGAGCGTTTCCCCGCTTCGCCGCAATCAGTTCGGGTTCAACGTTTCCGGCCCCGCGCTTTTCCCCCATCTCATCACCAATCCCAACAACACTTTCTTCATGCTGTCTTACGAAGGCGTGCGCGAGCGGATTTTTCGCGCCAACCTGCTGACGGTTCCAACCATGCAGCAAAGGCTGGGCGACTTTTCGCAAACCGTAGACCCCTCCGGCTATATCCTGCCCATTTACGATCCGGTGCAGACCGTGCCCAATCCTGCATACGATCCAACGCAAGCTGTCTCAACGAGCAACCTTCAGTACTTGCGGATGCAGTTTCCCTCCAATGTTATCTCCCCATCCCGTCTTTCGCCCGTGGCGGTGCAAGCGCTCACCTTGTATCCCGTCCCCAACACCGATATCGGTCCATTCTTACAGAACAACTACTTCTCCAACGCGCCGCAGATCGACGACGCCGACGGAATCATCGCCAAGGTGGATCATCCCTTTCGTGACCGGCACCGCCTGACCTCCGCCACCACCATTTCGAGCGGCTATCTGAGCCCCGCGAAGTACTTTCCCAATGACGCGAGCCCCACCTCGCCAGACCAGCATTTTTCCACCTTGCATTCGGAGCTGGATTACGTTTATACCGCCAACTCCAACACCGTGAACTCCGCCAGTCTGGCGTTGAATTCTGACATCGTGCAGTCGAGCCGCGTGGGGGCGACCCCCTTCCCTAACTATTCGCTCAGCAATTATGTTTCGATGGGCACGGCTTACCCCATGTCGCGGAGTGCCCGCACCACCATGGAGCTTACCGACGCATGGTCCTCGCAGAAAGGAAAGCATTCCATTCGTCTCAGCGGCGACGCCGTTTTCAATCAAGTGAATACGTTTAAGTCTGCATACCCTAGCGGTTATTTCCAATTCACCCCTGACATTACCAGCCTGCCGGGCATTACCGACACCGGTGATCCCTTCGCCGGGTTTCTGCTTGGCATGCCGGCTTCGGCGGAGCGCACCATCACCACCGCCCCGTCCTATTTCCGCGACTCTTACCAAGGGTTCAGCGGGCGCGACCGATACGCAGTACGCAAGAACCTTGCCTTCAACGCTGTTCTCACCCTCAGCCGTAGGACTCCACGGACGGAGAAGTACGATCGCCAGAGCACGGTCGATCCCGAGCTGATCGACCCTTCCAACGGCCTTCCCGGCGCGCTTGCCTTTGCCGGCGTCGATGGAATATCGCGCGGTCTGCGGCCGGTGAATTATGATATTGACCCCTCGCTTAGCATCACATGGAACCCGCGGGGCAACAGCAAATCAGTGGTGACCGCCTCCTACGCCCGTTCGCACGGCCAGATTCCGATCTACAACGGGCAATGGGCGACGCAAGGGTTCAATGCGATCGAGACCTTCGTTTCTCCCAATACGCAACTTAGCCCGGCGATAGACTTGACGGCCGGCATTCCTCCCCTCGGCACATCTCTGCCAGACTTGAGCCCCTCGGCGGCCGATAACACCACGGCGGATTTCATGAATCTCGCCAAGGCGGAACCGGTCTATCAATCTGCAACTCTAAACATCGAGCGCCAAGTCCCTTTCTCCATTGCCGTTTCGGTCGGAGCGAATCACAGTGTGGGCCGGGATCTCCTGGTGGGCGACGGCACCGTCGACCCTAATGCCATCAGCCCCGCGGATCTGATTCATGGGGATAACCTTTACGACTATTCATACCGTTCGACGCTCCAACCCTATCCTCAATACACCGGCTTCGAACTTTACGGACATTACCCGGCGGGGCGCTATCAGCGGGACGCAGGCCGCATCCGGGTCGAGAAACGAGCCTCGTTTGGGTTGACTTTCACCGCCTATTATGAGGTTTCGAAACAGCTTGATGATTATTCCGGTCCTTACGGGAACCAAGATTTATTCAACCTGCGCAATGACTGGTCCGCGAGCGCTAATAATACCCCTCAGTATATCTCGCTCAGTTACGTGTATGATTTTCCGCTCGGCCCCAACCAGGCGCTTCTGAATCTTTCCGGGATCGGGGGCGCCCTCGTACGCGGATGGTCACTGAGTGGCAATGCCTATTGGAATGACGGGACGCCGCTGGCGCCGCATCCAGAATTCAACAACACCGGCGACATCCTTTCCACGCTCAACGTGAACGTGGTTCCCGGCGTGAGCCCGCACGTCGCCAATCCCGGCCCGTCGGAGTGGTATAACCCCGCGGCATTCGATCAGCCCCCGGACTTTACCATCGGGAACGCTTCCCGCACGGCATCGGGACTGCTGGGGCCCAGCTATAATTCCATGGACGTAAGCTTGGGCAAGCGCCTCCCCATCGGCGGTGAACGTGTATTTGAGTTCAATGCTACCGCCCTGAATGTGCTGAACCATGCGAACTGGAACTATCCGGATACGATGATCGGTTCGGTCAGCGTGCCCAATGTCGACGCCGGAAGAATCATTGGTTCCCACGGTGGGCGTGTCGTCCAACTTGGAATGAAGATCAGCTTTTGATGATCCGATACAATCCCCTGGTTCTCGCGCTTTTGGTTTTTGCTTCTACGCTCGGAACCGCCCTGGCGCAAACGACCAGTGTTTCCATCCCCGCCTGGGTTGAGGAGGACGGTTGCGGGCCTGCCCCTAAGTTTGAAGCTACATTCAACGGTAAGCCGGCGTCAGTAACCTCCCAGTTGGGACCGGGCAGCGATCAACTGATTTTGCTTGTTCTCGATTTCACCAGTGATCCCTCCCTGGTGGATACCGCAAAGCAAGCGCTGACGGCAGATATTTCCAAATTGCCCTCCAACGCCTGGGTGGGGCTTCTGCGCGACCAGGATGGATTGCACGTGCTCACCGACCCTGGCCCCAACCGCCAACCCCTGCTGGACGCCATCAAGGGCCTTCCCACCACAGGCAAGCCCGGCTTGTTTGAAACCGTCGGCTCGGCGCTAGCGCTGGCGGACAACATCATGCGCAAGTCACCCGTGCGGGTATCCGTTTTGTATATTACCGACGGAAGCATCTATAATTACCGTGAGGATTACACGAATCCGGTTATTAACGGGAGTGATCCCCATGACCTCAGCCGGGTTTTTCCCGATGCGCTGATTCAAGATAAGATTTCCAAACTGGTAGGGGAGGTCAGTGGCCTGGAGGCGCCCCTCATGGTGGTCCACGTCAGCAACCGCGGGGATACCCTCAACCGATCCTATCAGAATGGCCTGCTAACCCTCGCGGATGCCACGGGCGGCAGAGGGCAAGTATGCCGTTCGGTAGGGGAAATACCGGATGCGATCGCGGCAGCCTTCACGCGTATTTCCAACGCCTGGAGGCTGACTTTGGAAGTCCCCCCCAAGTTTCATAGCACCGCGCAAATCCATCTCAGCGCCCCATGCAAGGGCGAAGACGCGCGGCTTTCCTGGCGCACGCGCCTGCACCCGAAGGAGGGATGATGCGGCCCCTGGGAATGCGAATTACTTTTGAACTGGTTCTGGGGGTGGTCCTTGCCACCTCCCTGATCATAATCTTGCGCCTGTCGCGACGCCTGACCGAAGATCAGCGCCACCTCGATACGGATGCGCAGACCCTGCGTTTGCTCGAAGAAGCTTTACGCCAGAAGGATTTGCAAAGGGGTTCCGTGGCCGCGCCCGAGGAGGTACCGGCGGGGGGGGATCATGCCGGAATGGCCAATAAAGAAGTGGTCATCGAGCGCCTGGATCGTGAACTGGCGGAAAATCGCGCCACCATTACCTCCCTTCAGACCCAACTTTCAGCCGCCAACAATCAAAGCGTCAAGGCTTCGGTGAGCGCCGCGGACCGCTTGCAAAAGCAGCAGGCGGATGCCCAGGCCCAATTGGATGACCTGCAAAAAAAGCTTGACGAGGCGACCGCGGAGTCGCAGATCGCCCGCCAACGCGCTGCCGCTTTGGAAACGGATAACGCCAAGCTGAAGACGGACTCCGCTGCCATCACTACCCGGGCCTCTGATGTGGCCCATATCATTGCCGGCCTCCAGGATCTCGAACACCGCCGCGATGTCTACCTAACGTCCATTCTCCGACGCTATCGTGACATCACCGGTGAATTCCGCGCGATGAGCGGCATGCTGGATACAAGCCATGACTCGAACTCGAACGCGTGTGGTGGCGCCGCCCTGAGCCGGATCCAAAGCGCTGTCAACTCCGCCGAGGATGACCTGCGCCAATTGAACGAGCTGAACGCTCGGGAACAAAAACTGGAAAAACAGCTCGACCACAAGTGACCCGGCGGCGCGCGTCATCAGACTCCCGTCGGCGCCGTACGAAGCCAGTCGACGGTCCTGCGCAGGCCGTCTTCAAAAGAGACGAGTGGCTTATAACCCAGCGTCGCGCGCCCGAGGGAAATGTCTGCCGTCGAGTGCCGCACGTCCCCCTCGCGGGGCGGGGCATATTTGGGGTTAACGTGGAGGTCGAGGATTCTATTGAGAGCGGCAATCGTTTGATTCAGGGTGGCGCTTTTGCCAGTGCCTACGTTGATGACTTTGCCGGGAGCGGCCTTCGCCAGGCAGGCGCGCAGCGTTGCATCGACCACATTGGCCACGTAGGTGAAATCGCGGGACTGCTCGCCATCGCCAAAAATCGTGGGCGTGATCCCTCCGAGGTAGGCGGCGATGAATATGGAGAGCACACCGGTGTAAGCAGACTTCGGGTCCTGCCGCGGGCCGAAAATGTTGAAATATCTCAAGGCGACAACTTCCAGCCCAAAGCTGCGGTTAAAGATCTGGCCATAGTATTCGTCGGCGAGCTTGGTGAGGGCGTAGGGCGAGAGCGGTTGCGGCATCTGGGTTTCTACACGGGGCAGAGCGGGATCATCGCCGTAGGCGGCGGCCGTCGCCGCCATGACCACGCGCTTCGCACGGGCGTCACGAGCCGCGAGCAGAACGTGAATAGTACCGTTGAGGTTAACAAGGGTCGTCTCAATGGGATCTTCCATGGAACGCACTACGGAGGCCAGCCCGGCGAGGTGGATGACGTAATCCACTCCGCCAAAATGCGGGCGGATGGATTCAAGATCCCGAATGTCGGCTTGGCGAAAGTCGATTTTGCCCTGGCCCGTGGCGAGGTTTTCTTCGTGGCCCGTGGCGAGGTTATCAAGAACACGGACGGTTTCACCGCGTCGAACCAATTCCTCCACGACATGCGAGCCGATAAATCCTGCGCCGCCTGTGACCAGATAAAGAGCCACGCTCCCCCCTCCCTATCGCAGATTTATTGAGTTTATCATGAGCGCCAAAGTGGAAGGGGGCAGGCTGGCGACTGGGGGAACGCGACACAAGAATAAAACCGGAGTTAGGGCGGGCATCCAGTCGGGGTCCCGCCCTTGATGAAACATGGCCAAGATGGCCGGGCCACCACAAATGAGTCACTGCCCGTCGCCGATTTTCCTTGGCAAGGGTTAGTGTATGATGTTATATTATAAATGTGATATCTACGCGATCTACTGGTGATGCAGTTTGCAGACGTATCTCCAATCCGCTCGCGACTTTTCTTCCCAAGGCGACAGGGGCATTTGGGGATGTCATTTCGGCCGTTTTTGGCCCGATTCGAGCGACTCTTCAACATGAAAAATGGAGATAGCTCCCCAGATGTTGATGAAAACAAAGGGTCGCTGTCTGACAATTTGTCGTCTACCCCGAGAAATAATTGAATTCAAATGGGTTACCAAAAACCCTGAGATGTTGCTGAAAACAAATCAGATAGTCTCAAGAGCCCAACCCATAACCTGCAGGATGCCCGCTACCCTGGGATAATATAGCAAACAAAGCCGGTTATCCCCCAGCCTCGAAGTCTCGCGTCATGGCGGCTGGGCACCCTGCCTCAGACAACCTAAGATTCCCCAAGTCGGACTTTGCACTTTCCTTGAGACGACCTGATCTTTGCGCGGATCGGCTGTCGGACTGGCAAGTGGCAGCTTGTGCTTACCGGCTCGTTTTGCCAGAGGTGTGCGAAGCCCGTGACGTTAACGGGATTTCTAACGGCGGGGGAAGTCGTGCCGGCCTATTTCCGCCGCTAACGGGAACTTGATCGGTTTCTGGTCTCGCTGGGAGCGATAGAGAGCCTCGAAGATTTCCACAGTCTTACGGCCTTCTTCGCCGAGGATGGCTGAGTCGTGACCTGCCATGACGGCCTTTAGGAATTCGGAAATCTGGAGTTGGTGATAGTATTCGATGGGATTAATACTTAGAAAGAAATCGGTGTCTTCCTTTTGCCACTTTTTCAATAATTCCTCTTCCCCTGGCACGGTCCACAAATCGTTGATGGGAGGTTCGGTAATGCTCGACATCCCGGCAATAAACATCGCCCCGCCATCCGTTTGGACTCCGACGGAAGCGCCGTTGCTGCCGTGCACGTAAACCCTTCCATAGAGGGCAGGGTTTTGCGAATTGCTGACCACGATATTGCCGAGCGCGCCGTTTTTGAAACGAAGCACCGCCACGGCGGTGTCCTCCACCTCGATGTAAGGGTGATTCAGGTTGGCCCAGAATCCGAAGAGTTCCTCGATCTCCCCCATATACCAGTGGAGCAAGTCAAGCTGGTGCGGCGCCTGGTTGACCAGGACTCCTCCTCCTTCTCCCTGCCACGACCCGCGCCAGGGGTCACTGCGATAGTAAGCCTCGTCACGCCAACCATACATGGCCACGGAGCCAAGGATCGGCCGCCCTATCTTGCCATCGTCGATCGCCTTCTTGACCCGGGCACACGGGGCGTAGAATCTCCGCTGAGAAATTATCCCTACCTTGACCCCATTCTCCCTTGCCGCCTGAAGTATGGCGTCGCAATCCTCCAGTGACGATGCCAGAGGCTTTTCGATGAGGACATGAACTCGAGCCTTGGCAGCTTTAACGGCGTGGAGGGCGTGCAGTGGGTGGGGAGTACAAATCGTGAGCGCCTGGACGCCTTCGCGGGAAATCATCTCCTCGACGTCCTGATAGGCTTTAACGTTGTAGGCGGCGGCAAATTTTTCGGTGCATGCCAGGTCCCGGCCACAGGCGGCGACGAAGACGGACTCAGGGGCGCGGCTGAGTGCTTTGGCGTGCAGATGCCCCACTTTCCCGCAGCCGACGAGGGCGGTTTTGAGCGCGTCCATTAACACTCCAGGATAACTTTTAACAAGCCGGGCTCACGGTCATACAAGCGCTTGAACCATGCTGCACCTTCCATCAAGGGAGGCGTGGCGCTGACGAGCGATTCTGTGTTGATGGCTCGGCGCGCCAGCAAATCCAAGCAGGCAGGGTATTCACCGCTGCTGGCGCAACTCCCTGCCAACGTCAGTTGCCGAGTCACCACTGCCTGCAGCGTGATTTCCACCGAAGGCTGGAGATTCCCCACCAGGGTTAGCGACCCGCCTTTGCGCAGGCTGGCGACAGCCGTTTTGATCGAAGGGCTCAAACCTACCACTTCGATGGCAACGTCGGCCCCTCGCCCCTGAGTCTGGCTCCTCACCTCGGCGGGAACGTCGCATTCATCTGCCTTCAGGCTAATGTCGGCGCCCAGCGTCAGTGCCAGCCTTAGCTTCTGCGGCTCTAAGTCCACAGCAATGATCTTTCCGCAGCCGGCCACGCGCAGGGCTTGCACCACCAAGAGGCCGACCATGCCCACGCCCACGACGACCGCGGTGTCTCCCAGAGAAACGGGGGTGCGATCCACCGCGTGCACGGCCACCGAAATCGGTTCAACCATGGCGGCTTGTTCGAACGAAACGGCGTCGGGGAGGCGATATAAAATGCGGCCGGGCAGGGCCACGTACTCAGCGAAGGCGCCGGGTTGCCGGTAATCCTCGCAAGAGACCCCTAACACGCGGCGATCGTCGCAGAGGTTGATCAAACCGCGCCGGCAAAACCAGCACGCGCCACAAGAAATTGTCGAGTCGAAAGTTACGCGGTCACCTGGGTGCCAATCCTTGACTTGTTTTCCTACCCCGGCGACCACGCCGGCAGCTTCGTGGCCCATGATAATCGGAGGTCGGCGGCGGCCGGTGGAGCCGTCCATCCCGTGCACGTCACTGCCACAGATCCCGCACGCACGCACGTTGACGAGGACCTCATGGTCGGCGATCTGCGGATCGGGCACGTCCTCATAGACCAAGTGATTGTAGTCCGTAAGCGATAGAGCTTTCATGATATCAAGGGCCTTATCCCTATTTACACCATCCGCCGAACACTATACCCCAAAAGTTGAGAGGGAGGAACGTCAGGAATACCCCAGAGGTGAAACGTTGGGTGCCGCTGCCCCACCTCCCACGTTGCCTTGTGCAGGCGTTCACGTTGATGTAATCAGTGACGGCATTTCCCCCCAGCGCCGCTGGCCCGCTTTTGAGGCAGCCCGGCGGAACGCCATTATAGGCTTGACAAATGAAATTACTTCACTTATCGTGGTTAATGAGAACAGCCCCTCTTAGACACGCCTTGAGTCTCCTGAACTAAGTCTGGTTATCTCTCTCGACATCTCCACCCCGACAACCATGGAGGTTGTCTTTTTCGCACAGCGTCTCTCATTGTCTCTCAAGCCGGAGGGCCTTTGAGGTTCTGACGATTTGCGTGCTCTGGCGAAACCTGCCAGCGCCGCACAACAGGCTCTGGGGCTGGCATTCCCTGGGCGGTTCGGGCATCGTCCCGAGAAACTATAACTGAAAGTACAACACAAGGGAGCAGGCCCGTGAGGCCGCCCCATTTGAGAGGAACAGAGAAACATATGGCAACAAAACTTTTTGTAGGTAATTTACCCCATAGCACGACCGATGCAGGTCTAAGCGAATTCGTAACCAATGCGGGCTTTCAAGTGGCCTCCGCCGTGGTGATTCGCGACAAGATGACAGGGTCGCCGCGCGGCTTCGGCTTTGTCGAACTTGGCGAGGGCGAAGATGTTCAGCGGGCAATCGCCGGCTTGAATGGGCAGGCGCTCGATGGCCGGCCTTTAACAGTGAATGAAGCGCGCCCCCCACGGAATGACTTCTCACGCCCCCGCGGTGGTGGCGGTGGTGGCCGCGATAACTTCAGCCGTAGACGCGATTACTAAGACCGGAAAGTTTCGCATCGGCGGGTTGCCGCGTTTCAGGGAAATCGGTTTTCGCTCTCAGGGTCGGCAGTCCGCGAACTGAATTACGCTTAGTGCGCCCGACGCGGGTAAACTCGTCCCGGCTTGACCGATGAGAAGAGGTGGGCGGAACCAACATTTGATGGGCAAACCCCATTCACCTGTTACGCTCTGCCCCCTCGATCTCGGCATCGGATTCAATCCGGGCCCCGTCGACAAGTCAAGTAGCACGAGTGAGGGAGAAAAAAATGGAACTTCCACAAGGCATCGACAGCAAATTCCGTTACATCCTCGTCGCGGCCAAACGCGCCCACCAGTTGCACGCCGGGGCCAAGGCGCGCGTTCAGAGTGAGAGCAAAAAAGTAATTGTCATAGCCCAAAGAGAGGTTTGCTCGGGACTTGTTCCCTTCATGACCTTCGATGGGCCCGGGTACACCCTCGGCAAAGTCGCGAAGTTGAAGGCAGCGTAAACTGGTTTCAACCTCCCACCAAAACGCGCGTCGATAATGTTCACTCCGCCCAGCCTTTGTGAACTCGTCCTTCCGGCCTCCGGCGCCACATGGCAAGCCTCAGAACGCTATTTCCGCAAATATGCATCCGTTCCATCCAGCCAATCGTGGCGGATGGGGCTAAACACATCGATCCCCACCGTATCTTCAATCGCCAGGGCGCTGTGCGGAATGTTGGAGGGGATCACCAGCATCTCGCCGGCGCGCACCATCACTTCCCGACCTTCCATTTCAAACCTCAGCGCTCCTTCGAAGACGATACTGATCTGCTCGCTTTCGTGGTGGTGGACCGGCACCAGGCAATCCTTGAACAGCCAGAGCTTCGCCACCATAACCTTTTCGCCGGTGACTAGCTTCCTCCAAAGCTTGTCGTTCAGGATTTCTTTCTTTACGCTCGCCCACGCCAAATGCTGCATTGCATGCCTCCCTATAGGAAAGTCCGGAGTCCAAAGTCCGAGGTTTGAAGTCCGGTAAAGGTGATCTTCACCTCAAGCCCACTTGTATCGTACACGCATCGGGCCGAATTTCGCGATAAAATGGCTGAGGCTGATTCACTATCGAAATCGAAGTTTAGGTTTTCATCTCAGTCGTTGGGAGCTCGGAATTCGGACCTCGGACTCTCATCTATGCTCTTAACCGCCGCGCCCCACCTATCAATCGCCACCGGTTTTCTGCGCCTGATCGACTACCTCGCGCTCTTCTATTTGGTGATGCTGTTTTGGATTCCCTTTTACTGGTTCGTATTTCACGCCGCCATTCGCATTTGGCGGCGCGTGGGCAATCGCGCGTTTGGGGTGGCGCTGCCGGTCTGGCTGATTTTCGTCACTGGCCTTTTCATTTCACGCCATGGACTTTTCGCGCGGCGGCTGGAGCGCAGCCCTCTGACCTGGGTCGTGGGTGGTGTTCTGTTTCTTGTGGCAAGTTGGCTCGATGTGCAAACGCGACACGCCTTCGGCTGGCGGCGACTGGTGGGCCTGACGGAACTGAACCCGCAGCACCGCTTGTGCGGAGTAATTCGCACGGGGATTTACGGGCGCGTGCGCCATCCGCGGTACTTGCTCTACATGCTGATGATCCTAAGCATGGCTTTCCTGACGGGGGCGCTAACAATTTTTTTACTGGCATTTCTGACCATCCTGTTGTATCAAGTTGTCGCACCGCTTGAGGAGCGCGAACTCCTGGACCAATACGGATCCCACTACGCAGACTATCGGCGGTCGGTCCCACGCTTCGTGCCTCATCTCGGGCGGACACCCGAAACCCGGATTTCGTCCTGAACGGGAGGTTTCCATGTATCAGCGTTTGTCCGTCTTCCTGGTAGTCGCTTTGGGAATGGCGACTCTACCCTTATGGGCCCAGCAGCCCTGCCCCAGTTTTTCCGTTGCCGTTGGCACCGATGAAGACAGACTGGTGCTGGCCATCAATGGCGCGGACAGCCCGCAGGAACAGCTTACCGCCCTCGACAGTTTCGCGAAGGAGCACGCGGACTCCAAATTCATGCCTTGCGTGAATGAGTACTACACGACCGTTAACTTCAAGCTGAAGGATTTCGATAAAGCTATCGAATACGGTGAGAAGGACCTGGCGGCGAACTACCAGGACCTGAACCTGTTGTTCAACCTCATGCGCTCCTATGCTTCGAGTACCAAGGTGAGCGACACGGTCTTCGACGCCATCAACAAAGTCCCCGACGAGGCCAAGAAGGAGATCGGCACTCCCGCGCGACCGGCCAAGGCTACCGACGAGGAGTGGGACAAGATCCAGAAGGAGAGTCAGGAGCTTGCCAAGGACAGCCACGACTTGGCCGTGTGGGCGTTTTTCCAGGTTTTACCTCGCGTCACCGATCCGGCAAAGCAGGTTCTGATACTCGACAATTTCCTCAAGGCTTTCCCGGACGCGGAGAAGGACGACGCGGCCCAAGTGAACCACGCGTACTTTGATGCCTACCGTATGCAGAACAATCTCGACAAGACCGTGGAGTACGGCGACAAGGTCATTGCCGCTGACCCCAACAGCGTGGTGGTGCTCAACACCATGGGAATGATCACCGCTTTCTACCTGCCGCACCCCTCACCGGAGAAAGCTGCCATTTACGCGCAGAAGGGCTTGGCTGCGGCGCAAGGGCTCAAGAAACCTGACGGCATCGACGATGCGGCGTTTAAGAAGGAACAGGATACCCAAATGGGAATTGCCCACCTGGTGCTGGGGTACGCTGCTCTTATGAAGGCAGGGAGGACCACGAAGTTTGGGCCGATAACGGACGAACTTAAGAACTCCAGCGACCTCCTGGAAGGGAATGCGGGGCTCCAAGGTCAAGCTCTCTATTACTTGGCCTTTGCCTGCGAAAAGCAGTACCCCGCCAACCACCAGGCAGCCATTGTCGCTCTGAACAAAGCCGTAACCTTGCCGGGACCCTTCCAGGGCCAGTCGCAGGCGCTGCTTGCGAAGGTCAAGGCGGCTGCAAAGTAGGTAGCGCTTCGAGCCCGGACGACTCACGACAGGTTTGGAAGGGCGGGGCTCGAGTCCCGCCCTTCGAGGGCTCCGAGAGAGCTGGTTGCAGGAAATGTAGGTGAAAGCCGATCCCTCGGACGTAGCGCGGGCGTCTCGCCCGCTGTGGCGCGGGCATCCTGCCCGCGCTTTCCCATAATCGGACCCCGGTTTCGTATCCTGCCCTTCAAGGTTCCAGGCTTTGTTGCATGGCGGGAGCGGGACGCCCGCGCTACCCCCGCCATGGCGATGCCATTATCCGCCTCGCCGCTTCCAAAACCAATACACCAGAACCCCTATGCCTAGCATGACGGCCCCGAACCCCGCCTCAACCGGTTCCTCCATGAGGGTATTCACTAGGAAACAGGCCGAGCCCAGCACGAAAATGATGGGTACGTAGGGATAAGCGTAGACTCGGTAGGGCCGGGGGACGTCTGGCTGCGTACGGCGCAGCACCACGACTGCCAGCGCCGTCAGCGCATAGAACACAAACGCCGCAAAGATCACGTAGGTGTAAAGCTGTTCGTACGTTCCCGCCGCTACCATGATAATCGCCCAGGCGGCTTGTACCAGCAGTGCCAGGTGGGGAGTGTGGAAACGCGGATGCACGCGCGCGCACCAGCGGAAGAACAAACCGTCCTTGGCCATGGCGTAGTACACCCGGGGCGCGGCCAAAATGCTGCCGTTCAGGCTTCCCAGCGTGGAAATGATGATCAGCAGCGAGACCAGGTAAGATCCGGTGTGGCCGAAGATGCGCACCGCCGCATCTGCTCCCACCCGGCTTGATCGCGCCACCTGATCTATGGGCAGCACGTGGTAGTAAACCAGATTCATCGCCATGTAGAGCGCGATCACCGTCACGGTTCCCAGAATCAACGCCAGGGGAATATTGCGCTCCGGGCGCTTCACTTCTCCCGCTGCGAAGGTGCAGGCATTCCAGCCTTCGTAAGCCCAGAAAGCGCCAACCATCGCCACTCCGAAAGAAGCCGCGAACCGGCGACCCGTGGGCTCGGCGAGCGTGGCGGGACCCCCCGGCAATCCCCTGACCAGCACATAACCCAGCAGGATGATTACGGCAAGGGCGCCCAACTTCAGCCCCGTTAAAATTGACTGCAACGCACCGCCCTCGCGCACGCCACGGTAGTTGATCGCGGTCAACACCGCAATCGATGCGGCCGCGGCGGCCTTCTGCTCCCAGGGTGTGAGCGGCAGGAACTCATTGGCGTATTCGGCAAAGCCCACGGCCAGCACCGAAATGCCACCGGTTTGAGCGGCGACGAAAAATGACCAGCCGCATAGGTAACCGGTTAGGGGCCCGTAGGCCTCGCGCAGAAAAACGTATTGCCCGCCTGCCTCCGGCATCATCGCGGCCAACTCCGCAAACGAGAGCGCGCCCAACAAGCTCAGCAAGCCCGTGACCGCCCAAACGGAGAGCACAGCAACCTTGGTACCCAGTGACCGGGTCATCTGCGCCGGCACGATGAAAATGCCCGTACCAATCATGATCCCGATGACGATCGCGGTGGTTTCCCACAAGCCCAGCGCCCGCACCAATTGCGCCGGCGCGGAGGCGGCAACCATAGTGGCCGAACCGTTTTCAGGTGAATTCATGGAAGAGGTCAAGCCCGCCCCAAAGTGGCCGGCTGAATCCCGGGCTGGCTTGAGCTCGCCAAACAATAGAAGAATCCGGCGGCGCGGTCAATCGAAGATGTGGGGTAGCACAGGCACTCCTGCCTGTGCTGGAGGCTGAGGCCCCCCATCTGGGGACACAGGCAAGAGAGCCTGTGCCGAAGGCTGACGTCTCACATTTCAAGACACAGGCAAGAGTGCCTGTGTCACCCCCCCTACACTTTTTGCTTGGGGGTGAGGTCGACCGTAGTGAACGCCGCCGTCAGGGGAGGGGCAGGGAAGAGATAAGGGTGAATCAGATGGGCGAGGATTTCGAGGCTTTCCACAATGCGCGGGCCTGGGCGGCTGAAGTAGGCGGAACCGTCGGTCGCATAAATGCGGCCCATCTTCATTGCGGGCAGATCGTGCGCGCCTTCTATTTTCGCCAGAGTTTCTCCTTCCTTCGCGCAGCGGGGGAGACTAAATCCGCAGCACGTAAGGATGATGACCTCTGGCGAGAACTTCACCACATTCTTCCACTCGATTCGGCATGACGGCCGGTGGAGAACAGCAAGATCGTCGCGTCCACCGGCGATTTCCACCAATTCCTTCATCCAGTGACCGCCGCAAAAGGGGGGATCGACCCATTCCATGCAGAACACTCGCGGACGGTGCGCGAGGCTGCATGCCTTCTCCCTGACCGCGTCAATTCTCTTCCGCAGACTGTTGCGAACCGCGTGGCCCTTTGCTTCGGCGCCGATGGCCTTGCCGACGGTGACGATGTTTTCAAGAATGTCCTCCAGAGAATGGGGTTCCAGGTTCAGGACCTTCGGATGGGACGACAGGTTTTTCGCAGCGTCCTGCACCCGGTCATAAGAAACGGCACAGACATCGCAGAGGCGCTGCGTTAGCACGAGATCAGGGTGCAACTGCTCAAGCGGGGGAAGGTTAAGTTCATAAAGTGTGCCCGCTTCGATCAGCGCCTTGCTCACCGCCGCGTCAATTTCCCCGCTCGGAATCCCCTCCGGAATATTCGAGCGCGTCACCTTGGGGATTTGAGACGTCTCGGCAGGATAATCACATTCATGGGTCACGCCGACCAGCGAACTGCCTTGCCCGAGAGCAAATACCATTTCCGTGGCGCTGGGAAGTAAGGAACAAATCCGCACGTTCGGCAATCCTTCCTGGATTCGAATCGATCGCCAAAGCCCAGTGGCAATCGTCAAGCGCAGTGTCGTCGTCCACGATCATAACAGTGGAAGCGAGCGGCGGGGAGGCAAGATATCCCAGTGGCGCCGTGCCCTTGATGTTAAGTTCAGATTCCTTGCCGGGTCGTGCCGTTCTGTCCCGCAATTTCTCCTCGACATAGGCTGTTTCGGGTAGCCTCACTATGTGCTTGACAGGGGCAGACTTTTCGTGTAGACTAGAGCATGAAGCTGGCTGCCATAGGCCGGCGCCAAGAGCGGCAGGATGCGCAAACCGGTCGGCGCCCCGGTTCTTGTTCAAACCGGGCGTTCCGCCCGGGCCATAGCGAGGAGGATGCGGATTGAGGCCCAATGCACTTGTCGAAGGACATGCGACGGCGGAAAAGAACATGGCAGCCATGGCCTCCGGCGCGCGGCCGTGTCACCGTGTTCGCCGTGGCGGGCAAAGCCCGTCCACAGAGACGGAAACTGCCTGGCCGCTGGGGATCGGGGACTTCAGCGACCTTTCGTTATCCTTGAATGTTTATGAAACTACAGCAAAGTTATCCGAGAATCGGCACAATTGAAGCGGCTGCGGCATGCAGTTAACTATATGGAAAAAGGTAGGTTGCAGGATCGGCACATTCAGGTGACGGAAAAAAGGGGAACACTAAAATAGGGGGTAACCTTGAATATTTATGAAAATAAATGAGTTAAAAACTGACATTGCGCAAATTTCCTCCGAACCCTGAATATTACAGAAAAGAAGCAACTTATCGCCTCGAACCTTGAATGTCGTTGAAAAACAAGGAGAAAGTCTCCGACAGCGGGTCTCGAAAATCTGACCTCATGGGGGAGTGGAGGGGCCGCTTCACGCCTCGGTATTTGACGCTCGACTGCCAATGGCGTCGCCCAGGAATTGCAGAATGAGAGATTTTAGATTTGAAACAGAGTCACACAACCTCCGTTTGACAAACCCTCTAGCGCACTCCAGAATGAATGCTCTGAATATCATCAGTTATTCTACGGAGAACATGAATGAGTAGCAAGGTCAGCCCGCAAGATGTCTTGAACGCCCTCCGAACGGTCAAGGACCCCGACTTGGGGCGCGACATCGTCACGCTGGGCTTTATCAAGGAATTGGAAGTTGGCGACAGCCGAGTTCGGTTCGCGCTGCAACTGACCACGCCTGCCTGCCCGGTGCGTGACCAACTTGTAGCGCAGGCGCGCGCGGCGGTCATGGCGCTGGGTGTTGCCGACGTGGAAGTTCGACTGGTGGCGCCCGCCCCGGCGCGCGCTCCCGGCCGCACGCTGATTCCCCAGGTGAGGCACACCATCGCCGTGGCGAGCGGCAAGGGCGGGGTGGGGAAATCCACGGTGGCGGCGAACCTGGCGGTGGCTCTGAACCGCGCGGGCGCCAAAGTGGGCCTGATGGATACCGACGTTTACGGCCCCAGCGTGCCCGTCCTGATGGGGGGAAACGATGCGCCGTACGTGGTGGAGGGTAAAATCGAGCCTCCCGTTGAGTACGGCGTCAAGATCATGTCCATGGCGTATTTCCTGCCCAAAGACGAAGCCGTCATCTGGCGCGGCCCCATGTTGCACAAGACCATTCAGCAATTTCTCGGTGACGTGCGCTGGGGAGAACTCGACTATCTCATCATGGATATGCCGCCGGGCACTGGGGATATCCAACTGAGCCTTTCGCAGACCATTCCGTTGACGGGTGCGGTGATTGTTTCCACGCCGCAGGATCTCGCACTCACCGTGGCGTCCAAAGCCATCGCCATGTTTCAAAAGCTGAACGTGCCGATTCTCGGCATCGTGGAAAACATGAGCTACTACCTGTGCCCGAAATGCGGCAATCGCGAAGAGATCTTCGGCCACGGCGGCGCGCGCGAGGCCGCAAAGAAACTCAACATCGCGTTCCTGGGCGAGATTCCGCTCGACTTGTCGATTCGCGAGCAAAGCGATTCCGGCAAACCCGTGGCGCTCGATGACTCGACGATTTACGGCAAAGCTTTCCAGGAAGTCGCGGGAAAACTGGTGTCGCAAATCAGTATTGGGAATTATCAATCGACGGAGGATATAAGCATTGAATAGCTTTCAGCTCTCAGCTTTCAGCCAAAGCGGAAAGCAGAATTCTGAATGCTGAATTCTGAGTGCTGAAAGTGGAGCGAGGAAGCTGTTATCAGTCGGCTATCAGCCAGTGCCCTAGCTGAGAGCTGATAGCTGACCGCTGATAGTTAGATCCTGAATCCTAAATCCTGAATCCTTGTTCACCTCCATGCCCCCGACCCCCACGAAGATCAAACTCGCTGCCGGTGACAACACCTTGGCCGTTCACTGGTCGGATGGGCATGAGAGTGCGTATCCCTATCGCTACCTGCGGGGCAAGTGCCCCTGCGCGACCTGCGATGAAGCGGCTCCAGTGGCCGAGGAGGCCGTGGGCGGGCTGCCGATTCTGGGCCAGAAGCCTTTGCACCCCGAGCGCGCCGAGCTGGTGGGCCGGTATGCCCTGCAAATCTACTGGAGCGATGGCCACTCGAGCGGAATATACGCTTTCCCGTACCTGCGCAGCCTTTGCCCCTGTCCGGAATGTACGGCCGCCCGTAGCGCCGGGCTTTAGCCCGGCACCTGCCGGCCTAAAGGCCGGAGCTACATCCACCGTCAAGCGACAGAACTGCGATTCAGACAGTAAGAAACCAGGCTGGGCGGCCGACCAGCGCTCGGTCTGTCAACAGGTCTATCCGATCCGCCCGCACGGCTCTTGACGGCCTTTCCGACGGCCAGTTGTCCA
>JBEKLF010000173.1:0-18582 GCA_050010335.1 Terriglobia bacterium
GTTCACGTTCACGTTATTGTCAGGGTGCGCGTTGAAGTCCAGGGCCAGAGGCAATAGCGTCTGGGGATCGAGATAGAGATCAAGCGTGCTCAAGCCTTGAAGTTGGGCCGTGGCAGCAGCCGCTTGGCCAGGGAGAACGTGAGAGAATTGGAGGTGAACGGCGGACACGCCACTCCATTCGGCAGGACCGAGATCAATAGCACCCAGAGTTGGGTCGCTCGAAAGACCCTGCAAGGCGAGCGCCGGAAAGAACCATGACGCGTCCACCACGCAATTGTAGGTTGCCATAGCAGTCGGGACACCGTTGGGGCCCGTCCAGACCCCCAGTGGCCCGTTTCTGATTTCCTGACGGCTTCCGCCCGTCAGGCTGAGGGACGCAAGGCTCATTTGATTGCCTAAGGCAACGAGCGTTACCGTCCCACCCTCCTCGTCCGACCCAGCAGTGTAATTTACGGTTCCCTGCAATGTGATGTCGCTGAGAGCCGCATTGGGGGAGATTGCCTGTAGGGCCCTAGCGGCAAGCGCCAAGGCGTTCGGGTCCCGCACGGGAGCTGTCGTAGTTTGGCCTGAAAGGCCAGCGGGTAAAGAAACGCTGCAGAGCACAGCAAGGCACAGAGTAACCCCCCAGCCGGCGGGGGATCTGAAGCGGTTCGGCATGGCGGCCTCCTCATTATAAGAAGAGAGATGAAGCGCGGCACAATAACCAGAGATGGCCTCAATACGGGATGTGATACTCTCCCAAAAGTGGCTTTTCAATAACGTATGTCACATTTTTTAGATATCCACAGATTTATTTTTGTTTTGGTCATTATGTCTTAGGCAGGGCTGGTCGGGTCCTATACCTACCGAGGCGAAATGACAATTTGGCGGAGGGCGGTAGACAAAAGGTCGCCCTCGCCGGGACGAGTGGCAAAACGCCCCGCCCGCGTTACAAATCCGTTGGCGGGAATCTGTCCTGGCATAAGGCACTCTGGGGTAAATCGCGAGCAACGCCGTAGGGTAGAGCCAAACGGCTCAACGCTTGTCGTCGCGCATGCGAAGTCACATTATCGTTTTTTGTGGGGAAAATATTTCGCTTGTTTCAATGCAACTTGCGGGCGATCAGATGCCGGCACGAGCGGGGGGATAGACCGGCAGCTACTGAGCGCCATGCAGCAATACAGCACCGAGGAATGTCGGCGAAGAGTTCACAGTCCACAGTAGGGACGCAGTTCACAGTCCAAAGTTCATAGTCCCGAGCAGACTTCGAGAACGCATTGACTGTGAACTTTCGACTGTCAACTGTAAACTCTTTTGGGATCACGTGGACTCGGCAGAGCGGGTGCGACGCTGGCCTGTGGGCAAAGGGTTGCCGTTACCGCGACGGGCGGCGAGGCGCGCACGGAGTTTGCCGCGCACTCGGGCGGGCAGCGTTTCAAGCTGGTCCTGAATCAAGACCGTGCTGTGGGTCTGGTACCACGCGGCAATCTCATCCTCCGACTTGAAATCCGGGATCTCTGCCGCGGATTTCACGTAGACCAGTTTCTTGCGGGTGCGGTGGTCGCTACTTCTTGCGGACGAAGGCATTTTCATCCATGTCGCGGGCCGTATTGGGCCACGCTCGATTATGCTTTGTAGCGGCGAGTTTACCCCGCCACATGGCGGCGTAAAGCCGCCTCTACATCAAATTGCCGCACTGCCCTCGCTCTTGGGCGGTTGCTGGGGCAACTCGATTCGGAACGTTGCGCCGCGGTCGGGCTCGCTCTCGACGGAAATCCTGCCGCCATGGTCGCTGACCACCGACTGCACGATGGCGAGGCCGAGGGGCGGCTCGAAAGGTGCCGGGCTGAAGCCCGGAGCTACGACGGCAGGTGCTGACCTGGCGGTCGGCGCGACGAGGCAACGCAGGGATAAGTCATGAGTACCAATGAGGAAGACACTGAGGAACCGTGAAGATCGGGGAAGGCCCCCAGACCGATCCTTACCAGGACCGACCGCCGTGTGACACTCCACCCCGTATCGGTTATCGGTCGGATCGAGATTAAAGATAAGGAAGAGTGGGGCCGAGCGCCGCTCGTCCGATCACCACTGAACCGGCGGCCCACACTCCCCCGAATTGGTTATCGGCCAGATCGAGATTAAAGAGGAGGAAGAATGGGGCCGAGGTAGCTCGTCCCATCACCACTGGACGGGCCGCCCACACTCTCCCGTATCGGTTATCGGCCGGATCGAGATTAAGGATGAGGAAGAGTGGGGCCGAGCGCCGGGGGCCGAGCGCCGCTCGGCCCTACGCTCAAAATGGGGCAGCACCCATCCTACGTGCTTTGCGGCGGTCGCACGGGCAGATCGATCCTGAACGTCGTGCCTCGATCGGGCTCACTTTCGACGGAAATCCTGCCGCCATGGTCGCTTACTACCAACTGCACGATGGCGAGTCCCAGCCCCGTGCCGTGGTGCTTGGTGGTGTAATAGGGGGTAAACAGGCGCTCGCACTCTTCCTTAGTCAAGCCCTTGCCGGTGTCGGAGATTTTTACACGCACGCCGGCGGTGGCCGCTTCGGTTTGCAGGGTTAAGGTTCCGCCCGCAGGCATGGCATCCAGCGCGTTCAGAATCAGATTCTGCACGGCGCGATGGAGCAGGTCGGGATCGGCCTGAATCGGACCCAGCGCCTCATCCAAATGGATTTGCGTGGTGATGGGCGGCTTGCCCGGGGCGTTGAGTTGGGCTTCGAAGATCTTCAGCGCGCCACGAACCACCTCGTTAATGTTCACCGCCTGAAGCTGCGGCGCCGGCATCTTGGCGAAGTCACTGAAGCGCCCGATGATAGTCTTCATGTTGGTGAGTTCAGCCAACAGGGTTTGGCTGCTTTCACGAAAGACCTCGTCAAACATGGCGGGATCGACCTCGCGGGCGCGGAGCAGGTTCTCTACGGTGATCTGAAGAGGGAACAGAGGGTTCTTGAGCTCGTGGGCAAGGCGGCGCGCCAGTTCTCGCCATGCCGCGACGCGCTCCGTCTGCAACAGGCGGTCGCGCTGGTCCAGTAGCTGCTGGGTCATCTGATTGAAGGCGCGCGCAAGCTCGCCCAGCTCATCCTTCGAGCGCGTTTCCACGCGCGCGTTCCAGTTTCCCGCCGCCACTTGCCGCGAGGCAGCCGCCAATTGTTCCACCGGCTGGGTGACGCGCGCCGCCGTCCACCCACTCAGCGCCACTCCCAGCAGGATTCCTGCCGCGGCCACCAGCAGCGCCACCACGCGGATGTGCTTCTCCAGTTCCACCCGCTCGCGTATCGAGCTGCCCACCAGGAACATCCCCAGAACATCCTTGTTGAGTCCGGTCAAGGGGATCACATGAAATACTTCGGCGCTCGCGGGATCGGAGGTCCACGTGATTTTGGCGGAGGTTTCAACGGGCTCGCGCTCGACCTGAGTAATGAGCGGCAGGAGCTTCGCCGGCCACGGAAAAGGTCCGGTCTTATCCACCAATCGACCGTCGGCGGCAACGCTGCCCGCGGGCTGATCGGCGCTTGGAGTAGCGTCCCCGGACCCTTTTGGTGCCTGGCTCGCCTCACGGTAAAGCAAAGCCCTCATCCCTGCCGGCAAGACGAGTGAGGCTAGGAATTCCTTGTCCAGCCTTCTTCCCCCCACGATGTAAAGCCGCGCTTCGCCCACGGTCACGACGCGCACCGCCATCAGCGCCAGGGCTACTCCGTCGGCCAGATCCTCGCGCTTCAGGAACGCGCCTTGCGCCACCCAATCCGTGGGGGCGGTTACCCACTCCTCTTTGTAACCGAAGCGCGCAGGCCACTGTGCCGACGAAATGATGGTGCCGTCGGCGGCGATGAGTTCGAGAAAATCGAGCTGATGGGATGCGGCGAGGCCAGAGGCGTCGTCGAAGTGGGATGAGAGGTCCTGAACTCCGCCACCAAGGGACACGGCCATGCGCAAAGTCCCATCGGCGTTGGCGATTCCTTCCACCCGGCGGGTCACTTCTTCCGAGCGGCGCTGAAATTCACGCTGAAATTGTGCCACCAGGGCGTCTGTTCCTTGACTATTGAGGCGTTCAAAAGCGTCGCGCGTCAGGAAAGATACCGCCCACGCGACGAGTCCGACCGAGAGCACGACCGTAAGCGTGAAGAGGGTCAGCAATTTTGCCCGAAAACTCACGGCTTCTCCCCTCCCAGCGAAGCCCGCTCCAGCCGCCAGGCTCCCCAAGAAGTCGCGGACCAGTTCATGACCCGGGGATTGATACCCAGCAGCTCAGGGATGTGAATCAGCGGAATAATCGCCAGGGAGTCGACAAATTGTCGTTCGGCAGCGTAGGTTTGCTCCGGGCGGCCGGGTTCGCCGCTGATCGGCAGCCCCAAGGAATTAGCCGCTTCTCGCGCCGCTACGTCCAGCGTCGGACCATCAATTCGGACACGTTGTACCTGTAGGTCGCCCCCCACATCGGTCGTCCCGCTCGGAATTGTCCGGCGAATGGCGGGGATTATCGGGATATCCACTTCGCGGGCGTTCACGGCCACGCGCTCGGCGGTTTCGCGAGCCAGCGTGTCGCTCGGATCGTAACCCATCTTCAGTGCTGGCGCCGCGCCGATCTCACCGGTAAGTTGCCGCGCTCGATCCAGGTTCATCAGGGCAGGGAAGAGAAACGTGTAGCCGCTCAGCCATTGCGGAAAGATGCTTGCGGCAACGGCGCCATAATTCTGAAGCAGGACCTTCTGGATGGCCGCGCGGTCGATGGAGTTGGCCAGGGCCTGGCGGACTCGCCGGTCCTGCACGGCCGGCCGATTCGGGCTGAAGCGGAGGCACAGCAGTTCCAGCGGCGCGGAGGTCCAAACCTTCTTGCCTTCCTGCTGGGCGCGGCGAGCCTCCACCGGATCGAGTTCCACCACGTCCGCCTTTCCCAGTTCCAGGTCGAGCAACTCGTCGCGGCTGGCGCGGCCCATTTGAATCTCGATCGAATCGAGATAAGGTCGGCCATCCCAATAGTCCTCGTTGGCCTGAAGTACGGCGCGGGCCCCTGGTTCCCAACGGGTCAGGCGGAAAGGTCCCGTTCCGATCGGGAGTTCGCCAGCCGAGCCCCCTTGCACCGGCGTTGTCCCCACCCCCGCGCGGCGGATGGTGAGGTCCGCATCGGTGGCGAGGGTCATGAGCAAATCAGGCGACGGCCTGCCCGCGTCGATTTCGAGGCCGTCTCCTGTCCAGCGCACCGACGTGCCCGTCGCGAGGCCTTTGAGCGCTGCGACCACCTCTTCCGGAGCGAGCAGCGCGCCGTCCTGCCATTTCACGCCGGGGCGAAGCTTGAACCGCCACTTCGTCGCCTGCTCATCGTGTTCCCAGGAGAGCGCGATGGCGGGTTCGGGCCGGCCCTGCGCATCGAGGCGGACCAGACGATCGTAAATCAACGCGTGCAGCTTGCGCACCGCCTCGGCCTCCGCCACGTCAGGCGAATCGGCCGCATCGAATGTTGACGGTTTGGCCTGGATTTCCACGCGCAGAGTACCGCCGTAACGTGGCCTTGTAGCCGCGCCCGCCGCGAGAGCCAGGCACGCGATGCTACTGGCCGCAAGTAACCGACAAGCGAAATGCCTCATAAGCTTCCGTCTGGAGATTGCGAGAAATGGCGATGGCCTCCGACCCGTTGGCCAGCGGCCACAATTCCGTGATCGGCCCGGGAAACTCGACAGGTCTGCTCACCGGCACGGGCTTGCGGTCGACGATCTCGAAGGCCTGTACCGCATCCGTTTCGTTGAGGTCTCCGGCCTGCGTGGTTAACACCTGCCAGCCCGCGCCGCAGCCGGATTGGAGGCCGACGATCTGGCTGCCCCATCCGCCCGTGTTCGCCACGGGCTGAGCGTTACTGTTGAGGAGTTGGACGCGACCATCCAATCCGCTCAGCACCCACCCCGCCGGGTCCGTGGCGCCTGGCTTCAGCCCGGCATGAATATCTGTACCGCCCGGGGCAACACGCGCCGAAACCATCGGCATCCCCGCATGGACAGCGCCGTTCATCGGCACGACCACGACGGCCAAAAATGGCGGCATCGTCAATTCCCGGCCATTGTCGAGCCTGACTCGGCCGTCGAAAAAGTTGCGATCAGCCGTGAAGTAGGCCGCCGGCCCCACACTTGTGCCGGGGTCGGAGGAGTTGTTCTCGCTCTTTCCCGCGATCAAGGGCCACGGCTCGTCGCTCTCGTGGCACTCCAGGGAGAGAACGGGCTCAAGACCTCCGGTGCACTTCGTCCCAGGAAGGTAAGCGTCGAACAGACTGTCGGATCGGACGATAATCCGGCCGCGCGCGTCGCGTGGCCAGGGGCGAATCCTCGTGATAGGGGCCGATTGCTTGGGGCGCCACTGCTTCCCACTCTTGCCCCCGGTTTCCGGAGGCGTCACTTCCTCATAACGGGATACGCTCTCGAGGCCCAACACCAGAATGCGCGGCGTCGCGCTCGCAGGTGCTGGTGACCCTGCCAGCCCCACAGTCGGATTATCGAGCAGCGCGACATCCAGCATCGGGTCAGGCTGTTGGAAAACACGAGTCTTGCGAATGCTCAGGGGTTCGGCGGCGGGATGGGGTTCGTTGGGATTTGCGCGCGCCACAGGGACCATCACGACGGGGTTTGCCGCATCTGCACCCGGGGGTGTAGGCGAAGAGTGGTCCCGAATCTCCGCAATCCAGAGGTAACCTTCGGTGTTTTCGGAGAGCGTCACCTGAACGTCGGCGTTCCCCTGCTTGCTTCCGGTCAAGCGGGCTCCCCGGCTGCGTAGTTGGGTTCGCAGCGCGCGCCGGACCTGCGCAACCTCATCGTCTTCCAGCGACGAGATGTTCTTCACGGTCAGTGCCAGCGCGTTCCCGGAAGTCGCGCTCTCGAGAATCTTGGCTGCCAGCGCACCCGCGGCCTCGGTCCAAACCTCCACTGCCGTGGGGGCAGCACTCGCCGCGCCTGGATTCTGGCTGGCCGCGCCGGGCGGAGCGGCCGCACCGTTCGCAGCCTGAGCGCCAACTGTCGGGGTAGGGTTAATCGTAGCGAGCGTAGCGCGGACCTGTTGTGTAGGTCCGCGGCTTTTCGTTGTCAATCGGGGACGGACCGCAGACCGCCCAAATAGGTCCGAGTTACTCGTTGTAGGTCGTGCTGTAGTTGCAGGCAGAAGCACCAGCGCAAGAATCGGAGCGCCAATCAATGAGGGAATAGGAAAACGCATTAGCGTCGCGGACCTTTGCGCGACGGCGATTATAACATGGCGCGCACATTCAGGGCGCAGAGGCCGAATCCCGGCCGGCCTAATCGGCCGGTCCATTGTGGATAAAGGGCCAATGCTCGCCAATGAGAGGTACAGGGCGAAAGTGCAAGCGCACCCTAACCTGGAAGTTGCGATCGCGAAGCGACATATTGTCGCATGTTATCCTGGCGCTGGGGGCTGGGGGTTTGGGGCTATGGATTAGGGGCTGGGGGCCAGGGAGAATCCTCCAGAACCCAGTCTCCAGTCCCCAGTCCCGAGTCCCCAAGACGGAGTGCCGAGCACCCAATACCGAGTACCGAAAACGCAATACCGGGTACCCAGCCCAAGTTTTCAATACCCAGTTCTGGGCAGAATGCCCATCAGCGCTAAGATGATCTTTAATCTCTCTCGGAGGGACGACGCCAAGCTCTTCTGAGTGAAAAGTGGAAATGAATTCACCACAGATCCCCATGAGCCTGCGGCTCGCCAAGATGTATGAAAATGCGCGAAGCGCTTTGGACTGCGGTCGCGAAGCTGCCGCCTTGGGTTTTTGCCGACGCCGTCGATTTGCAGCTTCCCCTTCCGGCGAAAGGGTCAAGGCGGTGGCTGCTGCTACCGCAGCAAAAGCGGCAGCTTCGCGGCCGCAGTCCAAAGTGCCTTCGGCACAGTTGTAGGGGCCAGCGGCGCTGGCCCAAGGCCGAACGCCGTTCGGCCCTACGTTCCCCCGAACCCCGAATCCCGTATCCCGCCGTCAGTCCCCGACCCCTAACCCCCAACCCCAAATCCCTGACCCCCGCTGTTCCCGCGCGAGGTTGACATGACAATTCAGCACGGGTATGATTCTCTCATCGGGCAAATAGGCGCAGGGTCACTTTTCCAAACATGATTCGCACGGAGGCCCCGGCCTCGGGACGGGGCGGGGAATTCAGGAGGGTACCACCATGTCGGTGATTTACGATTTGACTCGCTTCCGGCTCGCCAGTTTCCATACGAGCAAAGCCCACGTTCCGCCCGGCGGGCTCGGCTGTTTTTACGGGGAATACAATCCCATGACCGGCATCATGAAGGTTACGGTCAAAGTAACCCCGCGGTTCTTCACCCCAATGGGAGATGACGTTACCACCACAACCGAGGCCGCCTTCATGAAGGCTTTCAAGGAGGGAGTCCCCCAAACCTGGAACAACAAATTCCGTTTTACTCTGACCAAGAGGGGGTTCGCCGGCATTGTCGTCAAGCCGGAATTCGCGGTTGAGGAAACCGCCCTAACCGACGCGCATTACGACCTCAAAATCGTGAACAGCCGGAGGGGGGCTATTTGTGTCCGGACCGAAGAGGACCCTTCACTGGCGAAGCTCACGGACCACAAGTGGGACCCCTATCGCGGCAAATTGTCGGCCCAGTTCAGTATGAAGGCCATGGAGGCTGCCGAATTGACGCAGGCTGAGAACATCTTGAATGCCATGGCCCTGAAGCCCGTGGAAATTGCTGTTTCCGAACAGCAGGGCACCAGCGCCGGCGCGAGTTACTCGGTCGTCGCCATGGAGCGGCTGCGGACCTTCGCGCGCGATACCAATGTGGTGTTCGAGAATTCGGGAAAGACGCCCAAGGTGACGATCACGGGGCCGGGGGCAACCGGCAAGGATACGGCCAAAAGCGTGGGAGGCATCCTGACGAAATTCGGTCTGAAGGCGAAGCTCAGCTATGAGAAGAACGGCGAGGCGGGAAAGGTCAAAATCCAATTGGACGTCGCCCAACTGACGACCTTGAAGGCGCGCGTGCTGGGGAACGTCGGGGCCTTTCCCCAGTTCGGGCAGCACGCCATTGTTCATGAGTACGGCCACATGCTGGGCCTTCCCGATGAATACATGTGCGTCAGCGCGGGCACCATCGGCCTGGTCGGCCAGCTTGGACTGGGATCGAGATCGACGGAGGAGAGCGACGCCCTGACCGCCAACACGACAACGGACCAGCAGCAAATGACCCCCGGGATCGAGCGGTCGCAGGTTGAATTCGTCAAACTCTGCCAGGCCTTCGGCGTGCCAGCGCCGCCCTTCGGACGCAGCAACCCCAGTATCATGTCCTCGGGAACGCAAATCCAGCCGTGCCACGGCGTTACCGTGGCGCATGCGTTGTGGCGAATGACTCGCCACTACAGCGAGATGTCCGACTGGCGGATCGATGTTACCTAGGGGGTAGGTGTCAGGTACCAGGTGTCAGGTGCCAGGGGCGGGAGACGGGGCTAGGGGTTGGGGACTAGGGGTTAGGGAAAACCACCAGAACCCAGCCCCCAATACCCAACTTTTACGATGCACATGATATCAGACCGCTCACTGACAGGGCGTCAGAGGAGACTGTCAAGAAAGCGCTGAGGACGCGGCTTGCGAATGCAAAGCAGGTAATCGTCCTAGTCGGTGAAAACACGAAGAACTTGTATAAATTCGTCCGGTGGGAAATTGAAATTGCCCAGAAGCTAAACTTGCCCATAATCGTCGTGAATCTCAACGGGCTCCGCCAAATGGACCCCGACCGGTGCCCGGCGATACTTCGCGACTGCCTTGCAGCCCACGTAGAATTCAAAGCAAAAATTATCCAGCACGCACTTGACCACTTTCCGGATGAATATACCCGACTACAGGCTTCCACTAGTGGACCACGGTATTACAATGACAAGGTCTATGGCGGTCTGGGACTTTAATTGAGGCACCCCGTGAAGTTTGAACATTCCGATTATCCAGCGCTTTTTCGTGCGGCAGATGTGGCTTCCTTGAAAGCTCAGAGGACGTACCTGCGCCTTACGAAGGACAGTCTGATGCTTCTTGTTGCCGGAGCGGGCTTAGCCGCTGTTTCTAGTGCCTTCGAATCCGCCAAGCCTGCATTTGCCATTGCAAGTGCCGTCCTGCTAGCTCTAGCTCTAGTGCTCACGACTTATCTAAAAACATCAAAGTTAGACCAAATCTGGTATGGTGGGCGGGCCGTTGCAGAGTCCGTGAAGAGCATGACTTGGCGGTACCTTGCGGGGGCGGATCCGTATTCTGTTGGATCGGCCGCCGCTGAAGCAGACAAGAAGTTTCTATTAGAGCTGGGGTCCATTGTGAAGGAGCGCAAACAATTAGCATTCGGCTTTGGTGGAGAATTCGCTCAGGAACCGCACATATCCCAGCGCATGCGCGAGTTACGAGGCATGAGTTTCGAGGAGAGGAAGAGCACATACGTAACTGAGCGCATTCTTGACCAACGGCGGTGGTACGGGAATCAAGCTGCCTCCAATCGTTCGCGTGAAAACAAATATTTCATTGCAATAGTCATTAGCCAACTTTTTGCGCTGGTCACCGCCATTGCTTTGGTTCGGTGGCCCGAGTCAAACCTTAAGTTAACTGGATTGTTCACATCCCTCGCGAGCGCGGTCATGGCATGGCTTCAGATGAAGCAACACAAGGAGCTTGCGCAATCATACTCTGTAGCAGAGATAGAGCTGGGTTTCATTCAAGACCAAGCTCAACATGTTGTGAACGATCGTGATCTCTCCGATTTTGTCGGCGATGCTGAGAATGCCATCTCTCGCGAGCATACCCTTTGGGTAGCAAGGCGCGACAAGAGCTAGAGCATTTAAAAGTACAGGGCGGGACGGCATGTTCCGGAAGAAGAATTCCAATACCAAGGTTGAGAACGTCGAGAAAGAGTATGGCTTGGACCTGAATGTCCGCGGCGACATGAAACTGGGAAATCTTCTGACAAAGAGGGGATTCAATTCTCAATCGCAGCTCGTACGAGCCGCCCGCCGACAATTGTCAGAACCCGTTCGGCAAAGAAGGCTTTTTTTGAGCTTTCACCATGAGGATCGCAATCAAGTGAACGGTTTTAGACTCATGGCATATAATTCAAATTCACTGATTGATTTCTACGATGGTAGTGTCCGATCGCCAATAAATAGTGCTCAAAGTGCTTATCTCAAGCGCGTCATCTACGACAAGATTAGAGGGTGTTCCGTGGTTGTCTGTCTCATCGGCAACGGGACGGCTTGGCGAGACTGGGTTGAATGGGAACTCGATACAGCGGTGGCCCTCCGGAAGGGTATATGCGGGGTGCGTCTTAAGGGATCGAGGGGAAGGGCGCCAGAAACCTTGATCCGAATCGGAGCCCCCATAGCTGAGTGGGATCAGGAAGAAATCGTCGCGGCCATAGAGTGCGCGGCGGCCACTCGGAGTTAGTGGCGACCGGAAGCTGGCGCCGAGCGGCACCTCTGCATTGCAAGCTCGTAAATTCTTGTTTTTTTAGCAAGCTTTTTTCCGAGCGCCTTACGAAGGGTGCATAAATAGAGGCTATGGACGGGTCAAATACTTACCCTAGAGATTTCGGATTTGGTTGCGGCTCCGCCGCGCTGCGCTACCCGCTTAAGCTGACGGCGACGAGGGGTGGTCTGCAGAATTTGAATTTCCGCGCACGCAGAAGGCGTTCCTGCTAGAAGATCTTGCTAACATCCCCGCACGCACCCTGGATTGCCTCGGATTTCAAAAAGTAGATTGCAATCGCTGTTTCAAAGCAATTAATGATGAGGTCACGACTCTCCCCTGTCCCACATGACTTGAATGCATCCATCACCCGCCGGACATTCTCTCCCCTATCATTCATGACGGCGGGGATGATGTTTTCGTAAAACCCGGCAACATAGGTCTTGGCACGCAACCAGTTTTCCAAGGCGCTTTCTCTCCTGTCTGCTTCCGAGAGTCTTTTCGCCTTTGCCGCGATCAGTTCCTGGGCGGGCGATTTGCTTTCTGTTATTTTTCCATTTGTCAAATAGCGGTCTTCTATGTAGCCTTTCAGCGGTTCGAAATCAGTTTGAGAAGCCTTAATGTGAGTATCCAGTAGTCTCCCGCGGATTTTATCGCATGCCGCATAATAGTCGCCCATGGCACGGCGTGGATCCCAGCCGCCACCCCTGCCCTCCCAGATAGAATAGGCGGTGGCTCTCTTAACTTCTGCGAGCCAACATTGTGTCTCCAAACGCCAGTAAGACTCGGGGCCAACTTGTCGGACAAAGTCGATGGTTCCATATAGGACCTCGCAGGCAACGTCAATGCCCGCCTCATGCCAGTCCCCCTCAGTCTCTTCTCTGCTACTCGGAACCATTCTTAGGAGCTGCTCCATTGTCTGGGTCAAAAGGCGGTTCAGCCTCCGATCCCTACTTAACTCATACGCTCTGTTTCTTACCCAACTCTCCAGATACCTTTCGGACAATCGGGATTCTTCCGCTGATGGGGGGGCCAATTGCTGCGAAGGCGGAGAGAGCCTAATGTCCCTGGGGATCGTGAAAATGGACGAAAATACGACTCGCCACTCGGACACCGCGTCCCGCAACCAGGCATAATCCGTGATCGAGTCCACATGGCTGGAGAGGCCAGTCATATCACTTAACAACCCGGTCACCTCTTTGTCGAAACGATTGAACTGTTCGCGGTCCTCTAACAGCGAGGAACGGTCCTGAAGAACCTCCTTGTATAGCTCATCATGCCGTCGTTTAAGGGCAAGCAATTCGTCCATTGTCATCCCCTCGGATTTCGAAGGTCTCGGGCATAGCTGAAGAGAGCATGGCGCTCTCCTTCAAGCTCGCGCCCGCTTAACCAAGCGGTCTTCCTCTTCACGCGTTATCATCGCGATTAGATCTGCAATTAGGTGGTCCACGTTAGTTGTAAGATCGCGCGCCGCATCATCCAGATCCCGAAGCTGAGTCCACACCTGGACATATCTATTCTTGCCCCTTGATCCGCCCAAAAGCGTTGTTTTGGCGGCCTGCCCTATGCGGTAAGCCGCGGAATAACTGTCAAGGCCCTTCTTAACAGATTCGTAAATGCTTCGGATGTCGCTGATACGCTTCCTATGTGCCTCTGTATTTGCAAGGGCCTCAAGTGCGGTGAGCGATCTCTCAACGTGCCTAAACGTCTCGCTCAACCGCTCAAGGGCGATGGGCGTTACCAGATCCTGAATGCGACTTATATAAAGGTTCAGTATCTCATGCAAAGCCTGAATGTCTTGATCCAGATGCTTGCCCTTGCTTGGACGGCATACGATGTCTTCCGCGCGCCTCACGAGATGACCGAGATACTGGTGTTTCGTAGTTTGACACTCCTCGTGGATTTGATTTGCGAAAGAGAGAATGGTTTCATAGCTGGGCCAGAAGGCCGAGCTAAACAGCATCCGTTGCCCGGGAAGAACTACTGAAATTCCTCCCACCACAAAATCGGCGATCTCACAGTCCCTGAGAATCCTCCCGATTTCGGCAGAGATCTTTGGAACAAGTTTCCCCTCCTGCTCCATCTCCCCGCGGTCATATTGCAAGGCCGTCATGTTTCGTATATCGGCAGGAAGAGTGCTCGCGTCCGATGTTATCATCAGTGTCGGCTTCCCAATAGAGTTCGCCAAGCCAAGCTCATACATCACGTTGACATTCGGCTTGCGAGATTCCGCCTCTGGTGAACATACGGCGACAATGATCCTTGCCGACCTTATATGGATGAAGATTCGTTCAACGAAATCCTTTCCTTTTTGTTCGCGGTCCGTCCGGATCGGCTGCAGGTCCCAGTCGCTAGCAGCCTTTTCGATAGCATTGGAGACGGCATCGAATTCTAATCCAAAAGGGGCCGCTATGAAACAAATCGGCTTCGGCTCCGGAACGTCGATTAGGATAGCATAGGGCGTATGCGACATCTTTCATGCGTCCTTTCAGGCTCTCACCGCGGTGGTCCATGCTGCGTTCTCCTCAAGTGTGCCAGCCAGCCAAAAAGTCATCCCCCGTTCATTTGGAAATTATTACTTCTCCTGTACCTATTACCACAAGTGAATGCCCGAAGCAAGACCTTCTGTTGCCTGGCCCGCGATTCAGATAGTGGAGGAAGGGCGCGAGGCTGACGGGAGGCGGGAAGGGCGAAAGGAGGGGAATTGGGCGCGGGAGGGGGGGGCGTGTTGAGACGGGAGGCGGCTGTGTCGTTCTCAGCGAACTCGGGCAGCAGCAACAAGCAGAAGCGTTGACGGTAGTAGACGGCGACGACTTGCACGGTCGGTCTGAGTCGTTGCAGGATTCGCGGTCGGGTCCGCCGGTTCATCTCCTGGCGGTGGCGCAAGAAGGCCGTCAAGAGCCGCACGAGAGGACCGGTTAGACCTGTAGCGGTGTAGCCACAGTCAGTGCAGCTCTGACTGGGCTCTGGTGAACGGGCAGCCTGCGGGAACAGCTCCAGATGAGCCCGGTTCGGAAAGCGGAGAGAATCGATGTTGTCGATGCGGTACGGTGACGAGCTTGTCCCGGATTTCGAACCGTTGGTCAGACTGCTCCCCCCGGCGCCGTTGCGTCCCCGCCGCGTTCAACGGTGCCCTTGGTCGACTTTTGGCGGAGGCCAGCCCCAGGCCGCTACGGAATCCACGGCGACACGGAAATCCGCTGACGCGGTCAATTCACGTTGGCATGGAGCCAGGGAGGTTGTAATCTGGAGACACGAGGGAGGCACGCTGATGGCAGTTGTAATTGACACACCATTTCCCTCCGTGGCGACCGTTGCGCGGATAATGGGGGTTTCACCGAAGTGCGTAAAGGAAATTCAGCGTATGGTGGATGCGCTTCCCAGCGCTGACCGCCGCCATGTTTCCAAACGGCGATCACGTAATGGGCAAAATAGCGCCCGGCCGCGAAGCGGCCGGCGTAGTTAATCGCTTGCCCCGTGCGCGGCTCAGCGTATTCCTCAACATCCCTTACGACCCTGCCTTTTGTGAATTGTACCTCGCCTATATTGCCGGAGTCAGTTCCTGCCCTCGATACCGTAGGGGTTTTGGGGTGTGCCGGGCGTCGCCGATAGGAAGGGCGATGTCGGCGCCACCCGCGTGTGCGTCCCACAGGCGGCGGCCTTGTGCTAAAATGCATTCATGTGGGAGCGGCCGAACGTCGATAATCAAAGGCAGGGGAGAGACTCCAATGAAAGAAACAGGTGCTGAACGGCAAGTCTCACCTCAAATCGGAGGTGGGAGAAAGACTCCCATGACAGGAACAGTGGCCACCACCCAGGTTTTTATAAGCTACGCTCGCGCCGACGAGGATTTCGCTAAGGCTCTTTCGTCACAGTTGACGAAACGAGGGCTTTCTGTTTGGAACGCGGACGACGAACTCCTACCAGGAGACAACCTTTGGCTTCAAATGGGAGAGGCCCTCAAGAAGTCAAGAGCCATGGTCGTTCTTGTCTCACCGGATTCAATGCGCTCGGAAAATGTGCGGCATGAAATTGAATATGCCTTGGGTGACCCCAATTATGAAGGCCGCGTATTTCCTGTTCAGGTTCGCCCCACCGAGGACATTCCTTGGATACTTCGAAGATTCAAGAGTTTTGATGCTCGACAGAGCGCGGCGAAGGTCAGCGAGTCGATCGCAAACGCTCTGAAACAGGTCGCTTGAGCTGATTGTGACGCCTCCCTCGCCAAGGTCAAAGGGACTTGCGATTACGCTCGTCTATCTTGGACGCTCCCTGAATTTCAGCTCGTGGACTTCACGGGAAACTTTGACTTGGGGTGCCAGGAGCTCCTCAGAATCTGGGGACTAGAACATCAGCCTCCCACTCGCAAGCTGCGACACAAGGCGAAAAACGAGTAGCGCGGACCTGTTTCTCAGGGTACGGGGTTCTTCCGAAAGGGCAAACGGTTAATTTCAAATGCCGACGATTGCGCGGCGGTCGCTTTCTCGCTACGCTGTATTCACTCAATTTGCAGAATAAGAGCCGCGGACCTCAAAGGCGGAGGTCCGCGCTACGGTCGCTACCTTGGCATAATTTGCGCAGTAAGAACCTTTCACAACGCCGAGGCGCGCGGATGGTCGGACTCTAAATATCATTCAAAATGTAGTAGGATAGGGGTTAATGCGGAGTGCAAAGGATCATTCGACTATGGCCTTGAAAACACGGCAAGCGAGAAAACCCATCCAACTCCCCAAGTCGAGGCGCAAGCGAAAGTTTCAAGCTGATTTGGCTCCTGCCGAGGATCAGATGGTGCGGGGTCTCAAACAGCAATTGCAACTTAACAGCAACACGGATTTTCTATCCGATGCCCTGGCCTTATTCCGCTGGGCGGTGGGGGAGAGGAAGCGCGGGCATCGCATCTTCAGTGAAGCGGCAACGGGCGAGCGGAAGGAACTGGTGTTGCCGCGGCTTGAGCGCGTCGCCCCGGAGATCGACCTTCCCCGCGTCGAGATTTCGTGGACCCCGCGCGAGCTCGAAAGCCTGGCCCGTCTCGCCTCCAAAGAACCCGCGCCTCCCACGGATACCCTGATTCGGGCGATGAGAGGGTGAATGGCCGTCCTCATCCGCCGCCTGGAAGAGCCGGACCAGACAGAGCTTTTCGATTGTGGCGATGAGCCGCTCAATAACTATCTGCGGCGGCATGCCTGGGCGAATCAGCACAAGAGTTCTGTGACTTATGTTGCGGTCGAGGAAGACGCTCCCCGCACCGTGCTGGGATACTTCACCCTGGCCACCGCGAGTGTGCCCCGTAACGCTTTTCCCAAAAAATACGTGCGCGGACTTCCGCCCTACGACTTGCCGTTAATCCTGCTGGCGCGCCTCGCGGTAGACCGGCGGTTTTCCGGAAGGGGGCTTGGACATGCTCTCATCTCCGAAGCCTTCAAAATCGCCCTGCGAGTCGCGGAAGATGTGGGATGCCGCTGCATCATCGCCGATGCGTATCGAAACCGGATCGATTGGTACGCGCGCTACGGCTTCGTGGCGCTGGAGGGCGGCGACGTAAGTCGTCCCGAGCGGATGTTCCTCGATATCCGAACCGTCCGCATGGCACTCAAGGGCAAAGAGTGAAACCCCGCGCACTTCGTAGGGCCGAACGGCGTTCGGCCGGGGCCAGAGCCGCTGGCCCCTACACGAACCCGGGACGTGGCGCGGGCAGCCTGCCCCGAAATGGCTACTGGGGGCTGGGGGGCTGGGTATTGGGGACTGGCTTCCGGGGGATTTTCCCTAGTCCCCAGCCCCTAGCCCCCAGCTCGAAACGGATGCGACTTGCTTTGTCCTCATGGCGGGCTTAATCTGTCCCCGAACGCCAGGAGGGGTACCCATGCGAGCCGTCAGTCTCCTTGGCAAGACTTGCCTTTTAGCCTTCATCCTGCTTCTCCAAAATAGTGCGGGCCAAATGCCGAAGTCGCCTCCGGTAATTCCACCGCCGACCCGGCCACAAGCCCCCCCTCTACCGGTGGAGGTGACGGGAGATCTCCGCGCGCCGCTGAACGGGGCCAAGCTGAAGGAGGAAGCGGACCAGCTCGCGAAACTGGCCCAGTCGATCCCGGCGGACATTGATAAGGCAGCTAAGGGCCAGGTCGCTCAAGACCTGGCGGCCCGTTTGAAGCAGATCGAGAAGCTCTCCAAGCGATTAAGGCGCGAGATTTCCCTGTAGCTGATACCATCCTGGCTTGTGAAATGCGCGGAAGGGTATCCTCGGTGCGTCGGTCCGCACTTTGGGCCGGGCGGCGGATCGAATGAAGAGCGGTTAGGCAAAGTCAGCGTTTTTCTGATTGGGTTCTTCCCTTGATGGCGAATGCGCAGCTTGCGGGAATAGCTCCTGATGAGCCCGGTTCGGAAAGCGGAGAGAATCTAGGGTGTCGATGCGGCGCGGTGACAAAGTCGTCCCGGATTTCGAACAGTTGGTCAAATTGCCCCCCCCCCGACGCAGTTGCGTCCCTGCTCCGGTGAACGGTGCCCTTGGCCGACTTCTGGCGGAGGCCGGAATCTCGCCTCGCTCAGTGAGCTCCAACGGGGCGGAGCTTATTTGGAGGCAAATCAACGGGGCGGGGCAAGTGTCATCAAGGGAAATCCCTCAATGCGCTGGCGGATAGAGACCAAAGGCTTCCTCAGCTTCGCGGATTCGCTGACGGCGGGGATGATTCAGGTTTAGCGCTTCTATTGTGGCGCGGCCCGCAGGGGTCAATCCTTCATCAGGCAATATTGGCACCGTCCGTCAGCGCGCGCCCGAACCGCGCGCAACAATTCGTCAGGGACGCTCATTACGGCTGCTTGCCCAGAATCTGCAAGGCCTCGCCGCGGACGAGTGACAGTCGCCCGCTCAATTCAACCAATGCCTCCAGTTCTTCCCTTTCAGATTCCTGCAATAGCCCTTCGTTGTTGCGGTCCATTAGTTCCTGGAGACGATGGTCCGTCTTCGAGGGGAAACGCAGATTCCCAACAGCCTCGATCCAGTCAACCGGTGCGGCAATTGTTGAATTCACGTCACCACCTTATTCTAGCTCGCTTTCAAGATGAGACTAAAAATGATACAATCGCGGCATGTCAAGACCACGACACATCGATTGGAAACTCGTCTCGAAAGCGCGAGCCGTCGTTGCCGAAACCACCGA
>JBEKLF010000174.1:0-18531 GCA_050010335.1 Terriglobia bacterium
TTCATCACGGTCCGAACCGCGTGCCCCATCAGAACTTTGACGCGATCTCGGCTGTTTATGCCGCCAATCTTCTGGCCCATGAGCTGGAGGAGTCTGCCAGCGGGGCGAAGGGAGTCTACAACCTGGAGGACTGCCAGCAGGAGTTGGCGACCTTGGGGATCGATGAGCAGATTCCCGAATGGCGCGCTATGGCGAAAGGGATACCGGCATTGTTGCCGGAGGCATTATGAGGCCGCCAAAAAGTTCACCGCGCCGCGCGCTGTCCCGCCACGCCGGGGAGCGCGGCCGCCTCGTGATACGAAAATCTTTTCTCGATCCCGTCGAACGGCTTCCCGTCCACTTCCACGTAGGGGTAGATAAAGTAGTTAAGGGGTCCGCCATCCTGTTTTGGCTGGAGCGTCAAATCGCGGCCGATCGTGAACTGCACACGATTGGCATCCAGGGCGCCAAAAAAGTAGTCGTGCTTCTTGGGATCTTTCCAGGCCTCGGAAATATCCACGGGTACCCATCCCACGCCGTTCACAAAAAACTCGGCCCAGCAATGATAGCCGGGAATGGTGCCTTCCGCTCCGCCGGGCACGGGGAAACCAATTTCGAAGCGCGCGGGGATTCCCTCCGCCCGCGCCAGGGAGATGAACAGCGAGTGGAAGTCCGTGCAGTTGCCATGCTTGGCGTCGCACACCCAGAGCGAATCGCCGCGCCCCCACCCCGTCCCCGACTTGTCGTAGCGGACCGTCTGGAAAACATAATCGTACAGCGCGTGCGCCTTTTCCACCGCGCCTTGCATGCCGCGCGTATTCTCATCGGCCAGCTCTTTTATCCTCCCATCGATCGGAACCAGGCGGTCAGGCGCGAGGAATCGCGCCAAATCTTTCGGCGTGGCCGTGGTCCCCTGGCCGGCCTTCAGCAAGTTTTCATAATCCCCCTTGGAGTATTCCTTGCGCGTCACCTGGTACTCGACGGTGAATTCCGCGGGGCCGGGTTGGGGGTGCAGGATTTCTCCGTACTGGTATATTTGGGTTTTCGCGATCTTTCTGTGCTTAAGTGATCATGTCGTGAAGTTTAAGAAGGCGTGAGCGCGCTGCGGACAACCAAAAACCGGAGTAGAATGCTCGGAGGAATCCGGGCGAGAATTCAAATATCCAGAAAAGGAGACATGCTATGGCAGGGACCTATAAGATTATTGAACTGGTGGGGACATCCCCGACGAGCTTTGCGGAAGCCGTGCGTGCGGCAGTCGCCGAGGCGGCAAAGTCGGTGCGAAATATGTCGTGGTTTGAAGTCGTTGACCAGCGCGGGCGCATTGATGACGGCAAGGTGACGGAATTTCAGGTTACCGTTAAGATCGGCTTCAAACTGGAGAGATAAATGTTCTGTTGTGACCTGCTGGGGGACGCTGTCGAGCGCGGGGCGTTTTACTTTGGCGCCAAACATCGCATCGATGACGGACGAATCGTGAACGACTTGAACACGGAGTATTTCATCCGGACCCCGTCGTCGCGTGGCTACGATTATTGGGGAGTCAATTATTGCCCGTTTTGCGGCCGCGCCCTCTCGCTTGGTTTGTGGCAGGCGGAGAAAAAGAAGTAGGGGGCGATTGCGAATTGCCGCTCCGAACTTTGGCGGCTCTCCGCCGTTGGCGGTCTATTCAAACGAAATTATTTTCAATTGGGGAAGCGGCACCGAAAAATCAAAGACGTCTCGACTGGCCGGGTCGTACTTTTCGGTAATGCCCAAGACGCGGACTTCGGCGGGTTGAGTGGTGGGCATGATGAATTTCCCCGCCACGGATTTCCCCTCGCGCAGGGTGACGTTGAGACGGTCGCCCTGGATCTCCACCCGGTCGATCTTGTCGAATTCGAATTCGTCAGGCCCCAAATTGTCGATCTGGATGGGGAAACTTGTGCGAGCGGGGACCGACTCCAGCAGGGATCCGCGGCCCCCGGGCGGATAGAAGTCGAGGTAGAGGTCGTAGACGTGAGTGATCTTGCCGGCCTGGTCGGTGATGGTTGCTTTGTACCCAAAGCGCTTCCAAGTCTGTACAATTTGCGCGCGCTCGCCGGCCTCGCTGATCTGAACCCGAAAGGGTAAGCTGCCCCGGTTCAAGCTCACCACCTTGACGCGGCGGTCTTTGAGGTCGAAATGCTTGTACACGACGTAAGCGAAATCCTGCTGGATGACGATGGCGTCGCGTTGCAGGACAATTTCCTTGCCCTGCGAATTGGTCTGAAAGATGGTGTCGCAGAACAGGGGTTGCGCCAGAAGCGCCAAGCATGAGCAGATCAGCCAGGATGCCCGCATCCGGAGTCCTTATCAGAGGGGAAAGCCCCGCAGCGCGGCTGCTGATAGCTGCGGGGCTTGCGGTCTTGGGAATGAATTATTTCTTGGTCTTCTTGTACTCCAAGGTGGTCTTTCCCTGGAGAGTTTCAATGCTTTGTTGCGACGCCGTAGCCCACTGTCCGGTGGGCGCGAGCTTCAGGTAAGTCTGGAAGGCTTCCACCGTGCCGGGCACTGGGTCCATCGACCCATCGGGTTTGATTTTTGCCTTGCCCATCAGTGCCATACCGTACCAGTACCAGGCGTTGGCATTGGTAGGGTCAATATCCGTAGCCTTCTTCAGCGCATCCGACGCCGCATCCATCTGCCCCTTATTCACCATAATGGCGCCCAAGTTATAGTAGTAGTTCGAGGCATGAGGGGGGTCCAAATCCGCCGCCTTCTTAAACTCCGCCGCAGCATCCTCCGGCTTCGCCATCTCGGCATAAAGATTGCCCAGGTTATTGTGGACCGCAGCCTCATTGGGATTCGTCGCCAGGACCTTTTGGTAATAATCCAGGGCTTTGGCCTGATCTTCCTTCCGCGTGTCGGGATTGGTTTCAACGCTAGCCGCCTTTCCCCACGTGTCAGCCAATTGGGTTTGGACGATGGGAATATTTTTGTCCTTGGCGAGCGGCAAAGCCCTTTCGTAGGCCGCGGCCGCCTCCGCATAGCGCTTCTGGTCAGATAGACCGCGTGCCTCGTCGAAGACGGCCTTCAAACTCGCGTTCTGCTTCTGATCTGCCACTTGCTTTTGGTACTCGGGGTTGGACGCCGCCGCTTTCTTGGCCTCCTGAACGACCTGCCCCATATCAAAGTTGACTTCCGTCGGGTCGCCGATCCCTACGCGCTTCGAAACGAAATACCAGTTCTTTCCGTCGGTGTTAAGGAGCGTGACCTTGTACTCCCCGGGGGCTAAACCAATATACGTGTACTCCCCCTTCTTGTTGGTCTTGACATGCGAAGTCCATTTGATTTCGGTCCGTTCAATTTGTATCGTATAGCCCGCCAATGGCGCGCCGCCGTCCCCCACACACTTTCCCGTCAGGCCTCCGGTTTGTGCAAAGGCCGGAATGCCAGTCAATAACGTCGCGAAGACGATCGCAACCCCCATCATTCTTCGCGTCCAAAAACTAGCCATAAGTGCCTCCTCCGTTTATCTTAAGTCAACCACATTCTATCTGTTTGGAGCCCAGGACTCAACAGGTACGCAATTTTTTTAGCGGCCTTGCGTTTCCTGCTTCCGCGCGTACCGGGGGCGGTGCAAATAGGGAATAGGATCCTCCACCCCTGCCTCCTCGAATGCCCGCAAGCGCAGGGCGCAGCTATCGCACCTGCCGCATGCCGCTTCCTGCCCCTGGTAGCACGACCAGGTGAGCTCAAAGGGCGCCCCCAGTTCGCGCCCGCGACGAACGATCTCACTCTTCCGCATATGGATCACCGGGGTCACGATCTCCAATGGTGTTTCGGGTTTGGTTCCGGCGGCGATCACGCGATTGAACGCCGCATAGTATTCCGGGCGGCAATCGGGATAACCGGAACTATCTTCTTCCACGGCTCCCACAAAAATCTTGCGTGCCCCCAAAACCTCACCCCATGAGACCCCAATGGAAATGAAATGCGCGTTGCGAAAGGGAACGTAGCTCGAAGGGATATCATGCCGCTCCAGATTGGCGAGTTCGACCGCGATCCTGGCGTCGGTCAGGCTCGACCCGCCGATTTGTCGCAGGTGATCCAGCCGGCAAACCAGGCGATGCTCGGCTTGATAGAAATCCGCCAGGGCGTTGAAGGCGCGGAGTTCGCGCGCCTCCGTCCGTTGGCCATATCCGACGTGAAGCATGGCGAGACGATAATCAAGATTCGCTATAGCGGTCATCACACAACTGTCCATCCCGCCGCTGGCGAGGATGATGGCTAAAGGCTTGTCCGTTGTCCGTGGTCCGTGGTCCGTGGTCTGGGGGTAGTTTTCAGTCATCAGTTGTGAGTCGGCGGTTTTCGGTCGTCGGCTATCAGTCCTCAGTCTCTAAACTTGGGCCGTCAGCTCCCAGAGGTTCATCATTGAGAATTCAGTAGTGTTCTTCCCGGGTCCCGAACCCCGCATCCCGAACCCCGTGTCCCGTGTCCCGTTTCTTACACTCCGTGCGCCTCCGGGTCCCAAATAAACTTGTGAATCTGGAGGCCCAGGCGGACGTCCAATCCGTCGCGCAGAATCCACTCGGCGAGTTGGCGCGGGTGCAACTGCCCGAAGACCGGTGAGAGGATCACCTCATCAACCCGGCCGTGCAAATCGTGCTCGAGCATGAAATCGCGGGCGTAACGATAGTCATTCTCGTCGACCAGCACGAATTTGACCTGGTCCTTCTTCTCCAGTGCGCCGAGGTTTTCAGTACAGAAGGTTCCGCCTTCGCCGCTGCCGGGGCATTTGACGTCGAGCACTTTAATGACCGCCCGTGGTAGGCGGCCGATGGAGCGCTCTCCGCTGGTTTCCACCAGGACTCGATACCCTTCACCCAACATCCGCTCTGTCAGGGGGTGAACATCGTCTTGAAGCAGTGGCTCGCCGCCGGTCAATTCCACTAGTTTGCCCCCCAACTGTTGAACTCGGGTCATGACCTCATCCACTGTCATCCTTTGTCCGCCATGGAACGCGTAAGCCGTGTCGCACCAATGGCATCGCAAGTTGCAGCCGGTGAGACGAACGAAAACACAGGGCAAACCTGCGAAATTGGACTCACCTTGAATCGACTTGAAGATTTCCGTTATAACCATGCGATTGTGGGAGCTCCTGGCGCCTGTAACCTCCCTCCAGCATTTTAACCTAGTTCTTGCCTGGCCTGCGGCCAACCGACTGCGAGGAACCGCGTCGCAAAAGGGGAATTGCTGTCCCAAATTGGGCCAAACTGCGTTCAAAATGTCATGGTCACTTGCCAATATTTGATCCTAATCAATTCTTGCGTTGCCGTAATCAATTGAATCTAATGAAGTTTTGTTCTTTGCCGATATTGAGGAGATAAGGGCCTCCATGATGGCCACCAGGTTGCATCAGAATAGGTAGAAGCGAGGGAGCGGGTTATGCTTAGCCACGACGAACTCGAAAAAATACGGGAAGAACGTGAAGTCATGGAAACCTGGCGAAGTTTCTCCCGGCACGTGGTTGCTGAGATGCTGGAAGCCTGCGCCGTCTGTGGGACGATCCGTGAAAAGGTCAACCTGGATCGCTGCCGCTGGTGCGAAGACATTTACATCTGCAAGGAAGGTGTCTGCTCCCAAAAGCACCAGGCGGAATTGCATCCAGCAGTGGCCTTTTGGACCTGGTAGGCGGCAGAAGTTAGAAGCTAGAAGATAGAAGGAGCCGCGCACTCAGTGAACCGTGCACCTGATTCCTCGTTCCTGGCTCTTATCTTCTGCCCTCTAACTTCAAGCTCCTAACTTCTACCTTCAAAATCCTAACTCCTCATATCGGGCGATAGGTGGCGGAAGTGGTGTCCGTCTCCCAAATCGTTACGCCCTGCACTTGCAGGCCCCGATTCCGGATCTGGGGTTCCAGCTCATCAAAAAAATACTTGGCGATGTTTTCCGCCGAAGGATTCAGCTTATCGAAGGGCGCGATGTCATTCAGAAAAGTATGATCCAAGCGCTCGACGAGTCCTTTGATGGTCTTGCGGACCTCCACGAAATCCATCAACAAACCTGTTGAATCAAGCTGCTCGCCGCCCACAACCAATTGGACCTTGTAATTGTGTCCGTGAATGTTTTCACACTTACCTTTATATCCGCGCAGGGCATGCCCTGCCGCGAAGGTGTACTCAACTGAAATTTCGAACATCTCACCCCCAAGAAGCATTCAACCACACAGATGCAAGCCCCGAAAGGAGCGAGATCGTGTGGTCCACGGCGAAAAAAGGTATGAAATAAAGCCCAAAACGAGCACAAGCCCAACGCGCGAGGCACAAAGGCACCAAGACGGAAGTTAAAACAATGCTCTTGTTTATTCCGAACCTCTGCTTCTCAGCGTCTCAGCGCGAGATTATTTGTTCCTTCACACCACCCTCCAAAGGCTCATCGTCCCCCCACCTTAGACTCACCCTTTTCGTCTGTCCTGAGTATTTAATCTCCGCGGTTTCGAGTTGGCTCGCCTCGGGTCGGGCTTCTGCCTCCTTTCGGAAGTCGCCTTTCTGCGGTCTCCTAACCTCTTTGGTCGGTACTCAGTGATTTGTGGTTTATCTTCAGCCATTGGACCTTCCTCTCCCCATTGAGTTGATTCCTGGTTTCTGCGCCTTATTCAACATTCTCGCATGAAGGCCTTCACATCTTCCAGTTGATTCGTTTTGTGGTAAGGGGGAAGGCTTTCCAGGAAGACACGCCCGTAGGGCATGCGCATCAGGCGTTGGTCCAGCATCACGAGGATGCCGCGGTCGGTTTCGCTGCGGATGAGCCTGCCGAAACCCTGCTTCAAGGTAATGACCGCTTGGGGCACCTGGTATTCGGTAAAAGCGTTGCCGCCTTCTTCATTGATTTGCCGGATGCGCGCGGCGGTCACCGGGTCGGAGGGCACGGCAAAGGGCAGGCGGTCGATTAGCACCGCGCTCAACTGCTCGCCCTGCACATCCACGCCCTGCCAGAACGAACTGGTGCCGAAGAGGACGGCATGGGGGGTGGAACGGAAGCTATCGAGCAATTGCGTGCGCGGCATCGACCCCTGAAGGAGCAGGGGATATCGCAAGTGGGGCCGGACGCGCTCGTAAACGTCGCGCATTTGCGCGTGGGAGGTGAAAAGCACGAAGGCGCGTCCGCGGGTAGTCTTCAGCAATTTCACGATTTCATCTGCCGCCCGGCGCGCGAAATCCGGTTGGCGCGGGTCGGGCAAGTGCATCGGGGTGTACAGCAGAGACTGGTGAGCGTAATCGAAGTGGGAATCGAGAACTCGTTCTTTAGCGTTTTGGACTCCCAGTCGGCGCTTGAGGAAATCGAACGTTCCCCCCACTGCCAGAGTCGCCGAGGTCAGGATAACCGTCTCCACCTTTTGGAATAGCCGCTCGCGCAGCAGCGCGGAGACGTCGATGGGCGTGGCCTGCATGAAAACCCCGCGTCCACGCCGCTCCCACCAATACACCATATTGCGTTCGTGGCTTTCCAGCACCAGTTCAAAACTGGCATGCAGTTCCTTGGCCCGCCTGGCCAGATTCGTAATCTCTTCGGGGCGCTCCGGCACGCGGCTGAGTTCGGTCTGGAGGAGCATGAGGGCGTTGGTCAAGGCCGAGTAGGCCCCGCGATTGACTTCCAGAAAACTGTCGCGGTTGTCGAAACTGGCCCGCCCTTCCGTGCGCGGAAAAAGCTCAAAGAACAAATCGGCGCGGCGGCGCAATTCCCCCACGGCGGCGAAAACTTCCTGGCTCTTGATGCCCTTCATGCGCGCCGTCACTTCCGTATCGCGCGCCAATTCCTCCACCCGGTAGCTGCTTACTTCCACGCCGAAATACTGCGTGGCCACGTCTTCCATCTCATGAGCTTCGTCGAATACCAGCGCCGCGTAGTCGGGCAGCAGCGCGGCGTAATCATTCTGCCGGAGGGCGAGGTCGGCGAAAAACAGGTGGTGGTTTACGATCAGCAAGTCGGACGCCGCCGCGCGCTGGTGCATTTGGGTGATGAAACAACGCTCAAACTGCTGGCACTTTTGCCCCGTGCAGGTCTCACGGCGGGCATCCACCTTTTTCCAAAGCTCGCTCGAGTCGGGCATCCAGCGCAATTCCGCGCGATCTCCGGTTTCGGTGCGTTCCTCCCACTGGCGCAGCTTTGGGTACTGCTCCACCTGCTCCATGCCGTCGAGGACAGGCTGTTGCTCGATGTCGTAAAGTTTCTGCCGGCAGAGATAGTTTTGCCGCCCCTTCATCAGCGTGACGCGCATCTGTGGGAACATCTTCTTGAGGAAGGGAACATCTTTGTAGAACAATTGCTCCTGAAGGTTCTTGGTTCCCGTGGAGATGACCGTACGCATACCGCTGCGCAACAGCGGCACGAGGTACGCCAGGGTCTTGCCCGTCCCGGTGCCCGCCTCGACAATCAAGTGCTGGCGGTTTTCGAGCGCCGACTCCACACTCTCTGCCATTTCGAGCTGCCCCGGCCGGAATTCGTAATGCGGATGGTGCCGCGCCAGCCACCCCCCGGGAGAAAAGACTTTGTCGAGAGGGAGCTTGTCAGGCGGTTTGTTGGGCGGAGTGGGCATAGGAAGCGAGCAGCTATCAGCGATCAGCTATCAGTAGCGCCGACCTTTAGGTCGGCGCTTCGGTCAGCAATCAACCATCATAGTTCAGAAGTCGAACCTTTTAAGTTTAAAGTGTAAAAGGTAAAGTGTAAAAGCGGAGAAAGCCACCAGCGGTCCGCGATCATTGGCGAATGCCGGCCCTCCCCGTGGGAAGAGGGTCCCAAGGGTTGAGGGCGGGTGAGGGGTCACTTTCCGAATCCCGAAACCCGAATCCCGTATCCCGAATCCCGTCCTTTCACTCCGTCCCCGTAACTTTTGCCAGCCACTTCTTCACGTCCACTGCCGCGCGGCGGGGTGGGCCCTTCCGCAACCAATCCATTACCGGAGCCCCGGAGAGCTGGCGGAAGATTTTGGCCCTTTGGGCTTCATCGGGCACGGTATTCATAACCTGCTTGCGAGCTTGGCGCAGAAACCGCAAGTAGCTGCGGTACTCGAGTCCCAGCGTGAGCTGAAGCTGGCGTCGCAGCCTTCGGGCAAGCGCTGGGCTCGCGCCGGAAGTGGAAACGGCGACCTGCAAATCACCTTGGGCGAATGAGGCGGGCACAATGAAATCGGATTCGTCCGCGTCATCGGCGGCGTTCACCAGCGCGCCCAATTCTCCCGCGTCCTTTTGTACGGCCCTCTGCGTCTTTGGGCTGTTGGTGGCGGCGAAGACCAGGACGGGCCGAGCTGCGCGCAGGCTTCCCGGCGGCGCGAGTGCCTGTCCTTCCAGATCGGCGGGCTGGTATGCCCGCGGGGTGAGGTCAATCTTTTTGCGCGCGGCCAGTAATGCCAGGCGCGGCGTCACCGATGGGCTGATCACATGGACCCTAGCGCCCGCCCGCAGGAGAGCATGCACCTTGCGCTCCGCCACGCGTCCGCCGCCAATCACGACGCAGCGCCGCCCTCGCATGTCGAGAAAGATGGGATAATAGCGCATCAGGTTGACAGGACCTCGGCGGGAAGTCTTACTTGGGCTTTCGACTTACCCTGGAATGCCATACCGTGAATTACTGTTCTTTAGCAAACAATTTGCGTGTCTCGCAGGGGTACCCCTCGTGGGTACCCGATGGGGGCCGACTCGGCCCCGTCGAGGGCAGGCACGAGGCCGCCCCTACGACACGCGTTGTTTGCGGTACGACATTGAAAGAATAACATACCCGCAGGTCCACAAAGCCGTACCTTAGGACGATTCGGTCCCGAGGCGGGGGATTGTCTGCTAAAATCGATATTGCCGGTTGGGGTGATGGATGGCAATCAAGACAATCAGGGTGAAGAATTTCAAGAGCTTCAAGGATGTGGAAGTCCATCTGGGAAACTTCAACGTTCTGATCGGGGCGAACGCCTCGGGAAAGTCGAACTTCATCCAGATTATCCAGTTCTTGCGCGACATTCAACGCCACGGTTTGGACAATGCCATTTCACTCCAAGGTGGTCCCGAGTACCTCACGAACCTGAACATTGGCACTCGCGAGAACCTCTCTGCGGAGGTTGTCGTTCTAGGAGACTCCTACACCGAATGGGTCCTAATCGGGGAATCCCGGAGCGCGGACAGCAGTCTGGTCCTAGAGCCACGCGAAAGCCGCTATTGCTTTACGGTCGGATATCACAAAAATGGCGGGGGATTCGATATCGTTGGCGAGCGCCTATCTGTGAAAGGTGAGATTTGCGTCGTTCCAGGCAGCGGAACGGGATCCGAACAACGCCAGGGCCACGGTGAGATCGTCATTGTTCGCGAGGGCGGGAGGCCAAGCGCGAACGTGACGCTCCCGGAGGGCCTGTCGCTAGACCAGTACGAAGTCGTGCCACGGATGAGCCCGGACATACTGGGCCGCTTGCTCTTTCTGCAATACGCTCCATTTTCATCCGGTGTCATAATGGAAGACGTTGCCATCTACGACTTCGATCCCAAGTTGCCGAAGAAAGGGACGCCCATAACCGGCAAGGCTGAACTGGAAGAGGACGGCAGCAATTTGGCGATTGTGCTGAAGAGAATCATGGAGGACGAGTCGGCAAGACGAAACCTGACTAATTTGCTGCAATACTTATTGCCCTACGTAGCCGACTTGGACGTCGAAAGATTTGCAGACAAATCGCTCCTGTTCAGCCTGCGAGAGAAGTTTGCCGAGAACAAGCCCGTTCCGGCTTCGTCTATCTCGGATGGAACGATCAACGTTGCTGCCCTGATCGTCGCTCTGTACTTTGAAAGGAAGCCCATCGCCATTTTCGAGGAACCGGAACGGAACGTCCATCCCCACCTGATTTCTCGGATTGTGGGAATGATGAAAGAGGCCTCCCAGCGCAAGCAGATCATTGTTACGACACACAACCCCGAGGTTGTAAGAAACACTGACATCGCCGACGTGCATCTCGTTTCGAGGGACGCGGAAGGCTTTTCCACGATCACCAAGCCCTCGGAGCAGGAAGATGTAAAGGGCTTTCTCCAGAACGAAATCGGCTTGGAGGAACTCTTCGTGCAGAACCTTCTCCACAACTAGAATGGCTTACAAGGCGCTTTACCTTTTCGTAGAAGGTGATGACGACGACCTATTCGCCAGCACAGTCATAAGCCCGCGGCTCAGTAATCGGTACGATTGGATCGGCACGTTCCAGTATGCCTAGAAGAAGCCAGCAAAGGTATGCTCGTATCTTCGGAACATCAAGGCGATGGGCGCCGAATATTTCTTTCTCGCGGATATCAATTCCTGCTTTTGCTTTCCCGAAAAAAAGCAAGGCCTCCTAGAAAGGTTTACGGAGTTGGAGGGTGCGCGAGTCATTATCGTCGTGAAAGAAGTGGAAGGTTGGTACATGGCCGGGGTCCCCGACAATAATCAGCGGGGAGCGCGCGTGCCCGCGGACACAAGCGATCTGACGAAAGAGCAATTTAATGCTGCCATCCCGAAGGTTTTTGATTCTCGGATCGACTGCATGATCGAGATCCTTAAACTCTTCGACGTAAACACCGCGGCGGGGAGAAATCCTTCATTTCAGTATTTCGCCCGCCGGTGTGGACTTCTCGGGTGATTGCTGACCAATGACATCTGATTGCCCACAGCGGTACCGACATGAAGGTCGGGGATACTTTTGACTCTTAACTTTTGACTTTTGACTTCTCTTCCTATGCCCTCGCTTCCTCGCATCGTGATTCTCGGCCGGCCCAACGTGGGTAAGTCCACGTTATTCAATCGCCTTTGCAAACAGCGTCGGGCATTGGTGGGCAATGAACCCGGGATGACTCGTGACCGCCTGTACGCTCGGGCCGAGTGGCTGGGCAAACCTTTCGAAGTCATCGACACCGGGGGAATCATTCCTTCGGACAAGGAACTGATCCCCATCGAAATTTATCGCCAGGCGCAAGTGGCCATCGAGGAGGCTGCGCACCTGATTCTGGTGGTAGACGGCCGCGAAGGCGTGGTGCCCCTGGATGAAGAGTTGGCGCAGCTCCTGCGCCGCACCGGGAAACCCCTGGCCGTCGTGGTGAACAAGGTTGACACGGAACAGCACCAGCCGCTGACAGCAGAGTTTCACCGCCTGGGAATCAAACATATCTTTCCCATTTCCGCCGAGCACGGTCTGGGGCTGGACGATTTGCTCGACCACGTCACAGCGGGATTCACCCACGACGCGATCGTGGAGGAGGAACCTCCCCGGCCTCACACGAAGGATCCATCAATCCTCCCGGCCCCACAGGAATCTGAGCCGGAGGACGCGTCACCCGATGGCCAGACGTCTACTCCCCCGATCACCCGATCTCCCGATCACCCGATTCCTGGATCTCCCGATCAACCGATTCACGATCGCCCGATCATCGGCTCCCCCGATCACCCGATTCATGTGGCCATTATCGGCCGGCCCAACGTGGGGAAGTCCACCCTGCTCAACCAGCTCCTGAAGGAAGAGCGCTCGATTGTCTCGGCCGTGCCGGGGACCACGCGCGACGCCGTGGACGCGGAAGTGGAGCTTGACGGCCTGCACTTTCGCTTCGTGGATACGGCGGGCATCCGGCGCAAGGGCAAGACCAAATTACTGGCGGAAAAGCTCAGCGTCATCCAGGCGCGCAAGCATCTGGAGCGCGCGGACGTGGCCCTGCTGATTTTGGACGCGGAGGAAGGCGTCAATGCGCTTGACACCCACATTGGCGGATACGCTCACGAAAGCCGGCGCTCCGTCATCATCGTGGTGAACAAGTGGGACGCCATCAAGAAGGGCCCCACCACCACTCAGGACTTCACGGAGGAAATCCGGGATCGCATGAAGTACCTGGATTACGCGCCCATCGTTTTCATCTCCGCGTTGCGCGGGCAGCGGTTGGGAAACTTGCTGAAGGCCATCGCGCAAGTGGCGGAGGCCCGCCAGCTTCGCGTCAGCACGGCGGAGATGAACCGGTTTCTGGAGGAGGTGGATTTCGAGCGCGTTTCCTCCCCGGCGGGCAGGCCCACCCGACTTTATTACTTTACCCAGGCGGGAGTGGCGCCACCCATCTTCATTGCCTTTACCAATCGCTCCGGCAAACTGCATTTTTCCTTCGAGCGCTTTCTCGAAAACCGTATCCGGGAAAGATTCGGCTTCCTGGGCACACCCATTGTCATCAAGGCAAAAGCAAGGCGATAAGCCCTCCGGAGTGTGCGCCAAAACGATACAATGCTCGATTACCTTCGCGTGAGATAGATGAGATGGTGTATACTGGATTCATCAAGAAACCAAAATGGAAATCCCGGTCTAGACCACGGAGGTCATCGACGATGACTATCAAGGGCAAGCTCGCAACAATTCTGATCGCACTCACTTTCTTCGGCTGTAAAGGAACGCAGCAATCGTCGGCTGCGAGCGCTGGAGAGGGTGTGGGTACGGCCTCGTCCGGCGGCACGCGCGTGGAGTACATCACCGATCCTTCGATGGACAATATGCAGGCGGGTACGGTGACGATTCCGGCGAAGTGGCACTTTCAGGGTGCGCTGCTGCCGGGAAGCGCCTGCGATATCACTCCGTTTTTTGTGTTCCGGGCATCCAGTCCGGATGGGCTGAGCTACATAGAGCACCTGCCAACGCTGAGCTGGGCGTGGGAATCGGGACCGATGGCAGGGAAACACAGGCCGGGCTGCTTACCTCTCGAGAGTGCGATGAGGGCGCAGGAGTTTCTGAAGTATCTTGCGGGGACGCTGAAGGTGGAATACGTTTCGGACGTGCCCATTCCGGCGGAGGTGAACGCCGCCCTGCTGAAGTCAGTGCAGGCCTACGATACGGTCACTTCGCTCTCGACATTGAAGAACTTCTCGGAAAAAGCTGCCGCGATGGTCAGTTACAAAAACGGGACGTTCACGATGAAGGGGCTTTTGAACACAACGGTGAACTGCCATGAGACCGACTGGCAAGGGTCGCAGTCGAGCTTCCCGGGGAGACCTGGCATGGCGCCTTCGACGGTCCACCAATGCTCGGCAGACGTACGATACCTGGTTGCGCCCGAGTCCCAGTTCGAGGCGGTGAAGAAGATATGGGACACGCCTGGGATGGGTGGGAAATTGCTCGCACCGTGGTTTGATGCACTGCAAAAACGAAACCAGGAGCAGAATGAAAGAATACTGGCGCAACAGCGGCAGACCATAGCGCAGCAGAACGGGATGCTGGCACGACAGTCCCAGCAACTAAATGCGCAACTCCAGGCGCAGCACCAGCAGTTTGTGCAGAGCCAGGCGTTGCAGCAGCACATGCATGAGGAGTTTATGTCCAGCATGCAGCGAGGGACGGACATGTCGATGGCGCGGACCCAGGCGGGCATGAATGCGCGATCGACGGCAACGTCGGACTGGGTGGACTATGCCCTGGACCAGCGAACGGTGATGGACCCGAACACTGGGCAGATGAACAAGGTATCGAGCTCATACAGCTACACGTGGGTGGACAGCTCGGGCAAGAACAGCTACCAGACGAACGACCCGAATGCGAATCCCAACGGCACGATGCAGGGGAGCTGGACCAAGCAGCAGGTGGTGCATGGAGATGGGACGCAGTAGGGGATGAACCACTGCTTCGTCCCAGGGCTCAATCGTCCCACCCCGACCATGGGCGGAACGCAGGGTCAGCTTCCTGGCTGCTCAAGCGTCGATCGCGAGCTGGTCCGAGGCACGGATGTCCACAATCCGTGAGGTTTTGATGGTGTGAAAAACGGGATGCCAGAATTCCAGGTGCATTCCCCTTCCGATAAATCGTAGCTTCAGCATCGAGCCGCCCCACGTGGACCCCGCGATTCTCACCGGGACGGGATCGGGACAGTACTGCGGGTGGCCCCAAATCAGTTGCTCGCCGCCATCGCGAATCAAGATGGTGTACCAACGATTCTGCGTCTCCACCTCCAACCGCGCGCCCTCGGATAAATCGTCCAGGCACACACCACCTTCAATCTCCGACTGCACGATGTTCCGATTCACCTCGTCACTGAAGTTGGGATGTGGCGTGTAGGGTTTTGGATCGGGGACCGCAGCCTTCGTATCCATTCTCGTATTCTCCGCTTGCCTTCTGCCTATACATAAGCCGCTGGCTCGAGGGTCTCCGCTACAACATATCACTCCTCACTGCCCTTCACGGCGCTTCCCAATCGAGGGCATAGATTTCTTCGGCGCCAACGTCGCGCAGCAAGAGCGGGGAGCCGTCAGGCGTGAGGCCTGTCCACTGGTAAGCTCCGCCTCGTCGTATATTCTTGAGGCTGACAAGCTGTTCGAGCTTATGGTAACTTACCTTCACCCGATAAAAGGCCGCCTCGCTACCTTCCGTATCAAAATAAATATAGCTCGAATCCCGCGACCAGCTCGGATAGCCCATGGGAAACTTTGCCAGCTCAACCCACTCCTCGGCAGCGAATTCAAAAAGGCGCAGGCTATCTCCGGCTAGGGGCAGGGCAGCCACGAACCGTCCGTCCGGCGACCAGCGGGGTGAGAAGAGACCCTCTGACCCTGGAATCGTTGATTCTTGACGCGTCCTCAAATCGATGAGATGGAGGGCCACTCCCGAGGAAGGGTAGGGTCCCATCAATCCATATAGGAGCTGATTTCCATCTGCGGACCAGCTCACGTCTCCTTTGTTATTTTCCCCCTTCGTCACCTGCTCTGGTTGCCCCCCTTCTGCGGGGATCAGATAGATGTCTTGGGGCTTGCCGGGAGCTGTGCCAGCAAAGACTATTCTCTTGCCGTCGGGTGACCAGCGAGGCAGAAAAGCCTGCAAGGGAGGAAAAGTGAGCTGGACCGGCTGGGTTCCGTCCGCTTTGCTCCTCCACAGGCAACCCTCCGGGAAGGTCACGTAAGCAACCGATTCTCCATCTCTCGAATAATCCAGCCCTTGGATCGACTGTCCTGAAAAGTAGGGCACGAATTGCTGCGTCTTGGAGTCGAAATGCGACAATTCCCCCCGCGGCTGCGACCCCACCACGAAGAGTCTTTTCCCATCCACACTCGGGACGGGCGTGAAGTAGTTCAGTGGGCCGGCGGTCAACTGGATCGGCTCGTCGGCCACTTTGCGGAATAGACCTGCCTTGTCCTGAGTGGCCCAAATATGTGTTCTGCCGTTGCGGGTGGCCTGAAAGATGAAATACCGTCCGTCGGGAGTCCAGTTGCCGCAGCATTCCGCAGCGGGAGTGTTCCACCCGGGCAGTAGCTGGTGAAGATGGGAGCCGTCGGCGGCAGCTTCCCAGAGGGAGTATGAGTTGGTCCTTGGATCAGTCACCGTGAAGCGTAGGCGGGTTCCGTCCGGCGACCAGCGAAGCCACAATGCGGCGCCCGCGAGCGTGACAAGCCTTCGAGATTCGGTTCCATGGATCCGGGCCAGAAACAAATCGTTGCCAGTAGCGTAGATGATCCCTTGCCCGTCCGGCATCCACGCCGCGTCGTGGCCGCGAAAGCTCCCCGCAGGTTGAGGTGACCCGCCGAGTGGCGGCATGATCCAGATGGGACCCTCAGGACTGTTGCCAGAAAGCGAAACGAGTATCTGGGAATGATCAGGAGAAATGTCGAATGGCCCGGCCCTGGGGACGGAACTGGAGACTGGAACCGCCCCCCCACCGCCGGCGGACACCTGCATAAAGTCAAGGTTGCCATTCACGATTTCGGCGAAATAGAGGCGTGGACCATCGGTGAGCAGCGGTCTGTGCCCGTAGACGAAGAAGACTTTGGGTTGACGGTCGTTGGTGATTTGAACGTAACCCGAAACCTTGGGGACCGCCAGCGGACGCATGACCAGGTAGGCGAAAATGGCGGCCACGATGATGGTGATGCCTACGGCAGCGGCGATCCAATGGCGTAGGGGCGCTGCTCCAGGAGTCCGCCTTGCTGCGGGCGCTGGGTCCGGGGCCGCCTGTTGCTCAGACGCCGCAGCCACAGCCACGGATGCCGTGTTGCGGCCGGAATCAGTGTCGCGCTTCAGGCGCTTCAGGTCTGCACGCATTTCCCCTGCGTGCTGATACCGCAGGTCCCGGTCCTTCTCCAGCGCCTTGTGGGTAATTCGTTCAAGTTCGGGAGGACACTCGGGATTCAACCGCACCGGTGCCGCCGGCATGCGGTTCAGAATGGCTTCGAAGATGACGCCGGAAGTCTCGCCGCGGAAGGGCAACATCCCCGTCGCCATTTCGTACAGCACCACGCCAAAGGAAAACAAATCACTGCGTGCATCCAATTCCTTGGCCCGCACCTGCTCCGGAGACATATAGGCCACCGTCCCCAGCGCTGCCCCCGGGCTGGTCAGATGCGGCTCTTCCATTGTGGCGGCGGTCGGCATGGCTGTAGCGGCGATGTCCCCATCGCCGGACCCGCGGCGGTCGGAGACCGCCGCTACAGTCAATTTCGCCAAGCCGAAGTCCAGCACTTTGGCATGTCCGTGCTTGGTGATGAAGATATTTGCCGGTTTAATGTCGCGATGGATGATGCCCTGGCTATGAGCCGCATCGAGGGCATCGGTGACCTCGATGGCGACCTCCAACAGGCTTTCCAACTCCATGGGCCGGCCCTGAATCTGGTGCTTGAGCGTCATGCCGTCGAGGAACTCCATGGCGATGAACGCCTGGCCCTCGAATTCGCCGATGTCATAAATCGTGCAGATGTTGGGATGATTCAGGGCGGAAGCAGATTGCGCTTCGCGCTGGAATCGCGCCAAGGCCTGGGGATCTTTGGCGACACTCTCCGGCAGGAATTTGAGGGCCACAAACCGGTGGAGACGAGTGTCCTCCGCCTTGTAGACGACACCCATCCCTCCGCCCCCGAGCTTTTCCAGCACGCGATAGTGGGAAACCGTCCGGCCGATCATAAGTAAATGGCTGAAGTGAGGATGAGCAATCTTGCCCTGGTCGGAACCATTATAGAGTGCACGTGCAGTCGAGTCAAAGCGTCGGGCAGGGGAAATGGTGTCAGGGCAGGGGAAATGGTGTCAGGAAATGGTGTCAGGTCAGGAAATGGTGTCAGGTCAGGAAATGGTGTCAGGAACCATTTTATTATCGAGGAGAAAGCGATAGGATGCGGGGAGGGGAAATGGTGTCAGGGAGGGGAAATGGTGAAGGGAAATGGTGTCAGAAAATGGTGCGAGAAATGGTTCCTGACACCATTTCGCCCCACAGGATGCACGAACGTACAGGATACTTACGACTATAATAATCGGATGCAGCCGGTGCGCTTCCAGCTAGGCACCTCCGCCAGCCCCTCCGCGGATTACTGCCTGGTGTATAATTACTACCAGGGGGTGGCCAATCCCACGACCTGCACCAGCACTCCTACCACGGCGACGGCGGGCAACAATGGCAACGTGGCCGGCATTTACGACCTGGACGGCCCGAACAATTCCCTCATGACCCACACGGAGGCCTACAGCTACGATAAGGTCAATCGCCTGACCAGCGCGATCGCCACGGGCAATGCCACTTACAACTTGAGCTTCAGTTACACTCAGGATGGCTCGAACGGTAATTACGGCAACATGAGCTGCCTGACCAACGGTCAAAC
>JBEKLF010000175.1:0-18337 GCA_050010335.1 Terriglobia bacterium
CCCCACGGAAGTCATGAAGCCGGTCAAGACTTGGCACGAGGTCAGCCCTATAGTGACGGAATAAAATTGTAACCCCATATAAAAAAAGTATTTCGCTCAGCGGAGTGGCGAAGTTCGGCTAAACGAAATCCGTTTTCCGGGCAGAACAAGCGGAAGAAAAGCTCAGGGCTGAATTGATAAAAACCGTGTCCCATAAAATAGTTCGCGGGGGTTGATGCCACAAATGTTCCCCCTACCTTTAGCAAGTCCATGCAATTCTTGATGGCTTGGGGAAATTTAAAAATGTGCTCAAGGGTGCCACCGTCATAGACAAAATCGAATGAGTCTCGATATTGCTGCGGGATTGGGGCATTCATGTCATGTACGACCGATGCGCCTTCATAGTCCGAGTAGTCGATGCTGACGACCTCCGTTGCACCAAGAAGCATGAAGAGTTTATCCGCATACGGGTACTCTTCGCCTTTCGGCAGCTCGGAGATAAACCGCGCCCCCCGGGCAAACCCTTTACCAGGGACGCGAGACGGCCACGGGTAACCCAGAGCACGTTCCGCCCAAGTGTCGCCGTCCTTCCTAGCGGGCCCTGCGTCTTGTAATGTTCAATCAACACCCGGATCTCTTGCCAGGATAATCCCATGCCAGCCTCACCGCTGTTTCATCTCAAATCCATCTTAGGCGGTCGCTCAAAGTCTTTCATGTCTGAGAGTCATCCTTGCGGGCAATCATGTGCACCTGTTCTGATCGCTCGCTGAGGACCATGTCGGTGAATCCTAAGGATTTCACCTTCTCGATGATTAACTGGGGAGTTGTCCCGCTGGGGAGAAAGGCAGGATGGATCTCACAGCAGAGCAGTCGACAGGCCGCATTCCTCAAAGTCCGGCTCAACCCGCTTATGACTTGAAATTCGAATCCTTCGACGTCGATTTTGACCGCCTTGGGAATGGGGAGATGCTCCCGATCCATAAGCTGGTCCCCAATCTCGATGCTGACTACTTCCAAACCAGATGTGGCGCTCGGAGCCGATTCCGAAAGGGCTTGCTGATCTACCTCCGAGACACCCAATAGCGAGGGGCAACTCCCATCCTTCCATGAAAGGCGGCTTTCTCTACGTTCGTCACCCAGTGCAGCCCGCAAAATGCGGACGTTCGATGATCCGTTCAGGTTCAGATTCGCCTCGAGTTGTGCACAGGCACTCGTTTCAGGCTCCACGGCCAGGACAAGACCGGAGTTCCCCACCACCTTGGCTAGGGGGACAGCGAATTCGCCAAGGCTGCTTCCCACGTCGAGAACAACATCTCCCTCCTCCAGCGAGGACAACAGGGCATCAAAAAAGTCCCTCTCAAAGCTCACGAAGAAGTGTTCCAACACGCGATATTCTCCGGCAGAATGAACGTGGAAGAGCACATCAAACCTCCCCAGGTTCACTTTCAGGATATTCTCCTTCCCACCTGTCGCCCACTGATAAATCTTTCGAAGAATATCTGAAAGGTGAAGGGCTCGAACCACCGCAAGAAGGCGCGGGTTGTAACTGAACTTCTTAAGGGTTCGCACCGGATTGGCTAAGCTGGTCGGTCGCCACGATGGTCTGGCTTTCGCTTCCATGGAATTTTTCCGATGCAACCCTAAACGAAGGTTTTCACACAGACTTTTCAGCTCAAGACCTCTCCACCCGAGGGCGAGGGTGGTACTTCCGGTCCAAGATCTCTGGATTTACTTCTTGCCAACCGAACCCGCAGGCCACGATCTTGGGCAACCTTCCGCGAAACTCTTTCCATGTACTGGTGCAGCGCCATGACATAGGCGACAATCGGAGCGCTCAGCAGCCAAGCGGCTGAATAATAAGCAAAAGTCGATTCTGTGATGGACGAAACGGTGGTAAAAAGAAGAATCGCGGGAATTTCCGCTGGGATCAACGACTTATCCGCAGGCTGGTGCAAGAAGAAGTAATACATTGTATAGTACCATACGATCCCCACACCGATGATGATCGCCCCCCCTCCCAGGAGGCCGGACTGAGCCAAAGCGTGCAGGAAGGCATTGTGCATGTGGAGCCCCCCCATCAGCAACCTGTCAGCCTGGAAGCCCGAACCCACCCAGGGCGAACTCATGAGAACCTTCCATCCCTCCTCCCAAATCGCCGTACGTCCGGTCATGGTAAGGTCAAGATGACCCGTTCGGGTAAAGTAGAGATAAAAATCGGAGTAGAACCCTCGCAAGCCGAGGATGATAGCGGCGCCGATCCCTGCCAGGAGATAAACAAGGCGCCGGGCTTTTTCCGCGGCCAAAACGATCACCAGACTGGCGATGAAAGCCAGGGTTTCCGTACGGCCATTGGCAAGAACCAATGCGTAGACCGAGGCGGCCAGCAATACCCCCCATCCCACCCGATAGGAGAGTTTACCCTTTCTTAATATCCCAGGAAGTATCCACAGTGCAGAAATGGCCGCGTATCGGGCAAATCCCGTATTGCGCGACGAAGCCATCCCCATGATCGTATTGCCGCCACCGTAGGCGCGCATCCCGAACGGAGTGCCTTCGGTTTCAATGATGACACTCGAACCCAGGATGGGGATGGCGCCCAGCAGGGCAAGCGTAAGCATTGTCCCGATAACCCATGTAAGCCTCAGCACCTTCAGCAGGTCCTGTCGAGGGTCCTCAACCAGGACAATCGCCAGCAAAACCAAGACCATGGCCAGATAATTAGCGCCATAATACAAAGCAATACCAGCGTCCGGCGATAGTGTTGCCGAAGAAGCCATTCCCACAATCGCGTAGAATAGGATCAACCCCAACGGTCCCATGATCCAGGAAAACAGTCGGCTGGCTCGGGAAAAGATCACGATGATCGCAAGCCAACCGGCCAGGATGGGGAGGAACGCTCTGACACCATGAATCAATGCCGTAGCATTTGCAGGCCAATCCGACTTCGCTACGTAGGCCGGCCCGGTGTTATAGCCCATCCAGAGAAGGACCCACAGTCCCATGCCCATGAGGGCATTGGCACTAACCCCCCGTTGAGCCTTCGCAGATACACCCCGCGGAGCCGGCTTCGCGCCCCCCCGGTTCAATCGGAGCGGTTTTGCCACTTCAACGGCCATCTACACCCCTTTTTTGTGACGCCGCCCTCCAGGGCGGCAGTCGTAGCGCGGGCGTCTCGCCCGCTGTCGCGGGAGCGTCCCGCTCCCGCCAAGGATGCGCGGGCAGGATGCCCACGCACCAGCGGGCGGGACGCCCGCGCTACGTCGCAAACGGCACGTGCCCGGCTAAAGCCCGGCGCTACGATGCACCGTGTGAGTTTGCTCCCAACACTTCCTCGTATAACTTCAAGATCCGTTCGCCCAGGTAATCCCAGGTATAGCCTTTTTCCGCGCGTGCCCGCCCCGCTTGGCCCATCTTCACGCGAAGTTCGCGGTCCCGGTACAAGCGTTCGAGGGCTTGGGGCATGAGTTCAATGACTTCACCGGGCGACCGGGCCGGAAGCTTAATTCCGCACTCCTCGGTGATGTGGAAAGCGGGTCCGGCCAAATCCAGGCAGACGACCGGCTTTCCCGACGCCATGGCCTCCACGACTACTAGCCCTCCCCCATCCCGCAAGCTGGTGAAAAGAAAGACATCACAGCTCCGCATTTTCCCCAGCAGGTCCTCCCGAGGCATCCAGGTTTCAAACCGGACTCGTCCCTCGAGCCCTAATTGGCTGACCAGTCCTTGCAGGCGGGATAAATCCGGACCATCCCCCACAATTGTAAGCTGGGAATCGGGAACTTGGGCAGAAAAGAGTTTGAACCCCCTGATCGCCAGATCGAAGCCCTTCAGGCGAATGAGCCGCCCCGCACTGAGGATTTCGAAGCGGTGGCCCTGGGTTTCCGGCGCGGATGAATCCCGCAAGAACTCTTTGGCAACCCCATTCACGGTCATGAGTTGGGTCTTGTGCTTCCAACGTGCGGGCATCGCCTCCCAGGCCTCCTGATTGCACACCAGAATGGCCCGGGCACGACTGTGGCTGAGGAGGAAGAAGGGATCGTGGCGAAACCCCCACTGCCCGTACTCCCGGCGCCAATCCGCCACCCGTTCACCCGTAGAAAACTCCTCCAGGAAAGCCGGGGGGATTCGATGCGCTCCGCCGCCCGGTCCGCGAACGTAAGGGACGGGGAGGAGCGCGCCGATGATGCTCGCCATCCAATCGTTCTCGTAGGTGAGGTGGTGGAAAAGCTCAAAGTGTACCTGCCGGTGGAGTTTTTTCGCTACAAAGTAAGCTTTCCATTGCCAAAGGTAGGCATAGAACTGCAAGGCGCCCTGGGATTTCAGCAGGGGATCGAGTACCCGCGGCAGGCTTACGTACACGAACGTTACCTGGGGGAGGGGTTCGGTCCGCAATGCGGCCTCAATTGCGGGCCGGTTTTGGGCGGCCGTGAGAACCCAGAGACGGTGTACGCGACTGAGGGCTCTGATCATATTCCAAGCCATCAGGTCGCCGCCACCGGGACGGGTTGAGCCCACGTCAGACATGCAGGCATAAGCACAAATCAGGATACGGAGTTTCATGGGTGCGTTTTGCGTTGCGGTCGAGCCCGTGCCAGAACGTGCCACGGGCATCCTGCCCGTGTCAGATCACGGCCAGGATGGCCGTGCCACCTCACTACCCCTTGCGGCAAATCGCCTGTTGTTCAAATCCGCGAGGGTAAACCTTAATCTCTTGGAAGCCGAGCGACCGCATCAGCTCAAGAATGGGTTCAAATCCAGTGGTCGCCATCCAAGTGGCAAGGTGAATCTCAAGCATGACGAGCTTGCACGCAGGATCACTCAAGGTCTTCTGGAGACCCCTGATCACGGTGGCCTCGTGCCCCTCCACATCAATCTTAACGGCCAGCGGCGGGGGGAGACGCTCTTCCGCAACAAACTGATCTCCCTCGACAATCTCTACGACTTCCGAGCCCGCAATCCCTGACCTTGGGGAAATTGAGAGGCTGGAGGTCCAGGGCTCATCTTTGGAGACCAGAAGGCTCGCTTGGCCACTCTTATCGCTGAGGGCTTTGCGAAAACACTTCACATTCTCAACTTGATTGAGTTTCAGGTTTTCTTGCAGGCGGGCAAAGTTGCGAGTGTCCGGTTCAAAAGCGATCACCTGCCCGTTCTCCCCGAGGACTTTACCCAGCAGGACGGAAAACACGCCGAAATTCGCGCCGACGTCATAAAAGACGCCACCCCCGCGTAGCACGTCCATTAAACCTTCCAGGACATCCCTTTCCCCCCACGTAATTTCCCCTCCCAGGGTCGCTCCTTCGATGGTTCTGACTTCGCCGGGGGCCTTGACGCGAAACCGGGCCTTGATGCCTCGTACCTCAACCTTCATGATGCCACGCGGAGCCACGAAACGAAAGTAGCACCACCGGGCCAGCAGGCGAATGCGCAATAGCCCCGCCAGAGAGCTTAGTTCCGGGCGGTAGGCAAGCCGCTTCAAAAAACCCATTTCCCTTTTCTCCTCGAACCGAAACCTGTCGCGTCATGCGGAGAACACCCACAAGCTTACACCCTACCGCCCGCATAAGCCGGGGGCAACGAATGTTCCTATTTGCCCAAGGGTAAACCCATGCGAGCCGGATCACCTTGAACGATGGGGGCGAAGAACCCCTCTCTGGCGCCACGGAGCTCGGCCGGAATACTGTCCCATTGGCCCCGGGCGATCATGGCGGAAATTCGCAGCAGGGCGCGGAAGGGATAAAACAAGGCGATGGAAATCATCTGCCACCGGGTCGCTGCCTTGCGCAGGGTCCAAAGCTGGTCTCGCGTCGCATGGTAGCGGATCGAAGCTCCCGACATCTTTTGCGCGCTGCCCCCCACCAGATGCCAGATCTTCGCCTTGGGGCTGAAGATAATTCGAAAGCCTGCTCTTCGGCAGCGCAGCGACAAATCAACATCCTCGTGCGTCCTGTAGCCGAAGGCCTCGTCAAAACCGCCCACCGTTTCGAGCGCCTCCTTGGGCATCAGCATGCAACAGGATGAAGCAACCTCCATTTCGACAGATTTCTCAAACTGACCTCGGTCCTGCTGGTTGTAAGCGGGATTTGAGTACAGACCTGTCCACAGGCTCAGACGGCCAAACGCGAACCACAGCCGGTCGGGATCGCGAAGCCAGTAAATTTTGGGGCCCACCACGGCCCGGCGGTTTGCCGATTCCGCGGTTTCTACCAAGCTTGAGATTAGATTGGGGTCGGCGCGCGTGTCATTATCCATCATCAAGGCATATTCGCAGCCAAGTTTCAGCGCGTGCCTGATACCTCTGTTGCGGGCCTTCGATACACCGGAGTTTGTAGGCTGACGAAGCAATTCGACCTGCGGAAACTCGTGGGCAATCCGGTCGGGAGAACCATCCGTCGAACCGTCATCGACTACCACGATCTGGAAATTGGGATAATTCGATTTCAACAGACTTTCGACGCAGGGAAGGGTGAATTCCGCGCCGTGCCAGTTCACCAGAATCACGCCAACTTTGGGGGCTTGCGAGTCCTTTGCCACCGATGGTTGTTGCCCGCTGCCGCTGATTTCTGGACCCGACTCCATGGGAACTCCCTGGTTATAATAGTCCGGACCGAGTGTTCCCCGAAGGGGAACAATATCATTAGCCGTGGGTGAAACCCACGGACCGCGACCGCAAAAATACTCTCCGACCCCGCAGGGGTCGAACCCCATTTTGTGGCGGCGCTCTCTGACCGTCGCTGCAGAATTCGGTGGCAAACGACATTCAACCCCTTCGGGGTTGGTTAATCGTCGGGACACATCGTTTCCGTGGGTTTCACCCACGGCTAATGATATTAGACCTCTTCGAGGTCCACCTTCTCGCCCAAGGGGAGCGAGGAGGGAAGGATTCTCCGTTTCATTATGCCACCGAACCCGGCCCGCGGATGAGGATCGCAAACGCGGCGGCAAAATTACCCAAAACCCGGCGGAAGTGCGCCCCTTCCAGCCGCGTGACTCCCCAGAAAACACTGATCGAAGCCCTGACCCCCAGGGCGAAAACGCAGGCCGCCGGCGACAGTTCCGGATGCTTGCGGACAAAGTACAGCCGGTTCAGGACTTCCTTCTTCCCGAACAAATAGGGGTCCGTCCGGCCAATGGGCGAAGGGTAATGTCGGAACCGCGCCTCGGCCAAGACCACCAATTTATACTGTCTGCTAATACTGTAGCTAAAATCTAAATCCTCTAGATAGCTGTAATCTTGATACCATTCATCAAAGCGGTGTTCCGCCAGCACCTGTCGATGGTAAACCACCGCCGTGCTGGGCAACCACTGCACCTCTTGATTTTGCGCGACGCAGCCGAGCAGGGTTTGAAACCCCGAGCGTAGCACCACGCCCCCGCGCGCATCGTACAGAGCCAGGCGCGAGGCCAGGCGCAGTGACTTCCAGCGGGAGGCGAATACCGGCATTTGATTCTCGAGGTTGCAGCTCACCCCTCCGAGGCCGGGAGGCGATGACCGCCAGAAATCCCCGATCGCCGCGAGCGCCTGGGGCTCCAGCACAATGTCGTCATCCATGAAGCCAATCAGCTCAATCTCGGGAGGCACGCACTCGATGCCGCGGTTGCGCTTGGCGGAAGCCGACCCGCGGGGAAAAGTGGTCACCAGGATGTTCAACTGCGGGAACTCCCGCGCCAGATCGTTTCCCTCCCCCGCCTCGTCGACGATGACCACTTGCTCGGGCAAACGCGTCTGCGCGGCCAGACTGCGGAGCATTTTCCGCAAGTCATCGCATCGGCCAACGGTGGCAATGACAATCGCGATCTTGTCCGAAGGAAGTGTCATGCCTTCATTTGCGCCCAAACCACGCACCCGCAGCGCTGCCGCTGCGCCGCCATACTGGCGGCCGCCTTTCGTAGCGCGGGCGTCCCGCCCGCTGGGGCGTGGGCATCTTGCCCGCGCATTCTTGGCGGGAGCGGGACGCCCGCGCTACGACCGCGTTGCCCGGCGCTACGACGTTCAGCGCGCCGCTCGCTGCGCCAGGAATTCCGCCACGACTTTGCGCATGGCCGCCTGGAAGTTCTCCACGGAATAGGCCTGGGCGGTCTGTTGCAGGTGAGCGCGCAACTTATCCTCCTCGGCCTCGTTCGTGAGAACGGCGACAATCTTTTCCACGGCGTCGGCTTCACTCTCAAAGATCAGGGCGGGATGATTGGCAATCTCCACCTGGCCGCCGCCATTGGGGACAAACACCACGCACCCCGCCAGCACCATTTCCGCCACCGCCACGCCGAAAGCCTCGCTTTGGCAGGCGTTGATGCCGAAACGGTGGCCCGCCAATAACTCCCGTTTCCGGTCCCCCTGCACCCACCCTTCGAGGTAGACCCAATCGCGAAATTGCTCGGCGAGGCCGCGGATTTTTTTCCCGTAATCGGAGTTGTCAATCCCGCCCAGAATGTGCAAGTGGACATTGTGTCCCCGTTCGCGAACCCTCCGGAGGATTTCAATGACAGAATGTACACATTTCTCCGCCGACACCCTTCCCAGGCAGACGAACCCTTTGTCGCGGTCTTTTACGGGGATTTGCGGACGATCCACAATTACGGGGGGGTAAACGACCTGGGAATGAATCCCACATTTCTTGAAAAGCCGGTCAGCCGTCCAGGCAGAATTGGCCAGAGTGACGTTCTGCTTCCAAGCCTCCGGGTTGCTCGTGGCGATGCGGTTGCCTAAGCCCAGATAGGCCCGGCGCACCCAGGTGTCTCCATAAAACCACTTCTTGCGCGTGTGAAAAGTAGGATGAAGTTCCAACCGCCATTCATCCATAAACGAAAAGTCCGCGATGATCTGCACCCCGGGCCTACCGAAGTCCATGGCGCCGTAACCACTGATCAGGACATCAAACTCCGGGGCGACGCGTTGGGCATAACGCAGGAGGTACCGTCCCTTGAGCGCGGAAAAGCTTGAGAGGCTTCGCAGTCCCCATGGCAGGGCCACGCGGCGAGTAGAAAAGTCCCCCGCCCCGAGAGAGGTTCCATAGTAAGCATTCAGCCGCTTCACATCGACTTTCCCCATGGAGATCAAGGTTAAGTCATACTCCCGCTTCAGCGCGTCGATGGTCCAAAGGACGGCAGCCTCGGAGCCTCCCAAGCCCATCTCGGGGTGAATGAGCGCGACCTTTGCCCGCAATGTTGTGAGCCGGCCTGTGCTCATCGTTGTCATAACGACCGCTGAAAGCGCTCCGCCCACGTCCGCACGTAGTTTTTCACGCCCTGAGGCACAAACTTGCGCCATCCCGCCCCAGGCATCTTCGGGATCTGAATCTCTGACACCGGGATGGGCGTGTAGGCAATGGGCGCCTGGGCCAGAACCTCCTGAAAGAGCAGATCGTAGTCCCGCACGACGCGATCGAGGGAGACGCGGGAAGGTCGTGAGCTGGCTAATTCGTATCTGCAACGCGTGATCGTGCCGGAACGAGTGACCTCGGCCATGAATTCTCTCGAGGTCTCCCCTACCCGCGGGCAATCGCCAAATCCGACTCCAGCATCATCTTGACGAGTTGGGTGAAACCCACCTTGGGTTTCCAGTTCAGTTCAACATTGGCCAGTCGCGCGTCGGCGCGCAGGTCGTGAATTTCCCCGGTTCGCAGAAATTGCGGATTGACCTCCACCCATTCTTCCACCGATTGAGGAACATTCGCGGCAGGCCCGAGCTCCGCCATCGCCGCCATTGTCGCGTGGAGAAAGTCGGAAACGCTGTGCGAGGTGCCGGTGCCGATCACGTAGTCCTTAGGTTCTGGCCTTTGCAACATGGCGTGCATGGCCTTGATGTAATCTCCCGCGAATCCCCAGTCGCGCCTTGCCTGGAGGTTCCCGAGTTGCAGCTTGGTCCGGCTGCCAAGCAGCCAAGCGGCCGCGACGCGGGTGATCTTCCGCGTCACCATTTCCGGCCCGCGGCGCGGCGATTCATGATTGAAAAGAATGCCGCCCACCGAAAACAGACCTCGCTGCCGGTAGACCTCCATCAGACGATGGGCCGCGAGCTTCGAGGTCCCGTACGGTGATGTCGGCCGTAGCGGCGTCTGCTCGTCGCACATCCCGTCCCAATTGCCCATCATCTCCGAGCTCGAGGCCTGGTAAACCCGCGTATCGCGCTTTGTCCGTTCCACGATTTGCAAGATCCGGACCAATCCCCCCACGTTGATGTCAAAGGTCTCGGCAGGAACCTCCCAACTGGTGGGAACAAACACCTGCCCTGCCAGATTGTAAACTTCATCGGGCCAGGCTTTCTGGAAAGCCACGGCGAGCGATTCGGCGTCGCGCAGGTCCCCGTACACAAGCTCGATGCGCGAGCAAACGGGCTCGATCCAACGCATGGACAAAGGTTCGCGCCGCACCAAACCCCAAACTTGATAGCCCAACTCGAGCAGGTACTCAGCCAGATAGCTTCCGTCTTGCCCCGAAATCCCGGTGATTAACGCTGATTTCATTCTTGAGACTCCTCCGTTTTGTTTTCAGATGTACGGTCCAGTGAACGCCCGCGGTCATGCTGCTTCCACTTTCCATCAACGCCGCAGTACCCGTCAATGAGGCCGGACACAATAGCATGGGCGGCAACAAAGCGGCGATAAATAATGTTCTTGGCTACTCTCCCCAGGGTTCGGGGCAGGTTCATGACGCGGACGATGAACCACCCGGCGCGAGACAATTCCCGGGAGAGCAACAGAGCATTCCGGTGGGAGTAATAGTACTCGCGGCAGTTGTACTTTCCCCCCGAACTGGCTGCTCCCTTATGCCAAACCACGGCGTCATTCACTCGGATGCAGCGATACCCGAGTTTCTGCGCCCGCACGGAAATCCCCACATCCTCGAGATACATGAAGAATCGTTCGTGCAGATACTCACCCTTGGCTGAGAAGACCGCGCGAAGCATTTCGCTTCGCATGATCATTGCCGATCCATGCGCGGCAATGACTTCCTGATAGTTGTCCCGGGCAAGGAACGGGCCCATTTCCTCCCCGAAAAATCTCTCGAACTGGATTTGCCAGTGGGGGGGAATCCAGGGACCCTCGGGGGCCTGCGCGCCTGCCTGGAAGATGGCAGCCTCCGCCATTCCCGCCTTGGTCTTCTGGAGGGTCTCGACCAGGCGAGTGAGACAATTTGGCGAAACCGTTGCGTCATTGTTCAAAAGCAGCACGAAGTCCGCGGGATTCCGCCGGCTGAGAGCGTAATGAATCGTGACGTTGTTGCCCCCGGCGAAGCCCAGATTCTCCTCATTCCGGATGAGGACCAGCCGACCAGGCGATGATACTTGATCTAGAGCCTGTTCGGCCTGCTCCTTGCCTCCTTGGAGCGCCGTGGCACGATCATAGTCGCCCAGTAGATTTCCCTCGCCCAGCTTCCGACCAGCCCAATCCTTGATCCTCTGCGTCGAATCGTCCCAGGAGCCGTTGTCGGCGACGAGGGTCAGATAGTTTGGGTAGTCAAGTTGCCGGACGGATTCGAGACATTCCAGCGTATCCTTCCAGCCATTCCAATTCAAAATGCTGATCGCCACAAGTGGCCAAGCTTCGGGCGCCGGCTGATGTCCAATCTCCGACCCACGGTCACTCACAAACATTCCTCAACGCTCATGCGCCGATCCCGCAGGAGAAGCACTTGTGTATTTCAAGATATGGTGCGCATAGACAAATATTGCCGCCGCCGCGAAAAAGGTAACGAGCACGGCGGCCCAGATCACCCCGGAGATCCCGAAGGCCTTGGCCAGAACGATCTTCAGAACCAAGTTGGCGATAGCCTGCGAGATCGACACAATGACCTGAACCTTCAGCTTATTGACACCACACAAGAACATAAAGACGGCATTCCCGACCACGGTGAGGATGGTCCAGATGGCCATGCCGGCAAGCAACGCATAAGTCGGCTGAACCTGCGTTCCCACCCAAACGCGCACGACCAGTTTTCCGAACGCCGCAAGACCCAAAGCCACCGGACCGAAAGTCAATATACTATAACCAAGTGAGTGATAGAACGTCGCCCTGACCCACTTCAAATCTCCCCGGCCCAGCGCTTCTCCATAAGCAGGCCACAGGGGAACGACAAACATCGAGGCCACGGTGGAGAGCAATATGAAGAGGCGCATGGGGACAGCGAACTGCGTTACCGCCGCCGGTCCCAAGACCTGGGTGAGGACAATGTTGTCGAGAGGAATGGTAAAGACGCCGCACGCCTGAAGAATAAAAAACATGGCGCCGGTACCCATGATGCTTCGAGCCGCGCCAAGATCCCAGTAGCCCCAGGCGGGAAATAGCGCGGGACGCATCCATCCAAACTCATAGGCCCAATTGCCGAAAACGCCCGCGAGTTGACCTCCCAGGATGGCGAGAATCAGCCAAGGCAGTCCGCCATGAAGGTCGACGGCAACCAGCAAGCCACCCAATCCCGTGAGGCTGCCCATCGCCGTCCAGAGGTTCATCACGAACCCTTCCTGATGGCCCGTCTGGACACGTTGGACGACGTCCAAGGGCAAGTTGAGGAGGAAACAAATCAAGAAAACAAAAACGGCCGGGCCAGATTCGCGGGCCGCCAGTCCGGATGAAACATTGAACACGCGCGGCCAGGGAATGAAGGGATAAACAAGGGCGAAGACTCCCAGCAAGAGGACCGCAACCCCACACAGGATGAAGAACGCACTCGACACGTACCTGTGCACGGACTCATCGTCCTCCCGGCCACGGGCGTCCGCGATGGCGTGCAACAGTCCATTCCCGATGCCCAAGTCCGCGAACATCAGGAAGGCAACAATAGAAGTGATGGTCATCCATAGGCCATACCGCTCTGTGCCGAGGTAATGTATGGTCAGGCGGACGGTTATGAGTGAGGTGAGGACCGTTACCCCTTTTGCCAGCACGGAGGTCGCGGTGGTCAGCCCGGCGCGACGATATCGCTCCAGGGAGCGGCCTTCCGGCGTCGAGGTGTCAAAGGGCTTCAGCCTCATCACGGCCTTCAGAGCGCGGGCGCGATCAAGGATTCCCTGAGCACTGAAGAGTCCGGTAAAGGCTCCGCTGGCTGACACTTCGGGTGGCAGCGCCTCGACCGATGGAGCCAGCGGCGGATCAGAATCTGGCAGCGAGTTTTCCACGAGCGGTTCAGATGACATTACGGATTATTCTTCCGTGGCGATGCTCACGTCCCCTTGGCGTCCTCGCGCGGCGGTCGGCTACGGTCGAAGTTGGCTTGTGCCTTCGGGACGACATGATGATAGTAGAGTATACGGTATATGATCCACGGCAAACGGACTTGCGTATCCAGGAGCGGAACGAGCCGCACCAAAAAGGGTGCGACGACCTTTGCCAGGGCCTTCCTCAGCCTGAGCTTCGGGCTAAAGGGTTTGGCGTGCGACGCCTGCTCTTTCAGGTAACGGCCGCCTTCCGTAGTTTCGAGACGGACAGCGGCCCGACAAATTGACTCCTCGCGGCGGCAAGCGTCCGCGTAGGACATGCGCTTGTAATGTTCTCCAATGGCCGCATCATTGTAAATCATCCGAAAGCCTTTGCGGGCCAGTCGGCAGCCGAGTTCCAGGTCTTCGTATCCGTAGCCGCGAAAGGACTCGTCAAATAACCCGAAGTTCATCAGGAATTCCCGTTTGACGCTGAGGTTGCAGGTATACAGGTCCGCAAAGCCCGCCTCATTTCCGGGGGAGAGATGGCCATAGCCAAAAAGTGCACCACTGAGTCCCAACCATTCCATGAAAGGCGTCGGATGCAATTCCGGGGACCAAACCACCTTCCCCAGGATCGCGAAATTATCCCCAGGATACTTCTGGTGCCAGGCGGTATGTTCTGCCACCAGGGTCGGCCGCGGGATGATGTCATCATCGGTGAACAGGAGAACGCGGCCAATGGCCGCCCTTATCCCACTGTTGCGAGCGGCTGCCTGCCCACTATTCTGCCTGGGATGGTATCGAATCGTGATCGGCGAGGTCTGGCTGAAAGCGGCAACCGCCGCTTCGGTTCCATCCGTAGAGCCATCGTCGACCACAAGGATTTCCAGGATCTCCGCTAGCGCCGTCTGGTGACGGTAGCCCTCCAGCGCCTTCAGCAAGACTTCCTTTCGGTTGTAAGTAGGGATGATGATACTCAGTTGGGGGGTCAACAAGCGGCATCGCCTCCCCCCTGGGGCTTTCTGGTCATCACGCCGAGGTGCAGCGCTTCGTTAGCCCGCGATTGATACGCCCTGTGTGTTCTGAGTTTTGATCCCGACAAAGGTTCCCCTGCGATCTGTTCGGTAGTAACCGCGCAGCATGCTATCCGCGATGTTGGATCCCAAGCCGTCAAATTGCTCCATCACGAAATCAAAGCCAACATCCTGTATTGCCTGAAGCAGATACTCCCGTTGTATCCAAAAAGACCGGCGATTATTCCAGGAAGTCCATTTAGAAGTTTCCCGCCTGCGGAATGACTCATCATTGGCGAATTCCGTATACCATCTTCCGGCGAGCCCCTCATTTTCACAGGTTCGCGAAAGATAAAACGTGTCCGTCCGCCCTTTCGTCACCCTTGCCAATGCCCTTTGTGCCAAGGTAGGTAACAGCGACTGTAATCTTGCAGAGAGGGTGTCGGTGGAAAAGTGTGTCTGTAGAATTACCAGTTTCGAGGTCACGGACGAAAGCGATTCCAGGAATTGTTTAGGCCGATCCAAGTGGTATAACAGACCGCAGCAGAATACGGCATGAAACATGCCATGCTTTCCGATGTTGTAGGCGTTGTCCTTTACGAATTCAAGGTTTGGCAGGTTGGTTTTTGATTTTACGTAGTTGCACGCCGCAAGATTGGCCTCACGCACCTCAATCCCGAGAACCTGAAATCCCATGCGTGCAAACTCGACGGCGTAACCCCCTTCCAAGCACCCTAAGTCAGCAAGGCGGAGGTGCCTCTTGTCACCAGGGAAAACTGTCTCCAGAACTCGTCGTGCTGAGACGAACCAGGGGTAAGCCTCCATCGAATGCCCTTCATCAGGCTTCGTGAGGGTCCCGTCGTCGAGACGAATATTGTGACAAGTAAATTCAATTGCCATTTCGAGATGTTCCCAAATGGATACGAGACAACGAGTCAAATGTAGCTGATGGGAGCGAGCCAAGCCAGTTCGGATTCGGTCAAAGCTCAGCTCTTGCTGCCCTGTTGACGATTCGCCGCGCCTACGTAAAGGCCGTCGCGAATGGAATCGGCGATGCCCTGAAACGCCCATCGGGCATATCTTCCCACCATCTGGATGTCGTGCTCCTCAAGCACCTTCAATGCCGCAGCGCGCCACTTGGATCCGGGCCAAGACCAAGTGTAGGCGACATCAATCCAGGTGGGATCAACCACTTCCGCCTCCCCCAGGAATCCCCAGTGTTGCAGTTCCTTTACCGTTGCCTGGGAGTATTCCCGGATTTCCCGGGGCGCCGGCCTCTGGCCACCTCCGTAAGCTCTCTCGACATAGATGCTGACGCGATCATGGGGCGCCCGAGCCGAACTGGGCAGAAAGCTGACATCGACGTTGCTGTAAAACCCCACCCGGTGGAAACCCGACTGGCTCGAGGGGAGGTAGAGCCAATGATCGACCGGACACTGCGCACCGCGGACGCCGCCGATATTCAGCACCAGCACAGAAGTGTAAGGATCAGCCTCTTCCTCAACCTTCAGCCCGGTCATTTCCATCATTTTTGCAAGCGGAAGGGTTGAGAGGAGAGTTTCGTAACGGACTTCCTGTTTATCCGCAAAGAGAACCAACTTGCGGCTGATATCAACTCCCGTTACGCGCTTCCCGTACCGCACGTCCGAGCCCTTCACCAACCCCTCAGCCAAGGCGTTCAGGCCGTCGCGCGGGTAAAGGTAAGTGGTGTTGTACCCGATGGGCGGAGTACCCTCGAAAGCGCCGCGGGTCACCAGGGCCGGGTCGATGGGAGATTTGTAAGGATCCTGCGGAGCAATGCGTTTCCACAAGCCGGCTGTGTAAAGCTCGTGAAATGGCCCGAAGAATAATGCGGTTAGGGTGGGACCAAAACTCTGGCCCATCCAATCGGCCATGGTTTGAAACTTACCCTTGGGGGAGGCCAGGATTTCCACCAGCGCCTTGGCCCGAATCGCCTCACGAAGGTATCCCAGATGGTTCTGAAGGGGATAGGGAACATATAGGTTTTGCTCTGGGAAGAAAACGGAGGACTTCCGTTCGTACACTCCGACGGGGGTCAACTGGCGAATCAGGCGCAGGACAGCGGGGTCGCCCCCGAAGATCCAATGGCCTCCGCCAATTTCAAACCGATATGCCTCCTGGTCCGACGGCGGCTGATGGAGGCGCTCTTCGGTGCCGGGGCGGATGTAATAAGACGAGCAGATACCTCCTGGGGCCTCCTCGGCCTCGTAAATCGGGAGCCCGGAGGCCCAACCGGCCGACAAACCCGTAATTCCTCCACCGAGGATGACGGTGGCGGGTTCGCTGCTTTTACTCTTGCCGGACGTCGATTTGCTCAAGGGCATGGCTCCAGTGCGCGTGCGCGGCTGCTTACTTGGAATGGCGGACGTAGCGCGGGCATCTTGCCCGCTGTCGCGGGAGCGTCCCGCTCCCGCCAGCGCGCGGGCAGGATGCCCACGCCACACCGGGCGGGACGCCCGCGCTACGAATACAGTGGCGAGATAAACTCGCCGCTACGACTTGACGCTTTCTTGCGAGCGCTTCTTGTGCCGCATCACGTCAACGAGGGAAAGGGCCATAAACTGGGGGCCGTAGATCATGGCCCGGCGCCAGACGGTGCGGGGCTCGTGCAACAATCGCCAAAACCATTCCAGGCCGGCCCGACTGGCCCAGCGTGGGGCGGGAACCACCTTCCCGCTATGAAACTTGATCGCGGCGCCAATCGCCACGATCACCGGCGTCTTGAGGCTGTCGCGGTGGGCGACAATCCATCGCTCTTGCTTCGGAAGGCCCAGCGCCACCCAAAGCACATCAGGGTTAGCTTGGTTAATCATTTTGACGATTTGTGCGTCTTCGTCAGGAGTGAGCGGGCGGAATGGCGGCGAGTATGCGCCGATGATTCTTACCCCTGGGTGCTTCTCGCGGAGCCGATCGCTTGCAAGCGCCAGGGTTTCCTCCGTGTCACCGTAGAAGTAATTGGTATAACCCTTCTGATTGGAAAGCTCACAGAACGCAGACAGCAAGTCCGCCCCGCGAACCTGATGGGTGGTACAAGACATCTTTTTGGCCGCAACCCGGGCAGCCCACCGGCCGTCGGGCACAGAGAGGTCCGCAGTGTTAAGGACTGCACGGAAATCGGGATGTTTGTGTGCTTCGAGGGCCCCGTGCGAACCCGTCACGGCGATCCAATGGGTCCGGTCACGCTCACGGATCCATAGCTCCATGAGGCGCAAGACGTTCTCGACGTCAATGATGTGTACGGGGGCTCCGAGAACCTCTGTGCTGGGCGGGTGCCCTTCGAGTTGCGTCAAGGATTGCGCTTGCATATCTGGTTTAGGTTAACTCCGTACACCTGGGGCCTCGCAGGCGGGCTTGGACACCGCCGCAACTCGCCTCTTTGAGGCGCGCCGGCCACCCAGCAGCCGGGGCAGTTTTGCCGATCGCTCTTCCCATTTCCCGGTAAAGGTCACGAGGAAGGAAATGAAAACCAAGCGAAGATCCAACCAGAAGCTCTGCTTTTTGATGTACAGAAGGTCGTAACGGAGCTTCTGGCGGCGGTGCACTTCGCTATGGCCGTAGATTTGAGCGATTCCGGTAAGCCCGGGGGTGACCGCGTGCCGGCGGTCGAATCCGGGTATTTCCACACGGAATTTCTTCACCAGTTCCGACCACTCCGGTCTTGGTCCCACAAAACTCATGTCACCGCGGAAGATATTCCAGAGCTGCGGGAGCTCATCCATAGCCGTGGCGCGCAGAATCCGGCCCACGCGCGTAATCCTCGGATCGCGCTCCTTCGCCGGAACTACCCCCCACTTGGTGTCCGAGTCCGGCACCATGGAGCGGAACTTGACGCTTTGGAATTCCTTGCAACCCTTCCCCACGCGAGGTTGGCCATAGAAAATGGGGCCTCCGTCCTCAATCTTGATGGCTACGGCAATAGTCGCCCAAATCGGCGAAGAAATAATCAAACCGAGACCGGAAAGCGAAATGTCGAAGAGTCGCTTTAGCATAGGTTATAGGGTACAGGGTACAGGTTACAGATTAGGGCACAGGGTACAGGGAACAGGTTATAGGACATAGGATTATGTTTATACCCAAGAATCGCGATTGAGCGATGGTAGGGTGTTCCTGAGATGGTGGAAAGATCGTTTGCCGCGAGCCGTGGTTAATCCGGGTGAGGTCGCGACTCCATTGCGGTCAAGATTCAGGGGTC
>JBEKLF010000176.1:0-18262 GCA_050010335.1 Terriglobia bacterium
GTCACGATCGATATTGCAGCGTCAGGCTCAGGATGCGATCTCACTTTGACCCAAGAGGATGTCCCTCCCGAATACCTGGAGCGCAACGAAGGCGGCTGGATCGCGATCCTGGCTGGACTCGCGAAGCTGATCGCAGAAAACAGCTAGAAGTCGCCTCGTGTTTAGCGACGAACTCGCAAGCGTAATCCGAAGTTCTGTCCGAGCGACGGCGCACTCGGAAAGTTTGAACAGGTCTGATTAACCCCTAGCTACTAACCCGGATTTCTTGCCACGGCTTAAGAACGGCGGGGTTAGGCACGGTCGTTATACGGCCTTCCTGATGATATCCGCCTCCCGCCACCGCCAACAACTTGTGCGGGGGCATGATGCCAGGCTTCGGAGTGCGGGAGCTCGCTCCCGCTTTTTCTACCGCTGAATTGTCAGCGGTGGGTTCTTCGCCGCGACGAGTCGCGGCGAGCAAAAGCGGCGACGAGTCGCCGCACTCCGAAAGGCCGGTCCGCATCGCCGTGGTGAGAAGTTCGGGCTAACCACTATCCACTGTCCACTAACCACTGCCCTTCAGCTAGAATGGGACCATGGCGCTCACGGGGCATCGCACCTTCGTAGGTTTCGGGTTCGGGGCCATTCAGGCAGGCCTCTTTTTCTACGAAGCATTTCGATCCGGCGGCTTTGCCCGTCTGGTGGTGGGCGAGGTGGCGGCGGATGCCGTCGATTCCCTTCGCCGCAACGCGGGGTGCTATGCGGTTAACGTGGCCCACACCGACCGCGTGGAAGCGGCGCGCGTAGGTCCGGTGCAGATTGAAAATCCCGCGGTGCCCGGCGACACGGCCCGACTGGTGAGTGCGGTGGCCGAGGCGGAAGAAATCGCTACCGCCGTCCCCAGCGTGCGGTTCTATACTGGGCCGGGCTCTGGCAGTATTCATCGCATTCTGGCGGAGGGACTGCGCAAGAAAGCGGCCGCCCGTGGGCCGCGCGCGGTGGTTTACGCCGCCGAGAATCACAACCACGCGGCGGAGATTCTGGAAGCTGCGGTCTTTGAGGAGATTCCCTCCGCGGAGCAAGCCGCTGTGCACGAGCGAGTCTGCTTTCTCAACACCGTCATTGGCAAGATGAGCGGAGTGGTCTCTGACGCGGATGAAATCCAAGCCCTCAAACTGGCAACAGTCACGCCTGAGAGCTCGCGCGCCTTTCTGGTGGAAGCCTTCAACCGCATCCTGATTTCACAAGTGTGCTTTCCGCGAGCGCCGGGCGAACCGCGTTTCCAAAGAGGCATTAACGCCTTCGTGGAGAAGGAGGATCTGCTGCCTTTTGAAGAGGCGAAACTTTACGGCCACAACGCCACCCACGCGCTGGCCGCTTATCTTTGCTCCCTGCGCGGACTCGAGCGCATTGCGGAATTGCGCCAAACCCCCGAGCTGCGGGCGTTCATTCGCGCGGCGTTCCTGGAAGAATCAGGTGAGGCGCTCATTCGCAAACATGGCGGCAAGGACCGCTTGTTCACCCCCGCCGGATACCGCGAGTACGCCGATGACCTGCTGATGCGAATGACCAATCCTCACCTGCATGACAGCGTGGAACGCGTCGGCCGCGACCCGGATCGGAAGTTGGGTTGGGACGATCGCCTGGTGGGAACGTTGCGCGTGGCCTTGCAGCAAAACGTTGTTCCCCGCCGTTACGCCCTGGGAACCGCCGCCGCTCTGGCCGCGCTGGACCCCTCCTATCTCGAAACGGACGTTGCCGCGCGCACCCTGCTGGCGCCGCTTTGGGGGAGCGAAACCACGGAAACGAAGGAAGCGCAGGATGTCCTCACCCTCATCGGAGATGCCAAGCATTGGCTGAAGAAGTGGCGTGATTCAGGCTTCAAATCCGTCTTATATTAATGAAACTAAAGGAGTTGATGTCCATTTGGAGGCATTGTGGAAAGAAGCGGGCATTAGCGGGCACTTGCGGGCATTGGCGGGCTATCCACAATGGGCGAGGGCGACGCTGGTCAGGCCAGATGGAAGCAGTGGAGAAAGATCGTGCAGTTCTATCGCTGGTGCCGCGCCCGAGACGTTTATCTGATCGTGCCGGACTGGTACTTTCTGAGTCAGCGTAAATTCATTTTCCCATATGGAGAAGGAGTCCCAAGATGAGCTGGAGTGTAATCCGCTGGAGTTTACGTTCGAGTGTTTTCCTCGCACTTCTCTTGTTTCACTGTCCGCTTTTGCGGGCGCAAGGAACCGGCATTGCTCTCAAACCTCCGTTAGGATGGAACACCTGGTACGGATATTTGTGCAAGGTTACAGACTCCGACGTGCGCGCCCAGGCGGACTGGATGGTGCAGAACGGCATGAAGGCCGTGGGATATGAGTACGTCAATATCGATGACTGCTGGCAAGGGCAGCGCGACGCGCAGGGCGTAATTCATTCCAATGGCAATTTCCCCGATATGAAAGCGCTCGGCGACTACATCCATGGCAAGGGCCTGAAGTTCGGTGTTTACTCGTCACCCGGGCCCAAGACCTGCGCCGGATACGAGGGTAGCTACGGCCATGAGGAAGAGGATGCGCGGACCTACGCTGCATGGGGAGTGGATTTCCTGAAATATGACTGGTGCAGCGGCGGGCACGTCTACCAGCCGAGCGAAATGCTCGGCGCCTACAAGAAGATGGGCGATGCGCTGAAACATACGGGGCGCCCCATCCTCTATAGCCTGTGTCAGTACGGTCTGGAACGAGTCTGGACGTGGGGAGCCTCGGTGGGTGCGAATATGTGGCGGACCACCGGCGACCTCGATTACAACTACGACCGATTCTCGCTGGTGGGCTTTGAGCAGAACGGCCTTGAGCGATTTGCCGGTCCCGGCCATTGGAATGATCCGGACATGCTCCTCGTGGGCCTGGGAAAGATCACGGATGACGAAAGCCGAACGCAAGTTAGCCTGTGGAGCTTGCTGGCCGCCCCCCTCATCGCCAGCGCCGATCTCCGAAAGATCAGTTCTGCGAGTCTGGCCATCTTGAGCAATCCGGAAATCATCGCCGTCGATCAGGACCCTGCCGGCGTCCAGGGACACCGCATCGCGCAAGAAGGCCCGCTGGACATTTGGATGAAGCCCCTCGCCGACGGCAGTAAGGCTGTGGGCCTTTTTAATCGCGGAGAGGATGCTGCCCCCATCACCGTTTATTTTAAGGATGCCGGGGTGGGTGAATCGGCCACGTTGAGAGATTTGTGGACGAGGAAAGATCTGGGCATCTTCAAAGACAGCTTCACCGTCGAAGTGCCAATGCACGGGGTTGTTATGATACGAATGAAATGATCAATCCTTTCCAGCAAGGTGTAAGGGGGAGATGACCATGAACCGTCGTGACCTGATCAGATTCCTGGGCGGAGGAATGTGCGCTGCAGTTTCCTCTAAGCTCCTGGGTGTCTCACCGGAGTTCGCAGAATCAGGCCCCGCTCGCGACGGCGCCGAGCCCAAGCCCAATGACGGCCGGCAGCACTGTTTCGCGCTGGGCGCGGAGGACTTCCTGCTCGACGGCAAGCCGTTTCAGATTCGGTGCGGTGAGATGCATCCGGCGCGCATCCCGCGGGAGTATTGGCGCCAGCGCATGCAGTTTGCCAGGGCCATGGGGTTGAACACCATTTCCTTCTGTGTGTTCTGGAACGCGCACGAAGAGGAAGAGGGAAAGTTTGACTTCAAGTGTGGCGAACTCGACATCGGCGAGTATCTCCAGATTGCCCAAGAGGAAGGCCTGTGGGTGTTCCTGCGCCCCGGCCCGTATGTTTGCAGTGAGTGGGATTTAGGGGGTCTGCCGTGGTGGCTCTTACGCACTCCGGACATCAGGCTGCGCTGCTCCGATCCCCGTTTCACCGGCCCGGTCGAACGCTATTTTCACGAATTGGCAAAGGTCATCCGTCCACACGTCGTGGAAAATGGCGGCTCCATTCTGTTGGTGCAAATTGAAAACGAATACGGCAGTTACCCCCGCCGGGACCACGACTACCTGGTGTGGCTGGGCGACCTGTGGGTGAGGGAGGGCATCAAGAGTCCCTTCATCACGGCCGATGGCGCGGCCGAGCACTACCTCAAGGGAGTGACGATTCCCGGCGTGGCGATCGGCTTGGATCCTGGCGAAAACGAGGCGGATTTCGCTTTGGCTCACAAGATGAGCCCGGGCGTGCCGGTAATGTCGACAGAAACCTACCCCGGCTGGTTGCGCCACTGGGGCGAGGGCTGGTGGGAGCCAACCGACGTGTCGGGATTGCTGAAGTTCTACATGGACACGCGAAAATCGTTCAGCCTTTACATGTTTCACGGCGGCACCAACTTCGGATTCCACGCCGGAGCCAACGGCAACGATCGCGACCTTACCAGTTACGACTACGCCGCGCCCGTCAATGAACAGGGGCGCCCGACGCCCGCCTATTTCGCTTACCGCAAACAACTGGCGTTTTACCTGCCCGCCGGTCAAAGTCTGCCCGAGGTTCCGACGGTGATTCCGACGATGGAGATTCCATCCATCCGGCTGGAACGGTGGTCAGGTCTGTGGGAGCAGTTGCCGAAGCCGGTCACCTCCGAGCAGCCCCAATGCTTCGAGTCCCTCGGCCAGAATCAGGGCTTGGTGCTCTACCGCGCGCGCATTCCGGGCGGCGTGTCGGGCAAACTCACAACCATCCTGCACGGCGATCCGACGATTTATGTGGAGGGCTTGCTGACCCAAAATCTCGACCTTCCCGCCCGAGACAAGGAAGCCATATTGGAAATCCTGGTGCAGGCCATGGGTCACATCAATTTCCTGATTGAAATGGATGGGGATCGCAAGGGACTCCTCGGGCCTGTGAAAGTCGGCGACGCCGCGCTTAAGAACTGGGAGATGTTCTGTTTCCCGCTCAAGAGCAATTGGATCATGTCCCTGCCCAGGATGGCCCCGGGACGCATGGGCGGCATCTTCAAGGGCGAATTTGAACTCGATGATGTGGCCGACACCTATCTGGATATGTCCAATTACAAAAAGGGCATGTTGTGGGTCAACGGGGGAAACCTGGGCTACCACTGGTCAGCGCGCGGTCCGCAGCACCGCCTTTATTGCCCTGGTCCGTGGCTCAAAAAGGGCGTGAACACCATCGTGGTGCTTGACACCGAACTCACCGAGCCGCAGCCTGTGACAGGAGTACGAACCGCCCGCTGACTGAGATGCGAATTTTGAAAAGCAGTTGCTGCTTGCATTCTGCCGGTAAGGGCCGCCAAAATGGCGGCGCTAAGTTGTCCACCGGGGGGTCGAACTTCGCAGTGTGTTGGCTCGCTCGTTAATCGGCGGACCAAACCCAACGACGCCCACCCTGAACTTCCTCTTGAAGAGAGACACGCCATGAAGCCAACCCGCAGAGAATTCTTGCAAACGTCAGCCATGATCGCGGCTGGGGAGGCCCTCCCGGCGCCCGCAGGCCTCGCCGCATCCCCCGAACGTGCTTCGCTCGACGGCTTCCAAATCGTGCGGCGTCATGCCATGGTGCGAGAACTTCCCGGGCTGAACTTCTTTGAAGGCATGCTGCTGGGCAACGGCGACATTGGTGTCTGCGCGGTGGTGCGGCCCGACGCCCTGGGCCTGCATATTGGGAAGAGCGACTCGTGGGATATTCGTGTCAGCGAGGATATCGAAGAACACGTTCTCACCTTTCAAGAACTTCTGAAGCTCTGGAACCGGGCGAGCGATGAGGCCAAGCGGCAGGGCAAACCGGATATGTTGTCTCTCGAAGACAGTATCGACTTTTTCCGCGAATACACGAACAAGGTTGCATCCTCCTACGCGCGTCCGTGGCCGCGCCCCTGGCCGTGCGGTACGGTTTGGCTTCACTGGGATCCCCGCTGGGTGCATGCGGGCAAGCAGACTCTCGACCCTGCAACGGGTCTATATACTCTCAACCTTACTTGCGCGGATTTTGCGGGTCACTCACGCGCTGCGAACCTCTTTTGTTTCGTGGATTGGATGACGGGCGGGGTTTCAGCTTCCACGGATGAGGCTGTGCCGTTCCTATCCGTTGACTACTACGCAGATCTCGATAATTTCCACGCCTCGCCGGGCGACAGTCAATCGACCCAAGCCCACTGGGGCGTCTTGCCGCGGCCCGAAATCAAGGGTCGAGCTGACGATGCATTCGCGGAGTTTTCCTGCTTTCAGTACTTTCCTGCCCTTGGCCCCACCGAGGAGACCCCCAATCCGCCCCGATCAGAAAAAGACCGCAACTTCGCCCTGCACGGAAGGATCACGGGTACATGGAAGCTGGAGGGGCTGGCGGAAGGTCAGGTGCATTTGAAGCCAGCAGGCAACGGGGGAGGCGCACTCACGGAAAACGGATACGTCCGCGGAGGATCCGTCGGAAGCCCCGGCGAGAAACCTCTGCGCTTGGACATCAAGGTGGCGACCCCGCGCGATATTCTGCTTGAACGGATGGAACACGAAGCCAGTGGGTCCAATCCCTGGATCATCATCCCTCAGGATCATGCCTATAGCCAGGAAGACCTGGACACACCCTCCTACGCGCGCAAAGAAGTTGAACGGCTCGCAGGGATGGATCTCCTGCACATCCGCGCGGACTCCGAAGGCCATTGGCGGAAGTTCTGGTCGCGCTCGGCCGTCGAACTCGAGGACAAGGAGCTCGAACGGATCTGGTACCAGAATCAGTACTGGCTGGCCTGCTGCCTGCGCGAGCGCAAAGTTGCGCCAGGCCTGTTCGGCAACTGGTCCACCGGGGGCATTGGCACGGCATGGCACAGCGATTACCACATGGATTACAACACCCAGCAGGTGTTCTGGGGAGTGTTCTCCAGCAATCACGTGGATCAGCACCTGCCCTACGTTGAGCTCTGTCAGAACCTGATGGCCATGTCGGGAAAATATGCCAAAGAGAAGTTCAACCTGCCCGGCGCTTACTTCCCGCATTCGGCCTATCCCGCCCCCAGCCAGGTGGTACCGTACCCTGTTCCGCCTTGGGGATTCCAGATCAGTGAGACCCCCTGGACCGTGCAGAGCCTCTGGTGGCAGTATCTCTATACTGGTGATGTTGATTATCTGCGCCATGTATATCCCATTTTGCTCGCCGCTGCGCGCTTCATCGCCGCCTATGTGAAGAAAGGTGACGATGGGAAATATCACGTTATCCCCACCGTCTCTTCCGAAAACTGGGGCTTTACGGTCGATTTTCGTCTTAATAAGGATTGCATCCTTGACCTCGCTCTGATTCAGTTCCTGTTGGACGCGATGATCGAAGCCTCATCGGTGCTGGGCCAAGACGAGGAAGAGCGCACTCGCTGGAAGGAAATCCGGGAGGGCTTGGCGCCCTATCCGAAAGCCCAGGGTCCCTACGGCGAGGTCTGGCTGGACGTGGTGGACGCACCCGTCGAGTACATCTACAACGTGCCTCTTACCCTCGCACCCATATTCCCTGCTGAGCAGGTGGGACTGGGGCGCGGCGAAGAGCAACTAGAGATAGCCCGGCGAACCGCCCGGGTGGTACGCCTCGAAGGTGGCAATGACCTGGTTTATCAGCCCCTGATCAGCGCCCGCCTGGGCATGCTCGATCTCCATTGGTTCAAGCGCGAAGTGGAATATTGCCGCCTTCCCAATGGCCTCACGGGGGACTGCGTTCGCCAGGTGGGTGGGCGCTACGATGATTCAACGCCGTTTAATTTCATGTTGCCTATGGGCGTGTGGACAGAGAATCTCGCTTTGCCCGCCGTGATCAATGAGTGCATGATGCAGAGCTACACGGGCGTCCTCCGCCTTTTCCCCAATACTCAAAACCTGGGACCGGCGCACTTCGAGAATCTTCGAGCTGCCGGAGCCTTCCTGGTGAGTGCCGCCCACGATGGAATGAAGATCAGTCATCTCTCGGTGCTCAGCGAGATGGGCAAGACGATGCGATTGGCGAAGCCGTGGCCCGGAAGTTCAGTTCAGGTCACAAGAGTGCGGGATGGCCACACCATCGCGGCCGAAGCTCAGGATCAAATCGTGGTTTTTGATACGGAGCCGGGAGAACACTATCGCATCGAGCTGGCGGGATAGCCAATTCCCCCCTTGGCCGCGTTATTGAATAGGGTGGCAAGAAGAACGCTGCTTCGAGGGACCCACTGATGAGTTACCGCGGAGAGATCCTGACTCCACAATTCTTCCGCCCGTGGCGAAGGGCCTTTAGTCCAGGTGGAAGACTTCTTGCATGTTCGCCCACCATTCTCCCTCGGCCCGCGAAGGGATGGGTTGTTGCATGGGCTTCATGATGGCCCACCACTCTTGGGTGGTGGGGTCGGCGGCCATCCTGGCCATGTCCGCAGCGAAGTCGGAGCCAACATATTCAAAGTATGCAAACAGCATGTCATCTTTGAAGTAAATCGAGTAATTGCGGATGTTGCAGTCGTGGATGGTTTTCAAAACCCCTGGCCACACCTGGGCGTGGTGTTCCACGTACTTCTCATAGGCTTCCGGCTTCAGTCCGATGATCTGGCCATAACGCCGGGGGCTCGTGTTTTGCATGTTCATTGCTCCGTGTTCTGTTTTTCAATGTGGCGAACGACTTCGTCTATTAAAGCTTGTCCAAATTAAGGTCTGGCCCCTGACTGATGACCTGCGGCTTCGTCGCTTGCCATGCGGAAAGGCTCCGCCTTTCCGCAGAGCGAGGCGGCAGAGCCGCATTGAGTACGACAGTTTCCCACCAATTTGGACAGTCGCGACGTCCAGTCAGTTGATGTGCACTATCTCGTTTTAGGAATGGGCTGGGAAGGAGACATCGCACTCATCCAGATGCAGCGGGTATTTTCCGCGTTCTTGCACCAGCCGGACGACATAGTCGTAATTCTCACCGGAAATGCTACTCGGCACTGAGTGGTCAGACTGGAAGATGAAGCCCCCGCCCTTGGCCGCGTTCAGCTTGGTGAGCGCGGCGGTCTTGATTTCGTCCCGGCTGCCATTCGCCCAAAGCATCACATCCATGTTGCCGCAAAACCCTATCCGGTGCCCAAACCTGCGGCGCAGATCGATGACATCCAGCCCCGCTTTGGCTTCCAGGGGGTTATAAGCGTCCACGCCTATTTCGATGAAATCCTCGAAGATGGCGTTGACGTTCCCGCAGCCGTGATAAATCACGGGCAATTGCTGTTTGTGGCACTCGTCCACAAGGGCTTTGACCCCCGGTTTAAAGTGCTTCCGCCAAAAGGCGGGGGAAAACAGCATTCCATTCTTGTAGGCGACATCTCCCCAGATCACGATGCCGTCCAGCATCCCGCGGGCGGCCTTGGTCTGGGCGCGCAGGATTTCGAGTGAGAACGCGTTTATCCGGTCCACAAAACGCGCGATACTGTCCGGATATAATCCCATCCACAAAAGGGTGTTCTCCGAGCCGAGGATGCGCCACAGCATTTCGTGGCCCTCGCAGACCCCGCCAAAGGCCGGGAAATCCCTCCACACGTCTCCCACGCGTTCCACGAAAGGCGCGAGATTGCGAACAAATCCATCTCCCACGCCGTTGATCTGGTCGTCCCCGCGGCCGAAATAGCGACGCTCGTCCCACGGGTCATCGAACTGGAATGCCTCCATCTTCTCCACGGTATCCGTTCCGAATCTCAGGAAGGCGGGCATCGGATAAGCCAGGTTCTTTTGGATGACTGCTTCAAATCCTGTCCGCACGACAATCTCCTCGTCATTTTCGCTGAGGATTTCGAAGGGCTTGATGTGCGGGTCCATATTGGGATTGAACTGCATCCAGTCGAGATCATAGTAACGGTAAATATCAGCATCCCAGGCCAAACCCAGTTCTTCCCGCCACCGCTTCAGGAAGCTGCCCCAGAAGAAGTCGCTGATGGGGACGCGATCCGCTTCCTGGTGGTGAAGGGCTTTCTTCATGCGGTCAAGCTTCGCGAGGCAGTTGTCAGTCCGATTCATGGGATTTATCGCACCTGGTTGGATCGATGGTGTTCTGATTCGACCGGAATCTCCCTTATCGAGCTCAGATCCGACCGCTAACCTACACCTGAAAGCCGCTGATCGCAACGGTCCGTCAGGTATTTAGTACAAGCGGGAAAGTCCATTGAGCCGGGGAACTCAAAGCCCTGGTTCGTCGAGGAATTTCCCGCCATTAATCTGCGCCTCGGCGCCTGCCTTCAAAGACAGCCTGCCAGCTTTCCACCAAGCCGCGCTTCCACCGTTGGGGAGCATCGAAGGTCCTTCGCACCGCCGCCGCGAGTTCCGGGGCGCCGCGCCCTTCAGCGTCGGCGAGACGTGCCGCAGGTAGTCGGTGTCGCCCGAAAGGGCGTTCTTCGTTCCCCCTCCGGCCGATCACCAGATTGCCCTCCGGGATTCACAATCAGCTTCCTAGCTTGGCCGGGGAAGAAGGTGGCTGATCGAGTATGGTCTCGTTCTCCCTATTCCAGTACATCCTCTTTCCTTCCCAGTAAGCGCGTGCCGCCATGATGCAGGCAACCGAGTGCGCGTAGCCGGCTTGGACAGGCGCGGAGGGTTGTTTTGAGGCGCGCAATGCTTCCAGCCAGTTGGTCATGTGTGAAGTATCTTCGTCCGGGGTCAGCCCCGGGCCGCGCCCTCCATCGCCCGCAAGCGATAGCCATTTCTCCTCATGCTGGATGTCGGCCGTTTCCTCGGCATCACCTTTCTCCTCCACCCACTTCCAGCGCGGCGTGCCTTCCGGTCCGAAGTTGATGAGCGTCCCTTTTTTGCCCATGATGCGAAAGAAGCTGAGGTAGTCGTTCCCAAAACTCGTCGCGTAACTGACCAGGAAGCCCTTGGGGTAGGTAAGCACCGTCTGGAAGGTGTCCGGATTTTGGCGACCGTCGTGCCAGGCGAAAACCCCGCCGTTCGAGTCGACCGAGACCGGAAAATGTTCGTCCATGAACCAATGAACCATGTCGATGGCGTGGCTCATCCACTGGTCCACAATACCGCTGGAGAATTCTTTGTAGAGCCGGTATTCGAAGTAGAGTTGTGGGTCGAACGGCCGGTAGGGCTTCGTCATCAGCCACTTTTTCCAGTCGGTGTCCTCTTCCCGGATTTGTTTCACTTCCGGTCGGCCGCGCCAGCGTGGACCGTGATAGTCCCAGACGATTTCAATTTTGCTGACGTCGCCGGTGACCCCCTGCTTGAACCATTCGCGGGCTGCCACCTGGTACGGCTCACTCCGCCGCTGCGTTCCCACCTGCACGATGAGGTTGCGGGCCAGCACGGCGTCGCGCGCCGCCTTGGCTTCCTCGATGACATTGCCCATGGGTTTTTCTACATAAGCATGTTTGTCCGCTTCGGCGACCATCTTCAGCATGGGGGAATGCTGATGTTCCGGGGTTGAAATGATCACAGCGTCAATGTCTTTGAGCGCCAGCATTTCCTCAAGATCCACAAACGTGCGCGGCGCACGGCCGTAGGTTTTCTCTCCCATTGAGGCAGCATGCTCCCGGTTCACCTTCCAGAGGTCGCAAACCGTCGTCACTTCAACGTTCATCTTGTCCTTCACGAGGGAGAGAATGTATTCCAGTCCCCGGCCACGATTGCCGATGCCGACGTGAGCGAGGGAAATTCGGTCATTGGCACCGATGATGCGACCATAACTCAGAGCCATGCTCCCCATCGTGGCCCCGCCCGCCATCGCACCGACGGCTTGATGAAGAAAGGCCCTACGGTTAATACTGCGCATTACGTCCTCCTCCGAGTGTGCGGCACAAAAGTCAAAAGGCAAACGCAGCGTGGGGGTCGCGCCCGCTGGTGCGCGGGCCTCCTGCGAGCGCATTATTGGCAGCAGCGGGACGCACCCGCGTCCGCTGCCCGCCACTCCACCCTCCGATTCTGCCCCTGCTGGTCACTCGGAACTGGTCAAGTGTCATGGGTATTTTTCAGTAACTACATTTATTATCATCAACATCGTGGGATACACATTATAGGTCTATTATTTTCAACAACATCACGGGATAGCGCCCTTCGGACATATTTTGTCCGTTTGTTTTCAAGAACATCACGGGATATACCTTCATTTTCGATCATCACCTGTCTTCTTGTCGCCTTGCCATCGAGAATTTACTAACTCATTTAGTGTCAATAACATGGGTTTTCTTAAGATTTCCATCATCCACCGATAACCCATTCATTTCTAGTATATCGTGGCATGCTGGGGGACGTTCCCCCTGTGGCGTGGCCATCCTGGCCATGACTCCTTCACGTGCAGGATGCCCGTGCCACGGGGCTCCCTGTGGCATCGCCATCCCGGCCGTGACTCCCCACGGGGGGGTGCCCACAGCCCCTGGCTAGCATCCAGCACCTGCCGTCTACCGTGTGCTGCATCCCGTTTAATGGCGGACACCTGACACTCGACTCCTGACACATAACACCTGACACCTATTCCCAGTGCGTGATTTCACCCCGAGACTGACCTGCATATTGTAGGCTAGCAATTTGGCGACCATTCTCGAGGCAGATACCTGCGAATTTCCTGCCGGCAGGAAATTCAAGCTGATTTATTTTCACAATTTCCGGCGCGTGGGCATCCTGCTCGCGCATTCCTGACGGGAACGGGGCGCTCCCGGGACAGCGGGCGGGGCGCCCGCGCTACGTCCCGGGGGTCTCCGCTTTCACTTCGGAGTTGGAGTTCCCAGCCCCGGAGGGAGGCAGCCATGGTCTGTCGTCCCTGCGGGGCTTAGCGGCCGATTCCTTAAACCTGCTCCGGTACCGTGTAGGGGGCGCGATAGCCGCGGTCGGCGTCGCGAAGCATCGCATCGGCTTCCGAATCGCCGATGACTTGTTCAGTCTCGGGATTGAAGTTTAACGTCCGCCCCAGGCGATAGGAAGCATTGGCAAGCTGCATCAAGCCCATGGAAATGTACGCTTCCTCGATGGGCGCGTTCAGGTTTTCCTTCTTCCGGCTCACCACACAGTCGATGAAGTTCGCGAAGTGGGCGAGTTCCGCTCCCGCATGAACCGACGGCTGAGGATCTTGATCGGGGCCGAGCCACACCTTGTAAGTATCGGCATCCTCATCGCCGGTAGCGAAGTATCCTTTGGAGCCGTAGAAGATGTCCCCGATCGTGTTATGCCGGCCGGACAGGGGGCCAAGGCCGGGAGTTCCGGGCTTGCGCTTGGGCTCGGGCGTTCCCAATTCCGGCGTGCCAATTTCCGCTTCATGATTGGCGATCCAGTGGCGAGTTTCGAAGGTCAGCATCTTCCGCTTGCCGTCTGGCAGGTCAAATTGAAAGGCGCAGGCCAGGTCGTTGGGAGTTTCCTGATCGTCGTCAAACATAAAGTGGCCGCCAATGGCGCTGACCTTGTTGGGAAATCCCACCCCCATCCCCCAGCGCGCAACGTCCATTTGATGGGTGCCTTGGTTCCCCATGTCACCGTTTCCGTAGGCCCAAAACCAGTGCCAATTATAGTGAAAGCGATTGCGTGTGAAATCGTGCAAGGGCGCAGGGCCCGTCCAGAGATCGTAATTCACGCCTGCCGGAACCGGCTGTACGGGGGCATGGCCGATGGTGTTGCGCCACTTGTAGCAGAGCCCGCGAGCCATATAGATGTCGCCGATCAGACCCTCTTTGATCTTCTTGATGCCTTCCACCACTGCTGTGGCCGACCGAATCTGCGTGCCATGCTGGACGACTCGGCCATACTTTTGCGCCGCCGCTACGAATTGCTTGCCTTCCCACAGATTGTGCGAGCAGGGCTTCTCAACGTAAACGTCCTTGCCTGCCTGGCATGCCCAGATTCCCATCAAGGAGTGCCAGTGATTCGGCGTCGCGATCGAGATGGCATCAATCGACTTTTCCTCCAAAAGCTTCCGGATGTCCACGAAGGTTGCAGGCTTGGGAATGCCGCGTTTTTCCATGCCGGCAACACGCGCCGCCATGATGTTCTCATCAATGTCGCAGACTGCGGCGATCTGTACGTTCTTCATCTTGGAATAATTCTCGACGTGATCCATGCCGCGCCCATGCACGCCGCAAATCGCCACGCGCACGCGATCGTTTGCCCCGAATACCCGGTCCGGCTGGGTTATGAATGCCACACTGCTTGCGGCCGCCAGCGCTGCGGCGCCAGTCACACCGCCCTGCAAGAAACTTCTGCGGCTCAATTGCGAATCGTTGGACATGATTGGATTTCTCCCTCCCTGAGGACTTGCACTGAATGGTATTTATCGTTCGTGGGCTGCGTATTCCTGATAGGCCTCGGCGACCTTCGCTTGTTTGTAATCCCCCTGATGAATCAAAACGCGATAACGAAACTTCAACTGCTTGCCTTGTTGAACGGTCCAGCTCCCGTCCTTATCCGGGTCTTTATAGAACTCTCTCCAGGCGAAGGGATTCGCGGCGAGCAGGCCGTAACCGCGCGCGTGCCAGTACGTGGGATGGCGGAAACTCCGCGGACTGTCGAACACGGCAACGCCCAGGTCTTCTCCCTCGATTGTGCCGTCGTAGTCCACCCAATCCGCGCGCTTTCCCCAGATGGCTTTCTCCCCCTCCGCGCCCGCAGAGTTTACCATGTGTCCGGGAGGCGAATTCAGTTCTTTGCGGAAGCGGATCCCGAAGGTTCCTTCCTTCGTGTCTCCCATCGTAAGATCGGATCCATGATTGGCGATGATTGTGATCTCGCAATCAATCCAGCGGGTGCCCGCGTCGCCGCCGAAGACGTAGGATTGAGTCTCGTCGGCAATCACCCGGCCGCTGGGCCCTGTCAGTTCGAAAGCGGCACGCAGCGTCCCGGAATCGGCGCCGCCCCGAATCTCCTCCAGCTTGCGAAAAGTCGCGCGCCCAAAAACCGTATCATCACTATATTTCGGGAATGCCGCCTCGCCCCAGAAGTCAATGCCGTCGATATTTCCATGGCCAAAAAACATGGGCCGCTGATGGGGTTCCACGCTCGGGTCATCCTTATACTGCGGAGGGAAGGTGTTGCCGGTGGGAAAGTCCCGCGACAAAACCGTACCCTGCGCGCTTCGCAGGGGCTGAAAGTATGGCTTGGCGACCTCCTTGGAGAAGTAGTACGTCGTAAACAGTTTCCCGCCAATGAGGACATCAACGTGATCGCCCTTTTGAAGGAGTTCCACCGAATCGCCAGCGGGAAATGCCGCGGCTGCGAACAGTAATCCAAGCATCAAAGCCAGTCCTATACCGAACCTGCAGAGGGTCATGAATGCGCCTCCCCGGAAATGCACTTCAAAGTCTCCGCCACCAATCGCTCCGTCCCCTCGTAAGGGTCGCCCGGTCCCCCGTCCCACTCCATCATATAGTACCCCTTGAATCCACTCTTTTGAGCGAGTTCGAACATTTTGGGCAAGTCCACCTTGTAGGTTTTGCCATCATCGGTCACCACCACGTCTTTGATATGGCACACGCCGCAAGCGTGCTTGAGCATGGCGGCCACGCCCCGCTCGTTATATCCGGCGTCGCCCCCGGCGAGGGTGTTGCCGAAATCGGGCAGGGCGCGCAGGTAAGGATTGCCCACCTTCTCGATGACCTTCACGATGAAGAACGGGTCTTCGTTAATAAGGTCGTCATTCTCCAGATTGACCAGAATGTTCTTCGCCGCCCCGTATTCCGCCAGCCGTCCTAACGTCTGGGAAGCCAACTCCACGTCCGGTTTTACCCCCGGCGGGGCGTCCAGGTGCTGGCGAACACTGGGAGAGCCCAACTTTACCGCGCGATCAATCCAGTGTTGGCCGTACTCCACCGCCGCTTGGCGCTGGGTTTTGTCAGGGTCCCAGAAATTGCGTCCTCCCAGCCCCAAGTCCACCAGATGGGAACCGGCTTGCGCCAGCGCTTGGCGCAGGGCCTCGAGATAGGCCGGGTCCGTCGAATGGAAGTGTCCCGCCAGCAGGCAAACGTTCTGAATGCCAAATCGCTTGGCGATCATTCCGGGAAAATCTTTGAGGTCCATGCCGGGCTTTGCCCGGTTGCGATCGGAATTGCCCGGACTGTCGATAAACTCCCGGAACGGCCAGGAGGTTACCGCCAGGCGCGCCCGCGGGTTGGTGGGGAAGTCCAGGTGGGGTTCCTTGGGTGAAGCCAAGGAATTCCGCAGCCCGGCGCTCAGGCCCAGGCCGAAGATCGAGGCGCGCAGGAAGAAATCACGTCGGGAAGAATTTTTCATGGGGGGTTTGCCCTTTCCGCGCCGCTGTCATGAAATTGCTCCCCTCCTGATTCAGGAGGGGTGGCGCTGCGAGCCCCGTAAGCGGCGCCCACAGCCAGCAAGGCGGTTTGGATTGGAGAAGAATACGGCGGTGCATGATGAGCCTCCGTCCCGGGCTTGGAGCGCCGCCTCGGCAGGATCCGTGGGGGAGCTTTGCAGCCGCGCCTAGCGAATCTCGGCCGGTAGGACCCTGCCAATACGCGACTACCCAGCCGGCAATTGCGCGATCCTTGCTTCCGCGCCAAAGGCAGGGTTCGCGTGCTGAGCATGCGGGCCGGCTTCAGCAAAGACACGCGCTAAAACGTATACCTAAGCGCAAACTCCAGGATGCGCGGACTCACGTCGCCAAGAATCTGACCGAAAGTGTTGTCCTGCAGATTGTTGTCCGGCGTGCTGAAATTTACATTATTTCCTATATTGAAGAATTCGAAGCGGAGCTCAAGCTTTTGCTTTTCGTGAATGGTAAAGTAGCGGCTTACGTCCACATCGACATCAAAGTACTTGGGGCCGAGCAGCGAATCCATCCCGGCGTTTCCAAAGGCGCCTAAAGCATTCGGGGTGAAGGCGCCGGCGTTCAGCCACTGGAGGTTGCCCGTGGTGCTCCTGATGTAAGGATTTCCTGTCACATTCGGCCGGTCATTGTAGATGGCGGTCAGGGAGTTGTCCAGGCCGGTCACGGGCTGAAACCACGTACCGCTGTGGGTTGAAATGATCGGAGCGAATTGCCAGTTGCCCAGCAGCCGGTTCGTCCACACGCCGGCAAAGTGGGGCGAAAGGGCGACAAGGGATAAATTGAAGACGTGACGCAAATCAAAGGCGCAATTGCCCCGGTCCGCATTTCGATTGAAAGGTTGCTCCGTGTTGGCGCCACCGAGGTCGCCGCCGAAGTCCGCCTCACTGATGCAATGCGAGTAGGTGTAATTGGCAAGAATCGTGTAATTCTCAGTGAACCGGTGCTCCACTTTCGCGAAAAACGCGTTGTATTCCGCGTTGGCGCCATCGTCGGCCTGGTAGATGTCCGAGTAAGACGCTCCGGCGACGGGATTTTGCAGGTAGAGCAGCCGCCTTTGCTCGGTGTTTGAAGTGTTCGAGCAGGGACCGGCCTGCGTGAGCCCGTATTGACCAGCAACACAGTTGCCCGGAATGTAAACGCCCGGATCGACATCCTCTCCCGTCCAGATGTGAGTGCTCTTGTTGCCCATATAACTTGCCGAGACCACCCAGTTGTTGGCGAATTGGCGCTGATAGGTGAGGTTCCACACATCGACGCTCGTTGCGTTAGCACTGAGCGGGTAGTTGAAATAGGCGCCTTGAGGGACAAAGGTCAGTTTCCCCGCAGGAGTGGGGAAGGGATTGCCGCCGGGGAATCCTAACCAGGGATTCGTCAGCCCTCCCGGAGGACTGGTCAAATTCACCTCACTGGCCCAGGGAGCACCTTGGTTTTGGTCTTCCGAGTAGGCGGTCGGCATGACGTTATAGAAGACGCCGAAGCCGGCGCGAATCACCTGCCTCCCACTTCCGCCGGGTTGCCAGCCCAAGCCCACGCGCGGGGCAAAATCCGCCAGCCGGCTATAAGTGAACCCCTTGGTGGGAATGCCGGGATCGCCGGGGAAAAACAAGCCGGCGGGTGCGTTGGGGTAAACGGTTGACGTCTTCCCCGCAAGGAACGCGTTGTAGTCCCAGTGATCCATATGCTTGAACTTCTCGTTGGTGGGCAAGTAAGGCTCCCAGCGCAAGCCAACGTTTACGTTCAAACTCTTGCTCACCCGAATGTCGTCCTCGACGTAGGGGCCAAAGTAGTTCTGTCTTCCCCTATAAAAGTCCTCACTTCCTTGGAACAACTGGCTTGGCAATCCCAGCATGAAATCGAGGAGAGCATTGCCGGAAGCGTAGCCGTCAAAAGCGAGGCTGCCGTTACTCTCGTAAACATTCGCGTAATTAAATTGATAGTGCAGCCATTCCCCACCGAATGAGATGTGATGCCGGCCTCTCATCATGTCCACATCTTCGGAAGCCTGCATGGAGTTGCCGTCAAGGGTGACAGGTGCGCAGGTGCCGCAGCCCGCGCCAAAATAGCCGTTAATCCCGATGTCCATAAAGTTGGGCACAGCGGAATA